>NZ_JBWXON010000027.1:0-66063 GCF_056678875.1 Pantoea folii | reverse complement strand
GCGGGGGCCGGATTCGAACCGACGACCTTCGGGTTATGAGCCCGACGAGCTACCAGGCTGCTCCACCCCGCGTCCGTGGATGCGCACTATACTCTCGACGCGCGGCGATGCAACCCCTTTTTGTGTTAAAGCCTTAAATTTACAGCCAGTTGGTGATTAATAGTGCCATTGGGCGATTAATTGTACAGATGTGAGCGCGGTAACTCGTGGCGGATTTCATTCTCTCTGCCCCTTTGCTATCGTCGCGGTGCAAACAACCGAGAAAAAGAGAAAGTGATGAAAGGACATTGGGCGAAGTATGCACTTACTGGCGCGTTTCTCGCGCTGTTAGCAGGCTGTAGTTCTAAACCGACTGACCGTGGTCAGCAATATATTGATGGCAAGCTGGAGCAACCGCTTGGGCTGGTCAATGAACCGAATGCCAAAGGGCGCCCGGTGAATGGCAGAGATTTTGGTGTGCAGATTCAGCAGATTCAGAGTGCCTCCAGCGGCTTATACAGCCGCAACACTGGCACTTACAGCGCTATTCAGAACTGGCTGCTCTCCGGTGCCGATACCCGTCAGTTGAGTAAGTTTGGACTTAACGCTTATCAGATGGAGGGCACCGATAATTACGGTAACGTGCAGTTTACTGGCTACTACACCCCTGTGGTGGAAGCGCGCTACACGCGTCAGGGTGAGTTCCAGTATCCCATTTATCGCATGCCACCGCGCACGCGCGGTCAGAAGCTGCCGAGCCGTGCTTCTATATATAGTGGCGGACTTGACGATCGTTACGTGATTGCCTGGAGCAACTCGCTGATCGACAACTTTATGATGGACGTGCAGGGTAGCGGCTACGTTGATTTCGGCGACGGTCGCCCGCTGCGCTTCTTCGGCTACGGCGGCAAAAATGGCTGGGCCTATCACAGTATCGGCAAAGAACTGATCGATCGTGGTGAAGTGAAGCGCGAAGATATGTCGATGCAGGCGATTCGCCAGTGGGCACAGGAACATACGCCGGATCAGGTGCGTGACGTGCTGGAAACCAACCAATCCTTCGTGTTCTTTAAGCCAGAAGAGTATGTGCCGGTGCGCGGTGCCAGCGCAGTGCCTTTGATTGCCAAAGCGTCAGTCGCATCCGATCGTTCATTGATTCCCGCAGGTACGGCGCTGTTAGCCGAAGTGCCGCAGTTGAACGAGAAGGGCAAATTTAACGGCAAGTATGAGATGCGCCTGATGGTGGCACTGGATGTGGGTGGGGCGATCAAAGGTCAGCACTTCGACATCTATCAGGGTGTGGGTCCAGATGCTGCGCATCTTGCCGGATTTTATAATCACTATGGCCGCGTTTGGGTGCTGAAAGCCGCGCCAGGTGCAGGACAGCCGCTGTTCAGCAATCCGCAAAATGGCAATAATGGTTCACTGATTATCGGGGCGAATTGATATTCTTCCCTGCGGCAAATCAGCGGGAGTATTCAGCTGATTTGCCATGGGTCGCCAGTCTTCGCGATCCAATGCGTCCATCACTGTTTCTGTAGGGTGCGTATTCATGCGCACCGCATCAAAAGGTTTGATATGAAAGTAGTCAGCGATGCCTGGCGGCAACGTTTTGGCGGTACGGCACGTCTGTATGGGGAAGAGGCGCTGCAGCGTTTTGCCGACGCCCATTTTTGTGTGATTGGTATCGGCGGTGTCGGTTCGTGGTCCGCCGAAGCGTTAGCGCGCACCGGGATTGGTAAAATCACGCTGATCGATATGGACGACGTCTGCATTACCAATACCAATCGCCAGATCCATGCCCTGCAAGGCAAAGTGGGACAGGCGAAAACCGAGGTGATGGCGGAGCGTATTCGTGCCATTAATCCTGAGTGCGAAGTGATCTGCATTGATGATTTCATCACGCCGGATAACACCGCTGAAATGCTGTCAGCCGGTTTTGATTACGTGATTGATGCGATCGACAGTGTGCGCCCGAAAGCCGCGCTGATTGCCTGGTGTCGTCGTAACAAAATCCCGCTGATCACTACCGGCGGTGCGGGCGGGCAAATCGATCCGACGCAGATTCAGGTCAGCGATTTAGCCAAAACTATTCAGGATCCGCTGGCGGCAAAACTGCGTGAGCGCTTGAAAGGCGACTTTGGTGTGGTGAAGAACAGCAAAGGCAAGTTAGGGATTGATTGCGTGTTTTCCACTGAGGCGCTGGTTTATCCTCAGCTGGATGGCAGTGTTTGTACTTCCAAAAGCACCGCAGAAGGCCCGAAACGTATGGATTGTGCGGCGGGCTTCGGTGCGGCCACCATGGTGACCGCCACTTTCGGGTTTATCGCGGTGTCGCACGCGTTGAAGAAATTCCTCGCACGCGCGGCGCGTCAGGCTGCTTGATGCGCGCGCGCGTGGCGCTGCACTGCATCTGCCAACGCTTTTAAGCCACTGCTGCGTGAGGCGCTAAGCTGCGCACGCAGGCCTAAAGTATCAAACAACGCCAGCGGATCTTGTGCTAACAGATCGGCTGGCGTTTTGCCTTCCACCGCCGTCAACAGCACCGCCAGCAAACCGCGCACGATGCGGCCTTCACTGTCGCCGTAAAAGTGAAGTTTGCCGTTGGGTAGCCGTTGGCTGCTCAGCCAGACACGATTTTCGCAACCGCTCAGCTCAATCTCTGCCGTCTTCACGTCATCTTCCAGAGCGGGTAACTGGCGGCTGAGCTGGATCAGCTGGCGATAGCGATCTTCCCACTGATGAAAATGGGAAAATTTTTCGGTCAGGCTGGCTTCAGTAATCACATCGCCAAACGGATGTGGGCCGATCAGGGTGGTCATAACGTTATTCACTCAACAGGTCTACGGCATGATGCATGGCGCGCACCAGCGCATCCACGTCCTGCAAATTATTATAGGGGGCGAATGATACGCGCAGGGTGCCGCTAACACCCAGTGCCGCCATTAATGGCTGTGCACAGTGCTGTCCGGCACGCAGCGCAATATCCTGCTCTGCCAGCAGAGTGACAATATCGCTGTGATGAATGTCCGCGATATCAAACGCCAGCAAACTGGCATTACCACAACGGAAACTGCGAAAGCCGGGAATCTCGCCTAATTGCTCTTCGGCGAGGCTGGCCAGTTGCTGGCTCCACATCTCTGCTTTTTCAGCGTGGTGATGCGACAGCCATTCCAGCGCCGCGCTCAGGCCCACCACGCCCGCGACATTGGGCGTGCCGGCTTCAAATCGCCACGGTACCGCCTGCTGCGTGAAGCCATTAAAGTCGACGTGCGTTAACATCTTGCCGCCGCCTTGCCACGCATCCATCTCTTCCAGCAGCTCGGCTTTGCCGTACAGCGCACCAATCCCCATTGGGCCATACAGCTTGTGCGCGGAGAAGGCGTAAAAGTCGATGTCCAGCGCCTGAACGCTGGGGGGCGCGTGCACCACGCCCTGTGCGCCATCTACCATCACTTTGGCGCCAACATGATGTGCCAGGGTAATCGCCTGTGCCAGATCCGGACAGCCACCGGTGACATTCGACATCTGCCCAATCGCCAGCAGCTTAGTGCGTGCGTTTAGCAAATCAGGCAGTAGACGAATATCGGGCAGACGATCCGCGCCAATCGGCCATTTCACCACTTTCGCGCCTGCGGCTTGTGCCACCTTTAACCACGGCACCAGATTGGCGTGATGCTCGGCTTCGCTGACTACGATTTCATCGCCAGGTTGTAAGCGCGGTGCCAGCCAGCTGTGCGCCACCAGATTGATGGCCTCCGTGGTGCCACGCGTCCAGACAATCTGACGGTCATCGCCCGCGTGCAGCCATTTGGCCACCCGGCCGCGCGCCTGTTCATACTTCTCTGTCAGGTCGCGTGCTGATTTGAACTGGCTGCGATGCACGGTGCCTGCGCTCAAGCTATAGAACTGCGATGTGGCGTCGATCACAGCCTGAGGCTTCAGGGCAGTGGCTGCGCTATCAAGATAAACGCCCGCATCGCTTAATGCCGGAAACTGCGCACGGAAGGCGGTTGGGGAGAAGATGGTCATACGAAACCCACTGTATTCAATTTTAGGACCAGGCTGAAACCCGGCCGATTCGCTGGCAAAGCTGGAAAAGCGCGTTATGCTATTTATTGCAAGGTTTGAACCGCAACCCGCATAACGAATCGACCTTTACCAGTCGATTTCACTTTTTGCTGACTCTGGTCAGCGCTTGCGGGTGGTTTAATGCAATCAATCTGCAAGGAGATAGAAGATGAAAAAACTCGCCGCAGTGCTGGCCGTGTGTACCATGGCCTTTACCCTGGCTGCTTGTTCCAGCAATTATGTCATGCATACCAATGATGGTCGCACCATTGTAGCGGACGGGAAACCGAAAGTTGACGATGAAACCGGTATGATCAGTTATAAAGATGCCAATGGCAACGAGCAGCAGATCAATCGTACAGATGTGAAAGAGATGGTTGAGATGGGGCAGTAAGCAGCAAGCCAAAAATTTCCCGGAGAAATTTTTACGTCGCTTCAGTGACGGCCCGAAAGGGGTACACAGGGATGTGTAGGACAAAAAAAAGCACCGCAATTTGCGGTGCTGCATAAAATCACTTGGACAGACAGGGTAAATCTACAGGAATTAAAAGCTTGATCTGCAATCGTCAGATCAAAATGCAAACACAACATCACGACCACAAGCCAAAAGCTCTCCAAAAGTCTGCGATCTCTCGCACGTTTCCAGAAATCTTTTCGTTCCGGCTCAGGAAGTGCGGCAACTATAGGTATTTGCTGGAGCTTCCTCAACGGACAAATTATAATGTCTCGGATTAAAATAACTAATACGTAACGACCTTGTATAAGTCGGACTGTTACCTTGTGAATCCGCTGATGGAAAACCATGTCTAAACGCCTTCCACCGCTTAATGCTTTACGCGTCTTCGATGCTGCAGCCCGCCATTTAAGCTTTACTAAAGCCGCTGAAGAGCTGTTTGTCACCCAGGCAGCTGTTAGCCACCAGATTAAATCTCTGGAAGATTTCCTCGGTCTTAAGCTATTTCGACGGAGGAATCGTTCGCTTTTACTGACAGAAGAAGGTCAAAGCTACTATCTGGATATTAAAGAGATCTTCTCGGCTATCAACGATGCGACGCGTAAACTTCAGGCGCGCAGCGCGAAGGGTGCCTTAACCGTCAGTCTGTTGCCCAGCTTTGCCATTCAATGGCTGGTACCCCGTCTTTCCAGCTTTAATATGGCTTATCCGGGCATCGATGTGCGTATTCAGGCGGTGGACCGTGATGAAGAGAAACTGGCCGATGATGTTGATGTGGCGATTTTCTATGGGCGCGGTAACTGGCCGGGTCTGCGGGTTGAGAAACTGTATGCCGAATATTTGCTGCCGGTCTGCTCGCCCATGTTTCTGACTGGCGACCATCCGCTTAAAACGCCCGCCGATCTGGCACACTTTACGCTGCTGCATGATGCTTCGCGCCGCGACTGGCAATCCTATATCCGTCAGCTAGGATTGCAGCACATTAATGTGCAGCAGGGGCCGATCTTCAGCCATAGCGCGATGGTGCTGCAGGCGGCGATTCACGGCCAGGGCGTGGCGCTGGCTAATAATGTGATGGCGCAGAGTGAAATTGAAGCTGGACGGCTGGTCTGTCCATTTAATGACGTGTTAGTCAGTAAAAACGCTTTTTATCTGGTTTGTCATGACAGCCAGGCAGAACTGGGTAAAATAGCCGCCTTTCGTCAGTGGATCCTGGAAAAAGCCGCAGCTGAACAAGAAAAATTCCGCTTTCGCTACGATCACTAACGCGTTGAGTGCTGCACAGTGATGTGCAGTGTCATCCTGAGGAACAATGAATGTCCAGTCGTGCCATGTTTGTGTTTGCCGCCATCAGCGGATTTCTGCTGGTGGCCTTTGGTGCTTTTGGGGCACACGTGCTGAGCAAATCGCTCGGCCCGGCCGAAATGGCGTGGATCCATACCGGTCTTGAATATCAGGCCTATCACACATTGGCGGTGATTGGTTTGGGTGCGGCCATGCTGCGTCGCGCCAATATCTGGTTTTACTGGAGCAGCGCTGCGCTGGCGCTTGGCACCGTGTTGTTCAGTGGCAGCCTGTATTGTTTAGCGTTGTCGCACTTGAAGTTTTGGGTTTTTGTTACGCCAGTGGGAGGGTTGTTCTTCCTGATTGGCTGGTTCTTGATGTTGATTGGCGCATTGCGTCTTAAACGAAAGGCGGATCGCCATGAATAAAGTTTTACTCTATTGCCGTCCTGGCTTTGAGAAAGAGTGTGCGGCAGAGATCAGCGCCAAAGCCGCTGAACGTGAAGTTTACGGTTTTGCCCGTGTCAAAGATGATTCTGGTTACGTGCTCTATGAGTGCTATCAGCAGGAAGATGCTGAAAAGCTGATTCAAACGCTGCCGTTTGCCGAGCTGATTTTTGCCCGTCAGATGCTGGTGGTGGGCGAACTGCTGCGCGATTTGCCGCCAGAAGATCGTATTACCCCGATTGTCGGCATGCTAACCGGTGTGGTGGAGAAGGGCGGCGAGCTGCGTGTCGAAGTGCCGGATACCAATGAAGCGAAAGAACTGACCAGGTTCTGTCGTAAGTTAACCGTACCGCTGCGCGCCAGCCTGCGTGAGAGCAAAATCCTGCTCAACTACGAATCGCCGAAACGCCCGGTGGTGCATGTGTTCTTTATTGCACCGGGTACCTGCTATGTCGGTTACTCGCTGCCAGAGAACAACTCACCATTCTATATGGGCATCCCGCGCCTCAAGTTCCCGTCGGATGCGCCAAGCCGTTCAACGCTGAAGCTGGAAGAGGCGTTTCACGTCTTCATCCCGGCCGATGAGTGGGATGAGCGCCTGGGCAGCGGCATGTATGCCGTGGATCTTGGCGCGTGTCCTGGCGGCTGGACCTATCAGCTGGTTAAACGCAGCATGTGGGTGTACGCCGTAGATAACGGCCCGATGGCGCCCAGCCTCATGGATACCGGGCAAGTCACGCACTGCCGTGAAGACGGTTTCAAATACCGCCCATCGCGCAATAACATTAGTTGGCTGGTGTGTGACATGGTGGAAAAACCCGTTCGCGTCGCCAGTTTGATGACGGAGTGGCTGGTCAACGGCTGGTGCCGTGAGGCGATTTTCAACCTCAAGCTGCCGATGAAAAAGCGTTATGAAGAAGTGACGCAAAATCTGGCCATGATGGATGCGGCATTGAAAGAGAAGGGCGTGAATGCCCAGATTCAGGCGCGCCAGCTGTATCACGATCGGGAAGAGATTACTGTACATGTGCGCCGGCTTTGGGCGGCTGTAGGCGGCCGTCGCGACGAACGCTAAATTTCCCGTCATACTTCGCGCCACAGGTGCGTTGGCTACGTTTATACGCCCCAGTCACATACTGATGTATGTCTCTGGGGACTTAATAAACTTGCCGATCCTGCTTCATACTTTGCACTACAGCGGCGTTGGCTGCGCTTGTTCGCCCCGGTCACATACTGGCGTATGCTCCCGGGGATTCACGCACTTGCCGCCTTGCTGTAGCACAAATTATTTCGCAGGATCTCTCGGGTTAAGTTCGTCGCAGTGCAATTTTTTGCACCTATCACCTATCACCTATCACCTATCACCTATCACCTATCACCTATCAAGAGATTCGCGTGTTTATGTGGCAGAGGGCGCTGCACCTGCCATTCACGGCTTATACCGCAAGGTATTTAAATTCCCCTGCAGAACCAAATCGCGTTTTAACGTTGAGACCTGGCGGCAAATCTCTGCTATCTGCTGGTGATCGCGCAATTTCTTTTGCCACTTTTCCGGAACCTGATCGAACTGCTGATAAAGAGCTTCCAGGGTGCCGAACTGCGTGAGTAAATCGCGGGCGCTTTTGGGACCGATGCCGGTAACGCCGGGGATTTTGCTGCTGCTAATGCCGCACAGTCCCCAGTAATCGGGTAATTGCGCGGGCGTGACGCCAAACTCGTGCTCAATGAAAGGCACGTCCAGCCAGCGTTTCTGGAAATAATCACGGATGCGGATATTCGGCGCTAAAAGCTGGCAATAACCTTTGTCGGTGGAGACGATAGTTGCCTGATGTCCGGCATCGGCCATTTTCACCGCCAGCGTGGCAGCGAGATCGTCAGCTTCATCGAGATCGGCGACCCAGCAACGCACGCCGACAGCCTCAAAGGCCTGCTGGATAACGGGCATCTCCGTCTGCAAATCATCCGGCATCGGTGGGCGGCCCGCTTTGTAATCGGGCAGCAGCTGATGCCGCCAGCCAGGATGACGATCGTGGCTATCGAATACCGCCACGACGTGCGTCGGTTGCGTGTGGCCTAAAAGCTGATGCAGCGCGGCAACGCAGGCTTCGCGGCAGGGCGTGCCTTGCACGGCATGCAAACGGCGGATCAGGTTCAGCGCATCAATAATCAGAAGATGAAACGACATAGTGATAATGGCAGCCCGCAGGCTGCCTTCCTGATGGGTTATTTAATGATTTCGTAGCAGGGGATGTAGGCGCTGCCTGGTAACTTCATACGCTGCTGGGCGACGAAGCCCTGCAGCAGTTCATCCATGCGAAGCATAATGTCGGCGTCGCCGTGCAGTTTGTAAGGCCCCTTCTCGCGGATTTCGCGAATGCCGACCTCCTTAACGTTGCCGGCAACAATACCAGAGAAAGCGCGACGCAAATCAGCAGCCAGTTTTTCTGCTGGCTGGTTCGGGAACAGCTTCAAGTTAGCCATGTTTTCGTGCGTCGGTACAAACGGTACCTGCAACTCTGGCGCGATGCGAATCGACCAGTTAAAGCTGTAGGCATCGCCAGTTTCGCGGCGATACTCTTTCACCTGCGGCATGGCTTTCTTCATCAGGCGCGCCACTTCAGCAGCATCATCAATGATGATCTTGTAGTGCTTACGCGCGGTTTCACCCAGCGTATTAACAATGAAATCATCCAGAACGCGGAAGTAGTCGGCGCTCTCTTTCGGGCCGGTGAGAATCAGCGGCAGAACCTGATCGCTGTTGTGTGGATTCATCAGAATCCCCAACAGATACAGCAACTCTTCTGCGGTGCCAACACCACCCGGGAAGATCACGATGCCATGCGCAATACGCACAAACGCCTCAAGACGCTTTTCGATATCTGGCATGATGATCAGTTCATTCACCAGCGGATTTGGTGGCTCAGCCGCGATAATTGACGGTTCGGTCAGGCCAATGAAACGGCTGTCATGATAGCGCTGCTGGGCATGACCCACCGCGGCACCTTTCATCGGCGCTTCCATCACACCAGGCCCACAGCCGGTGCAGATGTTGAGTTCACGCAGGCCCATTTGCGTACCGACATTGCGGCAATACTGATACTCCACCGCGTTAATCGAGTGACCCCCCCAGCACACCACGGTGTTGGGATATTCGCCAATATGCAGCGCACGTGCGTTACGCAGAATCGAAAACACCTGATTCGTGATGTGAGCGGAATCATCAGCGTTTTTCTGATCGCTGCGCTCAAGCTGTCCATTCACAAACAGAATATCGCGCAACACGGCAAACAGGTTGGCCTGCAATGAGCGGATAATACGGCCATCAACAAAGGCTTCTTCCGGAGGATTAATCAGTTCGAGTTTGACGCCGCGTTCACGGCGCAGCACGTTGATGTCGAAATTTTCAAAACGGGAGAGCAGTTCCTGACTACTGTCGGTCTGGCTGCCGGAGTTGAGCACCGCGAGTGAGCAGTTGCGAAAAAGCTGGTAAAGGTCGCTGCTGGCCGTTTGCTTCAGCATGTCGACTTCCAACTGGGAGAGCAGATCCATTGAGCCAAGCGGGCTGATATGTGTAATCAAGAGAACTCCTTTACACGCAAATGCGTGGCGGGTGACGCTGCGCTTAACTTGCTGAACGCAGTGACGAAAATCCTTCGGGACGCAGGTTTAGACCTTAGCGCCTTTGACAGAGTAACGTTGTCCGCAGTGAATGCTCAAGTGGAACCGCGCATCCGTGCTGCGGCCTGCGAGGCGTCTCGCAATCTGTTACTGACGGACCAGGCGGGAAAACCCTGGAGAGAAGGGGACGTTGCTGCGCCACGGATTAATATCCAGTCCACCACGGCGCGTATAACGTGCATATACAGTCAGGGCTTCTGGTCGGCAAAAGCGTTGAATGTCGTTGAAAATGCGCTCAACACACTGTTCATGGAATTCATTGTGCTGACGGAATGAGATCAGGTAACGCAGCAGGGCTTCACGATCGATACGTGGGCCTTTGTAGCGAATCATCACAGAGCCCCAATCGGGCTGATGGGTGATCAGACAGTTGGATTTCAGCAAATGGCTCACCAGCGTTTCTTCCACAACTTCACTGCCCGCAGCCTGCACTAAATAATCGGCGTTAAAAGCATAGTCGTGAATCTCGATATCCTGCTCGTCAATGACATCGCCATTGAAATGGCCGATCGGCTGTCCTTCCACTTCGCCCAGACGGAACAGCGCCACGCTGACCTCGCCATTGGCGCAGGCGCGCAAATCGCGCTCGAGTGTCTGGCGCACTTCGCCCCAGTCAGCGAAACGCGTCTGGTTAAAACTGTTAAGATAGAGCTTAAAGCTCTTGGACTCGATCAGGTTTTCGCTGTCCGCGCGCAGTACCACTTCGCCTACCGCCACCTGCGGCACGCCTTTGCTGTTGAGCCAGGAGAGTTCGTACAGCGTCCAGATATCTGCGCCCTGGAACGGCAGATTATCCGGGTAGAGCCCCAGCGGTTCGCGATTCAGGCTGCGCGGCACCGATTGCAGCAGCGTGTTATCGTAGCGATCAACATAAGCCGTGGGCTTACCTAACGTCAGGCCGCTTAACGCCTGATCGCGGTTTTCAGAAGACATATCGGTTACCACTAAATTCCATCAAAGTGGCTAAGTGTAACCGATCACAAGCGAGAAGAAGAATGATGCAGCAAACCGCAGATGCCCTGCGTGAGTTTACCGCCCGTTATGTGCAACATTGGCAGCAGCAGGCTGGACATCTGCCCGCCAGTTCGGATCTGCTGGGTGTGCCATCCCCTTGTATTGTCAGCACGCTGGATGATTGTGTGCTGTGGCAACCACAGCCCTTCACCTTGCCAGCCACGCTGGAAGCCGTCGAGCGGGCACTGGATATTCAGTTGCAATCGGAAATCAGTGCTTTTTACACCTCGCAGTTTGCCGGCGATATGACCGCAACCTTTCAACAGCAGCCGATAACGTTGTTACAGGTGTGGAGCGAATCAGACTTTACCCGCTTGCAGGAGAATCTGATTGGCCATCTGGTCATGAAGCGCCGCTTAAAACAGAGTCCAACATTATTTATTGCGACTACTGAATCGGAGCAGGATGTGATTGCTCTGTGTAATCTTTCCGGTGAAGTGATTCTGGAACAGCCTGGTAGTAAAAAGCGTCAGGTGCTGGCGGCAAGCATTCAGACATTTCTTAATGATTTACAACCGGTTAAAGCCTGATTAGCAGATTTCACAGGTTAGGTTTGTAAGAGATCTCTCACATCAGGTGTGAGAGATCGCTAGATCATCTTGCAGCTATCCGGAAAACAAAGATGTAAAAATATTGTGAATCATAAGCTTATGGCATCACTCTTAAAATTAGTAGTGTGAGAAATCTATTAACGCGTCTTACTAACTTGTTATTACGATGGTTTCTGACAGAATAGTCACCACTGGCAGGATGCTGGGGATAAAGAGACGTTCAGGAGAATGTCAGCCAGGAGGCAGGAACGTAACGGAGTTTACGGCACATGGAAGGCTTCAGGATGAAGCAGGACACTCAGGATTGAGTCAGGGACACCTCCAGGACGGAGAATGAGAGCCACGTGGATGGTGGTGGGCCAGGATGCTAAGGATAACTGTCACGATGACAGGCAATGGAAAGCAGAGGACAAGTTGTCATGGATGAGCAGGGAGCACAGCGGTGGCGGGAATGCTGCGAACGAAACCGGGAGCACTGTAATCACAGTGCTCCCTTTTTTTATGCCTTTTTTGCACGTTGAACGACTAATGGTATGCTTGCCGCCCAATTTTTCTCTGGAGGTGGCGTATGTCGTCGCAAATGATTATTCAACAGCTGCAGCAGATCGAAGCGGTGATGCGCGAACACGGCCACTGGCAGACGCAATCCCCTGAGCCGGCAGCCTTCGCCAGCACCGAGCCTTTTTGCCTCAATACCATGGAGCCGCTGGAGTGGCTGCAGTGGGTACTCATCCCACGTTTCCATGCGTTAATCGAAGCCGGAGTGCCGCTTCCGCAAAATTTCTCTGTCACGCCTTACTATGAAGTGGCGTTACCTGCCACCACACCCGGCCATGCGGTCCTGTTGCTGACATTAGGCCAGTTTGATGCGCTTTTTCAGGACCCGACCTCTTAATGCTGGAAATCCTTTATCAAGATGAATGGCTGGTCGCCGTCAATAAACCGTCTGGTTGGCTGGTGCATCGTAGCTGGCTCGATCGCGACGAAAAAGTGGTGGTGATGCAAACGGTACGCGATCAAATTGGTCAGCACGTATTTACCGTGCATCGCCTCGATCGTCCCACCTCCGGCGTACTGTTAATGGCGCTCTCCAGCGAAGTGGCGCATTTGCTGTCACAGCAGTTCGAGCAGCATAAAATGCAGAAGACCTATCACGCAGTGGTGCGCGGTTGGCTGGATGGCAGCGCGACGCTCGATTATCCGTTGGTCGAAGAGCTGGATAAGATCGCCGATAAGTTCGCCACTCAGGAACGTACTGCACAGGAAGCCGTCACCGACTATCGCTCACTGGCGCAGGTCGAAATGCCTGTGGCGATCAGCCGTTACGACAGCGCGCGTTATACCCTGGTGGAGATGTCGCCGCATACCGGCCGCAAACATCAGCTGCGTCGTCATATGGTGCATCTACGTCATCCAATTATTGGTGACAGCGCCCATGGTGATTTGCGGCAGAACCGGGGTGCAGCAGAGCACTTTGGTATGAATCGATTGATGCTGCATGCCAGTGCGCTGAGTCTGACGCATCCGGTCACCGGAGAACCTCTGGTGATTCGCGCCGGGCTTGATCGCGTCTGGCAAGGCATGCTGCAACAGTTTGGCTGGCAGGATCAGATCCCTGAGGTTCCCAGGGTTGAGTTTGCCGACGAGGCAGTCCAGGATAAGCCAACAGAATAAAGGAGCGGCAAGATGGCAAAGATTGGCATTTTTACAGGTACGGTTTACGGCAATGCATTGCTGGTGGCGGAAGAAGCGCAGCCGGTACTGGAAGCGCAGGGCCACGAAGTGAAAGTTTTTGAGGATGCGTCACTGGCGGATTGGCAGGCTTACAGCAAGGAGGTCATTCTGATTGTCACCTCCACCACCGGCCAGGGCGACTTCCCGGACAATATTGCCCGCTTGTATGTGCAGATACGCGATGAAGTGGGTTATCAACCAGAGCTTCGCTACGGCGTGATTGCATTGGGTGATAGCAGCTACGATAACTTCTGCGGTGCAGGAAAAACCTTTGATGCCACCTTGCAGGAGCAGAGCGCCAAACGCATCGGTGATGTGCTGCTGGTAGATGCCACTGAAGATCCAGAGCCTGAGTCAGTGACCACGCCGTGGGTTGAGAGCTGGGGTAAGCTGCTTTAATTCTGCCTTCGCTTCATCTTTGGCAAGCGGTAATCTGAACGGCCTGAAAATAAGATGATGATGTTTCAGGCGCGCCAGATTGCACTCTCTCCCTTGTTGGGAGAGGGTGAGATCGCACTCAGGTCACCGGCGCCGGATTAAACACCGCCAGCTGATTGCGAATGCCCCAGCGATCAGACCAGGTTTGTTTGCGACCACTGGCAATCTCCAGTATCAACTCAAACAACCGCCAGCCCACCTGCTCGATACTCTCTTCACCCGTCGCAATGGTGCCTGCATTAATATCCATCAAATCGTGCCAGCGCTCCGCCAGCGCATTGCGCGTCGCCATTTTAATCACCGGAATCGCAGCCAAACCGTAGGGTGTGCCGCGCCCAGTAGTAAACACCTGCAAGGTAATACCTGACGCCATCTGCTGGGTGCCGCAGACAAAATCACTGGCCGGTGTCGCCGCGTAGATTAAACCGCGTTGAGTCGGGCGCTGCCCGGGTGACAGCACTTCTACAATCGGACTGCGTCCTGATTTGGCAATCGATCCCAGCGCTTTCTCCACCACGTTCGCCAGCCCGCCTTTCTTATTACCTGGCGAGGGATTGGCGCTGCGGTCGGTTTGGCCCTGGCTAAGATAATCGTCATACCACGCCATCTCTTCCAGTAGGCGTTTACCCACATTTTCATCGACCACGCGCGGCGTCAGCAGATGTATTGCATCGCGTACTTCGGTGACCTCGGAGAACATCACGGTGGCGCCGCAGCGCACCAGCAAATCAGAAGCAAAGCCGACTGCCGGATTGGCCGTCACGCCGGAAAATGCATCGCTGCCGCCGCATTGCGTGCCAACCACCAGTTCTGATGCCGGGCATGTCTCGCGCTGGCGCAGGTTCAGTTTTCTCAGATGACGTTCGGCGACCTGAAGGATCTCATCCACCATCGCGCCGAAACCAACATGCCGTTCATCCTGCAAACGCACAATGTCATGATCATCCAGCGAGATGGCCTGCACATCCGGCGTGCCGGTCAGCAGACGCTCCGGCTGTAATTTCTCGCAGCCGAGACTGACGATCATCACTTCGCCCCCAAAATTGGGGTTCAGCGCGAGGTTATGGATAGTGCGGATCGGCACCACCGCAGCGGGCGCATTGATCGCCACACCACAGCCATAAAGATGATTCAGTGCCACTACGCCATCAACGTTGGGATAGCGTGGCAGCAGATCGCGCTCGATCATTTGCACCACGTAATCCACGACGCCAGCCACACAGTGCACGCTGGTGGTGATACCGAGCAGATTGCGTGTTCCTACGCTGCCATCGGCGTTGCGATAACCCTCAAAGGTATAACCCTCGAGCGGTGGCAGATCAGGGGGAACATTGTTCGCCAGCGGCAAACTGTTAAGCGGAGGCGCTTCGGGTAGCGCCACCAGCGATTCTTCAATCCAGCTGCCCTGTGCAATCGGGCGCAAGGCGGTGCCAATCACTTCGCCGTAGCGCAGGATGACGCCGTTTTCAGGAATATCCACCAGCGCTACTTTATGTCCTTGCGGCACGTGTTCGGTGAGCTGCAGGCCATCCTCAAAGCGGGTACCCGCAGGCAAACCCTGATTATTCACCACGATCGCCACGTTGTCGGCGTCGTGTACTTTTATATAAAGCGGTTTCTCTGTTAGCGGTCGGTTCATTGCTCACCTTCCAGTTCGTCGCGCTGTACATGGCAGCGCGTTGTAAATGCTTCCGTCACGTCATCATTTTTTGCCAGCCTCAGTATATGCAGGGGTATTGGCCTGCGCATTGTGCAACTGACTGGCTTTTTGGGGTTTTATTACCTGAGTTTGGTTCGTTTATCCAAATACAAGTGAACAGACTCACAAAGCGCGCGTTGGCTGGCTGCTTCTTAATCAATCTACGGGTGAAAAATCAGGTTCCGTGAGCTACGCCGCAGGGATATGTGCAATTGCCATAAAATCAGCATGAATCAATGTTCATCATCATGCGTTCTTCCAATGCCTCGTGGTTTGGCTGTTCCTATACTGATTCTCGTTCTTCAACGTTTGGTTATTCGTCACGACGCATCATCGTTTTGCCATAACAACAATCGCCGTGTTTAACCCGACATCATTCTGATACCCAACGCGATGTGTATGCAGTCAGAGTGAATGTAGCGTTCGCTATATTTCAGGAGTGCATCATGAATAGTTTCAGCCAGACAGCGGAAGCGGTGCAAAAACGCACCAACGCCCGTTACTGGATTGTGGTGATGTTATTTATCGTCACATCATTCAACTACGGTGACCGTGCAACCATTTCGATTGCCGGTTCCGCGATGTCTAAAGATATCGGCCTCGATTCGGTCGGTTTGGGCTATATCTTCTCCGCCTTCTCATGGGCTTACGTTATTGGACAAATACCTGGCGGCTGGCTGCTTGACCGCTTTGGCTCAAAACGCGTTTACTTCTGGAGTATTTTCCTCTGGTCGCTGTTTACCCTGCTGCAAGGCTTTGTTGACCTGTTCAGCGGCTTCGGCATCGTCGTTTCACTGTTCCTGCTGCGCTTTATGGTCGGTCTGGCAGAAGCGCCTTCCTTCCCGGGTAACAGCCGTATTGTTGCGGCCTGGTTCCCGGCACAAGAGCGCGGCACCGCCGTGGCAATCTTCAACTCGGCGCAGTATTTCGCCACGGTGATTTTTGCCCCGATTATGGGCTGGCTGGTGGCCGAAGTGGGCTGGGCGCATGTGTTCTGGTTTATGGGTGGGCTGGGCATCATCCTCAGCTTCGTCTGGCTGAAGTTCATGCACGATCCGAACAACCATCCGGGTGTGAACAAAGCTGAGCTGGAGTACATGGAGCAGGGCGGCGCGCTGATCAATATGGATGCCAAAAAGGCCGACCGCAAAGTGAGCTGGGATGAGAAGTGGTATCAAATCAAACAGCTGCTTTCGACCCGCATGATGTGGGGTATCTATCTCGGACAATATTGCGTTAACGCGCTGACCTACTTCTTTATTACCTGGTTCCCGGTATATCTGGTGCAGGCGCGCGGCATGTCGATTCTTAAAGCGGGGATGATCGCCTCGATTCCGGCCATCTGTGGCTTCCTCGGTGGTGTGTTAGGTGGCGTGATTTCCGATTATCTGATGCGCAAAACTGGCTCGCTGAACGTTGCACGTAAGACCCCCATCGTGGTTGGCATGCTGCTCTCTATCAGCATGGTGATGTGTAACTACACCGAAACTGAGTGGGTAGTGGTGCTCTTTATGGCGCTGGCGTTCTTCGGCAAAGGTATTGGTGCGCTGGGCTGGGCAGTGATGGCGGATACCGCACCGAAAGAGATCAGTGGATTGAGCGGTGGCTTGTTCAACATGTTCGGCAACTTCTCCGGCATCGTGACGCCGATTGCTATCGGTTACATCATCGCCGCTTCTGGCTCTTTCGAAGGTGCGCTGATTTATGTCGGGATCCACGCCTTCGTCGCTGCGTTTAGCTTCCTGTTCATCACGGGTGATATCAAACGTATTGAACTGAAACACCGAGCATAAGGACGAACTATGAATACGCAAAGTAGCCCGGTGATCACCGATATGCAGGTGATTCCGGTTGCCGGTTACGACAGCATGTTGCTGAACATTGGTGGAGCGCACAACGCCTGCTTCACCCGCAACATTGTGGTACTGACCGACAGTGATGGTCATACCGGCGTCGGTGAAGCGCCGGGTGGCGAAACGATCTACCAAACGCTGGTGGAGGCGATTCCACAGGTCAAAGGCCAGCAGGTGGCGCGCATGAACCGCCTGGTGCAGCAGGTGCACAAAGGCAATCAGTCGGCGGATTTCGATACCTTTGGTAAAGGTGCCTGGACCTTCGAACTGCGTGTCAATGCGGTGGCGGCGCTGGAAGCGGCACTGCTGGATTTGCTGGGTCAATGTCTGGGCGTACCGGTAGCCGAGTTGCTCGGTCCGGGACAACAGCGTGATGAAGTCACCGTGCTCGGTTATCTGTTCTATCTCGGCGATCGTCGCAAAACCGATTTACCGTATCTGACGGGCGAAGGCGCCAGCCATGACTGGTATCACCTGCGTCATCAGGAAGCACTGACGCCAGATGCGGTGGTGCGCCTGGCGGAAGCGGCCCAGGACAAATACGGTTTCAAAGATTTCAAATTGAAAGGCGGCGTATTGCCGGGCGAGCAGGAGATGGAATCCGCGGCCGCGCTGAAAAAGCGTTTCCCGGATGCGCGTATCACCGTTGATCCCAACGGCGCCTGGACGCTGGATGAAGCGATTGGCTTGTGCAAAGGCATGGGCGAGGTGCTGACCTATGCTGAAGATCCATGCGGTGCCGAACAGGGCTATTCCGGTCGTGAAGTGATGGCGGAGTTCCGCCGTGCCACCGGCTTGCCGGTCGCCACCAATATGATTGCCACCAACTGGCGCGAGATGAATCACGCGGTGATGCTCAACTCAGTCGATATCCCGCTGGCCGATCCGCACTTCTGGACGCTGAGCGGTGCGGTGCGCGTGGCGCAACTGTGCGACGACTGGGGCTTAACCTGGGGTTGCCACTCTAACAACCACTTCGATATTTCGCTGGCGATGTTTACCCACGTTGGCGCTGCCGCACCGGGCAAACCGACGGCTATCGATACCCACTGGATTTGGCAGGAAGGCGATCAGCGCCTCACCAAAGAGCCGCTGCAAATCCGCAACGGCAAGATTGCCGTACCGGATAAGCCCGGCCTCGGCGTCGAGCTGGATTGGGATCGTCTGCATCAAGCCAATGCCCTCTACAAATCTCTGCCGGCAGGTGCGCGTAACGACGCCACGGCGATGCAGTATCTGGTTCCCGGTTGGTCATTCGACCGTAAGCGTCCGGCCTTCGGTCGCCGTCATGCATAAGGAGCAGGAAATGAGTCAGACACCAAAAATCACATCGCTACAGGTCATTCCGGTGGCCGGTCACGACAGCATGTTGCTGAATCTGAGCGGCGCCCATTCACCGTTCTTCACCCGTAACATCGTCATTATCAAGGATAACGCGGGCCACACCGGCGTGGGTGAAATTCCCGGCGGTGAGAAAATTCGTCAGACGCTGGAAGATGCGGCGGCGCTAGTGGTGCAGAAGACCGTGGGTGAGTACAAAAACATCCTTAACCTGGTTCGCAGTACTTTTGCCGACCGCGATTCCAGCGGACGCGGCAATCAGACCTTCGACCTGCGTACCACCATCCATGTGGTGACTGGCATTGAAGCGGCGCTGCTGGATCTGCTCGGTCAACACCTGGGCGTCAACGTTGCCTCGCTGCTCGGCGATGGCCAACAGCGTGACCGCGTGGAGATGCTGGGTTACCTGTTCTACGTCGGTGACCGCAAGAAAACCTCGCTGCCTTATCAGAGCCAGGAAACAGACAAGTGCGACTGGTATCGCCTGCGTCATGAAGAGGCACTGACGCCGGATACCGTGGTGCGTCTGGCGGAAGCTGCCTATGAAAAATATGGCTTCAACGATTTCAAACTGAAAGGCGGCGTGCTGCGCGGTGGCGAAGAGGCCGAAGCGGTCACGGCACTGGCGAAACGCTTCCCGCAGGCGCGCGTCACTCTCGATCCCAACGGTGCCTGGTCGTTGAACGAGGCGATTCTGCTCGGTAAACAACTCAAAGGCGTGCTGGCCTACGCAGAAGATCCATGCGGGGCCGAGCAGGGCTACTCTGGCCGCGAAGTGATGGCGGAATTCCGTCGCGCAACCGGCTTGCCGACCGCCACCAACATGATCGCCACTGACTGGCGTCAAATGGGCCACACGCTGTCGCTGCAATCGGTGGATATCCCGCTGGCGGATCCACACTTCTGGACCATGCAAGGTTCAGTGCGCGTGGCGCAGATGTGTCATGACTTCGGCCTGACCTGGGGTTCGCACTCTAACAACCACTTCGATATTTCGCTGGCGATGTTCACACATGTCGCCGCTGCCGCGCCGGGCGCGATTACCGCCATCGATACTCACTGGATCTGGCAGGAGGGCAATCAGCGCCTGACCAAAGAGCCGTTCCAGATCAAGGGCGGCATGGTACAGGTACCGCAAAAACCGGGTCTGGGTGTCGAGCTGGATATGGATCAGGTCATGCAGGCCAATGCGCTGTATCAGAAACACGGTTTGGGCGCGCGCGACGATGCGCAGGCGATGCAGTACCTCGTGCCGAACTGGACATTCGATAACAAGCGTCCGTGCCTGGTGCGCTAACGTTTCCGGCGCCCCGTGCGGGCGCCTGTTGTAACAGACAGGAGTAAAGACAATGAGCAATGCCTGGCCGAACCACTTTCGTCGCCGTTTGCAGGCAGGGGAAACCCTGATTGGTAGCTGGTGCGCACTTGCCAGCCCGATTTCCACCGAAGTTCTGGGTCTGGCGGGTTTTGACTGGCTGGTGCTGGATGGCGAACACGCGCCCAACGACATCACCACCTTTATCCCGCAGTTGATGGCGCTGAAGGGCAGCCACAGTGCGCCGGTGGTGCGTCCGCCGTGCAACGAACCCATCATCATCAAACGCCTGCTGGATATCGGTTTCTACAACTTCCTGGTGCCATTTGTGGAGACCGAGGAAGAGGCGATTCGCGCCGTGGCCTCAACGCGCTATCCGCCAGCAGGCATTCGCGGCGTGTCGGTTTCGCATCGCAGCAATATGTACGGCACGCTGCCGGATTACAACGCCACCATCAATGACAACATCACAGTGCTGGTGCAGATCGAAACGCAGCAGGCGGTGGATAACATCGATGCGATTGCTGCCGTTGACGGCGTGGATGGCATTTTTGTCGGACCGGGCGATCTCTCGGCGGCGATGGGCTATCTCGGTCAGCCTGCACATCCTGAAGTGCTGAAAGTAATCAAACACATCTTTGAACGTGCCAAAGCGGCGGGCAAGCCAAGCGGCATTCTGGCGCCGGTGGAAGCCGACGCGCGCCGTTATCTCGAATGGGGCGCCACATTCGTTGCCGTGGGCAGCGATCTCGGTATTTTCCGCAACGCCACGCAGGCGCTGTGTGACAAATTTAAGAAATAACTGACGAAGAGGAAAGGCAATGAAAATTGGATTTATCGGCCTCGGTATTATGGGCAAACCGATGAGTAAAAACCTGGTGAAAGCCGGTTATTCACTGGTGGTACGTGACCACAACGTCAGCAATGAAGCCGAGCTGGTGGAGCTGGGCGCTACCGTGGCGAAAACGCCAAAAGAGGTCGCCGAACAGGTTGATGTGGTGATCACCATGGTGCCGAACTCACCGCAGGTGAAAGAGGTTTGCCTCGGCGCCAACGGGATTATCGAAGGTGCGAAACCTGGACTGATTGTGATCGACATGAGTTCGATTGCGCCGCTGGCCAGCCGTGAAGTGCACGATGCGCTGGCAGAAAAAGGCATCAAGATGCTGGATGCGCCGGTCAGCGGCGGCGAGCCAAAAGCGATTGAGGGCACGCTGTCTGTGATGGTTGGCGGCGATAAAGCGGTATTCGACCAGTGCTATGACATCATGAAAGCCATGGCCGGTTCGGTGGTGCACACCGGCGATATCGGTGCAGGTAACGTCACTAAGCTGGCGAACCAGGTGATTGTGGCGCTGAACATCGCGGCGATGTCCGAAGCGCTGTCGCTGGCAACCAAAGCCGGTGTGAACCCAGAACTGGTTTATCAGGCGATTCGTGGTGGGCTGGCAGGCAGCACGGTACTCGATGCCAAAGCGCCAATGGTGCTGGATCGTAACTTCAAGCCAGGCTTCCGCATCGATCTGCACATCAAGGATTTAGCGAATGCGCTGGACACTTCACACGGCATTGGCGCGCATCTGCCGCTGACGGCTGCGGTGATGGAAATGATGCAAGCGCTGAAAGTCGACGGCAAGGGCACATCTGACCATAGTGCGCTGGCTTGCTATTATGAAAAATTAGCTCAGGTCGAGATCACCCGGTAGTTTGCCTGTCCGGTGTCTGCGGATGCCGGACAGCTTACTGCATTAGCAGGACGGAACTCCGTCATCCATCGCGCTCGGATTGCCTATGAAAATTGTCATCGCACCGGATTCATATAAAGAGAGTTTGTCCGCCCTGGAAGTGGCTGCGGCGATTGAAGCGGGATTTAGCGAAATTTTTCCCGACGCCGAATACGTGAAAATACCGGTCGCCGACGGTGGCGAAGGCACGGTAGAAGCCATGGTGGCGGCGACGCAGGGAAGTATTGTCAGATTGACCGTGACCGGACCGCTCGGCGCGCCGGTTGAGGCATTTTATGGATTATCGGGTGATGAGCGCAGCGCCTTTATTGAAATGGCGGCAGCCAGCGGCCTGGAATTGGTGCCGGCCGCGCAGCGTGACCCGTTGATCACCAACTCTTATGGCACTGGCGAGCTGATTAAAAACGCGCTCGATCGCGGTGTTGACCACATCATTATTGGCATTGGCGGTAGCGCCACCAACGATGGGGGATCCGGCATGATGCAGGCGCTGGGCGCTCGCTTGCTGGACCAGCAGGGCAATGAGATTGCCTTTGGCGGCGGCGCACTGCCGCAGCTGGCGCGGATTGAAATCGATCAGCTGGATAAACGTATTCAGCAGTGCCGCATCGAAGTGGCCTGCGATGTCACCAATCCCCTGACCGGAGAAGAGGGCGCCTCGGCGATTTTTGGTCCTCAAAAAGGGGCCACGCCGGAACTGGTGCAGCAGCTGGATAAAGCGCTGGCGCATTATGCTGAGATTATCCATCGCGATTTAGATATTGATGTGCTGCACATTGCGGGCGGCGGTGCGGCGGGGGGCATGGGCGCGGCACTGCATGCGTTTTGCCAGGCCGAGCTACGTCGCGGTATTGAGATTGTCACGGAAGCCCTTGGGTTAGCGGATCAGGTGCAGGATGCCGATCTGGTGATTACCGGCGAAGGGCGTATTGATAGCCAGACCATTAACGGCAAAGTGCCGATTGGTGTGGCGAAGGTGGCAAAGCAGTTTAACAAGCCGGTGATTGGCATTGCGGGCAGTTTAACCGCAGATGTTGGCGTGGTGCATCAGCACGGGCTGGATGCGGTATTCAGCGTGTTGTTTAGCATTGGCTCACTGGAGGATGCGTTAGCCAATGCGGCGCAGAATGTGCGACTGACCGCGCGCAATGTGGCGGCAACAATCAAGGTAGGGCAGGCCTTATAGATGCGGCTGATCGCGCGCAATGTCGTGGCAGCGAACAATGTGGGGCAGGCCTTACAGGCGCGCCCCTCTCATCCTAACCCTCTCCCGTTATTGGGCGAGGTGACCGTTGGTGGCGATGATTGAGACGACGAGTCATTCTTTAACCATGCTCGATTAGCGCTCTCTTGTGCTTAAGAGAGGGCATGAAACGTTCCGTTATCCCACGCCCAACACTTTCCTGGCCTCACGCGCCACGTTCGCCATCTCATCACTCAACTCCAGCAATTCCGGCTCCAGCGCTTCGATATCACTCTCCTGATGCAGACTCTTTTCCAGCTGCTGACACAGCTGTTTCAGTCTGGGCACGCCGCTGTAGCTGGCACTGCCGTGCAGCTTATGGATGATCTCGCGTAGGCCATTAACATCATTACTGGCCATGGAACCCTCCACGCGCGCTTCCACCTCCGGCAGGAAATCCAGCAGCATCTGCAGCAGATCGCGCGCCAGATCCGGTTTGTTGGCGGCCTGACGCAGTGCCAGCGCCCAGTCGAGCGACGGCGCAACATCCGGCAGTAGTGTGGATGCCGCCGTGGGGTTCGGGGCATAGCGCTGCAACAGCTGGCTCAGTTTGCCTTCGTCTATCGGCTTCGCCAGATAATCATTCATCCCGGCGCCAATCAGCTGCTGGCGCTCGCCATCCAGCGCATGCGCGGTCACCGCGACAATCGGGGTATTGGCATGCAGCGGCAGGCTGCGGATAATTTCACTGGCGCGAATGCCATCGATATCCGGCATCTGGATATCCATCAAAATCACATCCAGCTTGTGTAAACGCGCCTGGCGGATAGCCTGTTCCGCGTTGTCGCACAGAATGATGTGCTGAACCTGCTCCTCCAGCAGCGCACCGATTAACTTCAGATTGGCTGGATTGTCATCCACCGCCATCACCGTCAGCGGCTGACGGGTACTGTGCGGTAAGGCATCATTATGCAAACTGTGCAAATCCAGCAGCATCGGCAACAAGCGCGTCAGTGAGACAGGTTTGGCGATGCAGCCGGCGATGCCTCGTGCGCGCAAATCGTCGGCGAACAGCATCATCTCGCTGGGCAGCGCCAGCAGTACCGAATCGGCATGGGCGCGCAGCCGTTGAATTAAAGCATCTGGCAGTGTGGCGGGGTGAGGATCGTTCACCGGCAATCCCATCAACAACAGCGGGAAGCGGGTATCCGGCAGCGCTTCCAGTGAAGTGAAATGCTGAACCTGCAGCGGCGTGATGCTGAGCATCTCCTGCACTGCTTTCGCCACCGCGGCATGGGGTTCGATATAGGCTAACGGGATGGCGCGCAGATCTTCCAGCATACGCGGAATGGGGGGCGCGTTGGGATTGAGATCGAGATGAACGTGCACCCAGAAAGTGGATCCTTGATTCTGACGGCTGTGGAACGCGATCTCTCCGCCCATCTCCGACACCAGTTTTTGCGTGATCACCAGACCCAAACCAGTGCCGCCGTGGCGGCGGGAAATACTCGCATCGGCCTGACGAAACGCCTGGAACAGCTGTGACTGCTGCTGCTCAGAAATGCCAATGCCGGTGTCGTGTACCTGAATTTCCAGTTCAACGCGCGTGGTGCTCAGGCTACGCAGCTCAACACGCAAATCGATGTGCCCCTGCTCAGTAAACTTAATGGCATTACCAATCAGGTTAATCATGATCTGCTGCAAACGTAGCGGGTCGCCAATCACATTATCCGGCACCTGTTTTTCCAGACAAACGGTGATCTCGAGTCCTTTGTCATGTGCCGAAGGTGCCAGCAGCACCAGCGTTTCATCCAGCGTGGCGCGTAGCGGGAAGGGGATCGATTCCAGCACCAGTTTACCGGCTTCGAGCTTTGAGAAATCCAGCACATCGTTGATGATGCTCAGCAGGTTATTGGCCGAGCGTTCAATGGTACTCATATAATCGCGCTGGTTGGTGCTCAGTCCGGTTTTCAGCATCTGACGGGTAAAGCCAATCACTCCGTTGAGCGGTGTTCGTAACTCATGCGACATATTGGCGAGGAATTCTGATTTAATACGCGCCGCTTCCTGGGCGCGCTTCTTCGCCAAATCCAGCTCGACGTTTTGAATCTCCAGCTGCTCCAGGGTTTCACGCAGATCGTAGGTGGCTTGATCGATATTCTGCTGCATCTCTTCGTGATAAGCGGTGAGCGACATCGCCATGGCATTGATGCCGTTTTTCAGGATGCTCAGTTCGCCCAGCATGTAGCCATCAACGCGGCTGTCGAGTTGGCCGCGACGAATGCGGTCCACGGTGGAAACCATGTTACGAATCGGCCCGGTGACGTCGCGCATCAGACGATAGGCAAACAGCATGGCGATGCACAAACAAAACAGTAAGAGCAAAGTGGCCACAAACACCTCTTTGTACTGCTCCAGCCGCACCGATTGCAGATCGAGTTCAATAGCCACATACCCCAACGGATTACCCGCCGGTTTGGCATCTTCTCCGGGCAGTTCGTCTACGGAATAGCGTTCGGAGATAATCGGGGTTCGCAGCACCATCAAATTGCCGTGGCGCTCGACGGAGACACCCTCTTCCAGCGTCGAGATGTCTTCTTTCTGCAACAACGCCAGATTTTGGTTGTTGTTCGAAGTGACGTAGATGTGATTGTTGTTGTCGAAAACGGTAATGGCACGGACAATATCGGAATGACGACGATGCAGCAGGCTGACCAGCTCGCGAATCGCATCACGATTGTGCCAGGTCATGCCGTATTCGCTGGAGACTGCCAGCGGTTCGATAATGTTCGATCCGGCATCGCGCACCTGATGTTGTAATTCGTTATAACGGTGCACCACGAAGAAGGTACTGAGCAGCAGACCAATCATTAACGTTGGCGCCAGTATCAAAATCATCATTCGCGCCCGCAGGCTATATTTGGTCATAATTGTGGCCTGGCAACTCCTGGCATTGATATCCCTGTGCACAATCCGCTTGCGATGGCACACCCCATTAATTTAGAGAATTCACAACACTATGGCGCAATTTTACTCCGCAAAACAGCGTGTGGCGACAAAGCAGCGTATTACCGTCACTATCGAAGACCTTGACCCCTTTGGACAAGGTGTTGCGCGCCATAATGGCAAAGCGATGTTTGTCAGCGGCGCACTGCCGGGTGAACAGGCCGAAGTTATGGTCGTGGAAGATAAACGTCAGTTCTCGCGGGCCAAAGCCAAAAAGATTATGCAGCCAAGCGCACAGCGGGAAAAACCGCGCTGTGTGCACTTTGGCGTGTGTGGTGGCTGCCAGCAACAGCATGCCGCGATCGCGTTACAGGAGGACAGTAAAGCACGTGCGCTGAGCCGAATGTTGAGCCGGGATGCGCCTTTGCCGGTGCAGGTGAATGAGATCATTAGCGGCAACACCTGGGGTTACCGCCGTCGCGCCCGTCTGGGACTGCAATGGCAGCCTAAACAGCAGCGTTTACAAATGGGGTTCCGCCAGGCGGCCAGCAACGATTTGGTTGAGTTAACTCAATGCCCCATTTTGGTGCCCGAGCTTGAAGCGTTATTGCAGCCGTTGCACCAGTGTCTTAGCAGCTTACAGGCCGCACGGCGACTGGGGCATGTCGAGTTAGTGCTGGCAGATAATGGCCCGGTGATGGTGCTGCGTCATCTTGATGCATTGTCCGCAGGCGATCGTGTAAAACTGGAACGCTTTTCGCATGAGCATCAGCTGATGTTGTATCTGGCGGACGGCAGCGAGCATTTGCAGCCGCTGGGGGATTACGCACCTTTCTACCAATCGTTTGATTTGAAACTGACTTTCAGCCCGCAGGATTTCATCCAGGTGAATGATGGCGTGAATCAGCAGATGGTGACAAAAGCCATTGAATGGCTCGATTTACAGCCCGAAGATCGGGTGCTGGATCTGTTTTGCGGTATGGGTAATTTCACTTTGCCTGTAGGAAAGTTCGTACAAAATGCTGTGGGTGTGGAGGGTGTTGCAGCATTAGTCCACCAGGCAGCGTATAATGCTGAGCTGAATAATCTTAAAAATGTCCGCTTTTTCCAGCACAACCTGGAGGAAGACGTTGCCCACCAGCCTTGGGCAGCGCAGGGATTTAACAAGGTGTTACTGGATCCAGCACGTGCTGGGGCCGCGGGTGTGATGTCGCATATCGTTAAACTTGCGCCGCAACGCGTGGTCTATGTTTCCTGTAACCCAACAACACTTGCGCGCGACAGTCAGGCATTACTGTCGGCGGGCTACCATTTGGAAAGGGTCGCGATGCTGGATATGTTCCCACATACCAGTCATCTCGAGTCCATGGTGCTGTTTAGCAAAGCATAAGCGGCGTTTTCGTCGTTATGGCAGGAGAGGATATGGTTGCGGTTAGAAGTGCGCATTTAAATACGGAAGGGGAATTTGCCCTTGACCAGTGGATCGCCAGTTTAAATATCAATAATCCGCAATCCTGTCAGCGATTGGCGGACACCTGGCGCTACTGTGAAACCGAAACGCACAACCATCCAGATCAGGCTCTGCTGCTGTGGCGCGGTATTGAGATGGTGGAAATACTCACTATGCTCAGTATGGACAACGACAGCCTGCGCGCGGCCTTGCTGTTCCCGCTGGCTAACGCCGACGTGGTCAGTGAAGAAGAGCTGGAAAAGTCTTTCGGCAAAGGCATTGTGTCATTGGTGCACGGCGTGCGCGACATGGACGCGATCCGCCAGCTGAAAGCCATCCACAATGATTCTATGGCCTCCGAGCAGGTGGATAACGTGCGCCGCATGCTGCTGGCGATGGTGGAAGATTTCCGCTGCGTGGTTATCAAGCTGGCAGAGCGTATTGCCCACCTGCGTGAAATGAAGGATGCACCAGAAGACGAACGTGTTCTCGCCGCCAAAGAGAGCACCAACATCTATGCGCCGTTAGCCAATCGTCTGGGTATCGGTCAGCTCAAATGGGAGCTGGAAGATTACTGCTTCCGCTATCTGCACCCCGATGAGTACAAACGCATCGCCAAACTGCTGCATGAACGCCGTATTGACCGCGAAGGTTACATTGATAATTTCGTGAGTAACTTACGTGCAGAGATGCAGAAGGAGGGCGTGCGTGCTGAAGTGTATGGCCGCCCGAAACATATCTACAGCATCTGGCGCAAGATGCAGAAAAAGTCGCTGGCGTTTGATGAGCTGTTCGATGTGCGCGCGGTGCGCATCGTGGCAGAACGTTTGCAGGATTGCTACGGCGCGTTAGGCACCGTGCACACACTGTATCGCCATCTTCCCAGCGAGTTCGACGACTACGTTGCCAATCCAAAACCCAACGGTTATCAATCCATTCACACCGTGGTGCTCGGTCCGCAGGGCAAGACGGTAGAGATCCAGATTCGTACTCGCCAGATGCATGAAGATGCGGAGTTGGGCGTGGCCGCGCACTGGAAGTACAAAGAAGGCCCGACTTCCAGTAACGCGCGCGGTGCGGCAGGGCACGAGGAACGCATTGCGTGGCTGCGTAAGCTGATTACCTGGCAGGAAGAGATGGCGGATTCCGGCGAGATGCTGGAAGAGGTGCGCAGTCAGGTATTTGACGATCGGGTGTACGTGTTTACCCCGAAAGGCGACGTGGTCGATCTGCCATCTGGCTCAACACCGCTGGACTTCGCTTATCACATTCACAGTGATATCGGCCATCGCTGCATTGGTGCCAAAATCAGCGGTCGCATTGTGCCGTTCACCTATCAATTGCAGATGGGCGATCAGATTGAGGTGATTACCCAGAAGCAGCCGAACCCGAGCCGCGACTGGCTGAACCCGAACCTCGGCTATATCACCACCAGCCGTGGCCGTTCAAAAATTCACGCCTGGTTCCGCAAACAAGATCGCGACAAGAACATTCTGGCTGGCCGCCAGATTCTTGAAAGCGAGTTGAGCCAGCTGGATATCAGTTTCCGCGATGCAGAAAAAATTCTGCTGCCGCGTTATAACGTCAGCTCGCAGGATGAGCTGTTGGCGATGATTGGCGGCGGCGATATTCGCCTCAATCAGATGGTCAACTTCCTGCAGGCTAAGCTCAATAAGCCGAGTGCGGAAGAGGAAGATCGTGAAGCATTGCGCCAGCTGACGCAAAAATCACATCAGCCTTCATCTGCGCGCAGAGAAAGTGGACGCGTGGTGGTGGAAGGTGTGGGCAATCTGCTGCACCACATTGCGCGCTGCTGCCAGCCGATTCCGGGTGACGATATCGTGGGCTTTATCACCCAGGGGCGCGGTATTTCCATTCACCGAGCCGACTGTGACCAGTTAAGCGAACTGATCTCCCATGCGCCGGAACGTATTGTCGATGCGGTGTGGGGCGAAGATTATTCGAGCGGCTATTCGCTGGTGGTACGCGTCACCGCCAACGATCGCAGCGGGTTACTGCGCGATATCACTACCATTCTGGCGAATGAGAAGGTTAACGTGCTGGGCGTTTCCAGCCGCAGCGACACCAAAAAGCAGCTGGCAACCATTGATATGGATATCGAAATCTACAACCAGCAGGTGCTGGGTCGCGTGCTGGCGCGTCTTAATCAGGTGCCGGATATCATCGATGCACGCCGTCTGAACTGATGTGGCCAGGCCGCCATGAAAGGGCAGCCTGGCATTTAGTGTACGCCCGAAATGGCACGTCCAGGTTGTTCTGCGCGCCGACCAGATTTCGGTGCGCCTCAGGGTCGCCATTTTGGCGACCTTTTCCATTTTAACCCCTAAGGATTTCCCCATGACAGCCCTGAATCGTCTGCTCACCATCATGCAAACCTTGCGCGACCCGGAACGTGGCTGCCCGTGGGATCGTCAGCAGACCTTCGCCTCCATCGCCCCTTACACGCTGGAAGAGACCTACGAAGTGATCGACGCGATTCAGCGCGAGGACTTTGATGACCTGCGCGGTGAACTCGGCGATCTGCTGTTTCAGGTGGTGTTTTACGCGCAAATGGCGGATGAGCAACAGCGTTTCAACTTCGATGACATCTGCAATGCGATTAGCGACAAGCTGGAGCGCCGTCATCCGCACATCTTCGGAGATGTGCAGGCTGAAACCACGCAGGAAGTACTGAAAAACTGGGAAGCGATCAAACACAGCGAGCGCGCAGAGAAGTCACAGCATTCGGTGCTGGATGACATTCCTAAAGCCTTGCCTGCACTGATGCGTGCTTACAAAATCCAGAAGCGCTGTAGCACGGTGGGATTCGACTGGAACAACCTGGGGCCAGTGCTGGATAAAGTGCATGAAGAGATCGATGAAGTGATGCACGAAGCGCAGCAGGCGGTGGTCGACAATGACAAGCTGGAAGAGGAGATTGGCGATTTGCTGTTTGCCACCGTCAACCTTTCGCGCCATCTGGGCAGCAAAGCCGAAATCGCCTTACAAAAAGCCAATAATAAATTTGAGCGTCGCTTCCGTCAGGTTGAATCCATCATCAGCGGGCAGGGACTGGCGATGCAGGATGCGACCCTGGATCAAATGGAAGCCGCCTGGCAGCAGGTGAAATGCAGTGAGAACAAAGACTAAGCGGTTATTCTTCAAATTGTAGATTATTCCTGCATTGCGCATAAATTGTCCGCTTGAGCTTACTCGATTCAGCCAAGCGGCAACTTTGTGACGCACGTCAACATTTTACCCTCGTCTATTCGCTATGTTATCGGCTGCAATGCGGGGGGGGGTGATGTGATTCATCAATTGTGGCTGAGGACGACTTCGGGTATACTATTTTCCCGTCTTGGTTATTCCACCGTCTTTAAACCTAAACTCTCAGGTTCAGCATGACAACGAATTATATTTTTGTGACCGGCGGGGTCGTATCCTCTCTGGGCAAAGGCATTGCCGCAGCCTCCCTCGCAGCCATCCTTGAAGCACGTGGTCTGAATGTGACCATCATGAAACTCGATCCGTACATCAACGTCGATCCGGGTACCATGAGCCCAACGCAGCACGGTGAAGTGTTTGTTACCGATGATGGGGCCGAAACCGATCTGGACTTGGGTCACTACGAGCGCTTCATCCGTACCAAAATGTCGCGCCGCAACAACTTTACGACCGGTCGTATCTACTCAGAAGTGCTGCGCAAAGAGCGTCGCGGTGACTATTTGGGTGCCACGATTCAGGTTATCCCACACATCACCAACGCCATTAAAGAACGTATTATCGAAGGCGGCGAAGGTCATGATGTCGTACTGGTGGAAATCGGCGGTACCGTAGGTGATATTGAATCCCTGCCGTTCCTCGAAGCGATTCGCCAGATGGCGGTTGATGTGGGCCGTGAACACACCATGTATATGCACCTGACTTTGGTGCCGTATATGGCCGCTGCAGGCGAAGTGAAAACCAAGCCAACCCAGCATTCAGTGAAAGAGCTGCTGTCGATCGGTATCCAGCCTGATGTGCTGATCTGCCGTTCTGACCGCGCTGTGCCGGCCAATGAACGTGCGAAGATCGCCCTGTTCTGTAACGTGCCAGAGAAAGCGGTTATTTCCCTGAAAGATGTGGATTCCATCTACAAGATTCCTGGCCTGTTGAAATCACAGGGTCTGGATGACTATATCTGTAAGCGTTTCAATCTGAGCGCACCGGAAGCGAACCTGGCCGAATGGGAACAGGTTATCTATGAAGAAGCCAATCCGGGCGGCGAAGTGACCATCGGTATGGTCGGCAAATATGTCGAACTGCCAGATGCGTACAAGTCAGTGATTGAAGCACTGAAGCACGGTGGCCTGAAAAATCGTGTAACCGTGAACATCAAGCTGATCGATTCGCAGGATGTGGAATCTCGCGGTGTCGAAATTCTGAAAGATCTGGATGCTATCCTGATCCCGGGCGGCTTCGGTTACCGTGGTGTGGAAGGCAAAATGCTCACGGCGCAATACGCGCGTGAGAACAACATCCCTTACCTCGGTATCTGCCTGGGTATGCAGGTTGCGCTGATGGAATTCGCACGCAACGTGGCCGGGATGGCAGACGCCAACTCAACGGAATTTGTGCCAGACTGTAAGTACCCAGTGGTCGCACTGATCACTGAATGGCGTGATGAAGAAGGCAACGTTGAGCAACGTACTGAGCAGAGCGATCTGGGCGGCACCATGCGTCTGGGTAGCCAGCAGTGCCAGCTGACGCCGGAAAGTAAAGTGCGCCAGCTATACGGTTCTGACGTGATTACTGAACGTCACCGTCATCGTTATGAAGTGAACAATCTGCTGTTGAAGCCGATTGAAGCGGCGGGTCTGCATATTGCGGGCCGTTCCGGCGACGACCAGCTGGTGGAGATCATCGAACTCCCGAACCATCCGTGGTTTGTAGCTTGTCAGTTCCACCCGGAATTCACGTCGACCCCGCGTGATGGTCATCCGCTGTTCGCTGGCTTTGTTAAAGCCGCGCAGGAGCACCAGAAGCGGTTAGCGAAGTAAGAGTTTAACGAACAGCGCGCGAACTTTTCGCGCGTTGTTTGTCTTAGGATTGACTAACTTGTACTGAGGAAAATCGAATGTCCAAAATCGTAAAAGTCATCGGTCGCGAAATCATCGACTCCCGTGGCAACCCGACTGTAGAAGCAGAAGTGCATCTGGAAGGCGGTTTCGTTGGTCTGGCTGCAGCGCCATCAGGTGCTTCAACCGGTTCTCGCGAAGCACTGGAGCTGCGTGACGGTGACAAATCTCGTTTCCTGGGCAAAGGCGTGACCAAAGCGGTTGCCGCTGTTAACGGTCCTATCGCTGCAGCGGTAACCGGTAAAGATGCCAAAGACCAGGCGAACATCGATAAGATCATGATCGAGCTGGACGGTACTGAGAACAAATCCAACTTCGGCGCTAACGCCATTCTGGCGGTTTCGCTGGCTGCGGCTAAAGCGGCTGCGGCTTCTAAAGGCCTGCCACTGTACGCGCACATCGCTGAACTGAACGGCACCCCAGGCAAATTCTCTATGCCACTGCCGATGATGAACATCATCAACGGTGGTGAGCACGCGGATAACAACGTTGATATCCAGGAATTCATGATCCAGCCTGTTGGCGCGAAAAACGTGAAAGAAGCCATTCGTATGGGTTCTGAAGTTTTCCACAACCTGGCAAAAGTGCTGAAAGCCAAAGGCATGAGCACTGCGGTCGGTGACGAAGGTGGCTATGCGCCAAACCTGGGTTCTAACGCCGAAGCGCTGGCTGTTATCGCTGAAGCGGTAAAAGCAGCAGGCTACGAGCTGGGCAAAGACATCACCCTGGCGATGGACTGTGCAGCGTCTGAATTCTACAAAGACGGCAAATATGTGCTGGCTGGCGAAGGCAACAAAGCTTTCACCTCTGAAGAGTTCACGCACTTCCTGGAAGACCTGACCAAACAGTACCCAATCGTCTCTATTGAAGATGGTTTGGACGAGTCTGACTGGGCGGGCTTCGCTTACCAGACCAAAGTACTGGGCGACAAAATTCAGCTGGTAGGTGACGACCTGTTCGTGACCAACACCAAGATCCTGAAAGAAGGTATCGATAAAGGTATCGCTAACTCCATCCTGATCAAATTCAACCAGATCGGTTCTCTGACCGAAACTCTGGCTGCAATCAAGATGGCAAAAGATGCAGGTTACACCGCGGTGATTTCACACCGTTCAGGTGAAACTGAAGATGCGACCATCGCTGACCTGGCGGTCGGTACTGCTGCTGGCCAGATCAAAACCGGTTCTATGAGCCGTTCTGACCGTGTTGCTAAGTACAACCAGCTGATTCGTATCGAAGAAGCGCTGGGCGACAAAGCTCCGTTCAACGGTCTGAAAGAAGTTAAAGGCCAGTAAGGCTCTGTTGATGTGTCCCGATGGGCCGCATCATCGCTGATAAAGCCCCGCCTCGTGCGGGGCTTTTGTTTTTTTGGCACGAAGCAGCTGTGAACCGATGGTGAAAATCTGCCATAATCTGCGCCTCGAATTTAAGACGTGAGTAAAAAATGTTCTACCCGATTAACGAAATGTTCCAGACCCTGCAGGGCGAAGGATTTTACACCGGTGTTCCGGCGCTGTTCATCCGCTTACAAGGATGTCCGGTGGGCTGTAGCTGGTGTGATACCAAGCATACGTGGGAAAAACTGGCCGATCGGGAGACCTCGCTGGGCGACATTCTGGTGAAAACCGTGGAGAGTGACGCCTGGGGCAGTGCCGATGCAGCAATGCTGATCGAGACCATTCAACGTCAGGGCTGGACCGCGCGCCATGTGGTGATCACCGGCGGTGAACCGGCTATTTTTGATTTGCGCCCGTTGACCGAGGCGTTGGAAGCGGCCGGATTTGAGTGCCAGATTGAGACCAGCGGTACACATGAAGTGCACTGTTCTGACAGCACCTGGGTGACGGTTTCACCGAAGGTCAATATGCGCGGCGGTTACGATGTGCTGCCGCAGGCGTTGCAGCGTGCGGATGAGATTAAACATCCGGTGGCGCGTGAGCGTGATGTCGAAGCGTTAGATGTGCTGCTGGCGGGTCTGCATGATGATGATAAGAAGCGCATTGTGGCGCTGCAACCGATCAGTCGTGGCGATGCCGCCACCAAACTGTGCATTGAGACCTGCATTGCGCGTAACTGGCGCCTTTCGATGCAGACACATAAGTATCTGAATATCGCCTGATTCATCAGGTGTGCATCCCTGCGGCACCTGACTCAAACCTGTTTGAAGGGTCGCCATTGATGGCGACCTTGTTCATTACCGCGCCGGCTAAACGATATGGATAGCGACTTTTTCCATTACCCCGCCGACGCATGCTTAGGTTTTATTGCTTTGCTTTATACGCGTCGAAGGCCTGTTTGATCTCAGTTTTGGCTTTCGCCGCATCTTCAAAACCATTCAGCTCCACTTTCTTACGGCCATCTGGCAACTGCTTATACACGCGGAAGAAAGCTTCCAGACGTTCCTGCTCCATTTTCGGCAGGTCTTTCATCTCTTTGATGTCATCATAAGTCGGATCGATTTTGCTGGTCGGCACTGCGACGATCTTGTCATCGACTTCGCCACCGTCGATCATCTTCAGTACACCAATCGGACGCAGTTTGATCAGCGTACCCGGCTGCAGCGGTGCACGAGTATAGAAGATCACATCCAGCGGATCGCCATCACCGCCCAGTGACTGGGTCAGTGAGCCGTAGTTTGCGGGATAGGCAACCGGCATCGACTGGAAACGGTCAGCCACGATAAAACCGGTTTTTGCATCGGTTTCATATTTGATCATGCCGCCCGCCGGAATTTCAGTCACGGCATAGAACTCATCCGGTACTTTTTCAGGCTGCGGAAAATCGAGGACGTTTTGCGCCTGAACGGCGGCAGAGGCGGAAACCAGCAAAGCGATAACAAAAAGGCGTTTAACGAAGTTCATTGTTGATTCTCTTGATCTTTAATGAAGGAGACAACAACGTAGAGGGGGCGGATGACAGGGAGATGAAGTGAACGTAAAGAAGCGTATAGCTGAAAGTCAGGCTGCACAGCGGCAGCCCGTCAACAGTGATTAACCTTTATAAGTACAACCTGCGGTACAGGTTTCCTTGATCATCACTGCACTCAGTTCTGGCAGGATCGGTTTCATCTGATCCCAAATCCATTTTGCCAGCACTTCGCTGGTTGGATTTTCCAGGCCTGGAATATCATTCAGATAGTGATGATCGAGACGATCATAAATCGGCATAAACGCCGCCTTCAGTTCGGCAAAATCCATGACCCAACCGGTATGCGCATCCACTTCACCGGTAATTTCTAATCGCACCAGGAACGAATGGCCATGCAGACGACCACATTTATGCCCTTCAGGCACATGCGGCAGACGGTGGGCAGATTCGAACTGGAACTCTTTAAACAGCGTGGTAGACATAATGGCTCTCAGACTTAAAAACCGCCGAATTCTACCTGAATCACAGATTTTTCGCACCCGCTTACGATGAAAAGGGCATTTGGCGCACGCCTATACCGCAACATGGTGATTAACGTATTGAATAAAGGCGACTTTATTTACCACTTTTGCCGATTAACATTACCCGAAAAACCACTTAGTCATTTTGGTTATTAATTATGTCGAAGGCGTATTTAATCGTTAATATACAGCCCGGTAACCTACCCACTCTTCCGCCATTTATCGGTCCGGACTTCAGACACTGGAATTTTTAACGCGATGACGACTCAGGCACCAGGTTCAATGCTCCCGCTTAATCCGGAGCAACTCGCGCGCTTACAGGCAGCGACCACGGATTTCAACACCACGCAGATGGCCTGGCTTTCCGGCTACTTCTGGGGCATGGTCAATCAGACGCCGGGCGCCGTTGCCGCACCTGCACCGGTGCAGGCCGAGGTGCCAACCATCACGCTGATTTCCGCGTCACAAACCGGTAATGCTCGTCGTCTGGCGGAACAGCTGCGCGATGATCTGCTGGCCGCCAAACTGAGCGTCAATCTGGTCAACGCCGGTGACTACAAGTTTAAGCAAATCGGTCAGGAGAAATTACTGGTTGTTGTCACTTCGACGCAAGGTGAAGGTGAGCCACCGGAAGAAGCCGTGGCGCTGCACAAATTCCTGCTGTCGAAGAAGGCGCCGAAATTTGCGTCTGGCTCCGCGTTTGCGGTGTTCGGCCTCGGCGATACCTCTTACGAATTCTTCAGCAAAGCTGGTAAAGACTTTGATGAGCGTCTGGCGGAACTGGGTGCGGAACGTCTGCTGGATCGTGTTGATGCCGACGTGGAGTACAAAGAGCAGGCTACGGCCTGGCGTCAACAGCTGACCGAGATTCTAAAAGCACGCGTGCCGAGTGAATCCTCAGTGGTCGCGGCTGTGACGGCTTCTGGCGTGGTGAACGATATCCACAGCAGCCCTTACACCAAAGAAGCGCCGCTGACCGCCAGTTTTGCCGCTAATCAAAAAATCACCGGTCGTGATTCGGATAAAGATGTTCGCCATATCGAAATCGATCTGGGCGATTCTGGTCTGCGCTATCAGCCCGGCGATGCGCTGGGCGTGTGGTTTGAAAACGACGCGGAACTGGTACAGGAACTGCTGCAACTGGTGTGGCTGAAGGGCGATGAGCCGGTTGATGTTAACGGTGAAAACCTGCCGCTCGCAGAAGCCTTGCAAAAGCATTATGAGTTGACGGTGAACACGCCGCAAATCGTTGAACAGTATGCTGCACTGTCACGCAATGATGCGCTGCTGGCGCTGTCGGGTGATAAGCCGAAATTACAGAGCTATGCGCAGAGCTTCCCGATTGTCGATATGGTGCGTCAGGCACCCACTGAACTCAATGCAGAACAGCTCACTGGCCTGTTGCGTCCTTTAACACCGCGCCTCTATTCGATTGCTTCATCGCAAGCGGAAACGGATACCGAAGTACATATTACTGTCGGTGCGGTGCGTTATGAGATTGATGGTCGTCAGCGCGGCGGCGGTGCGTCAACCTGGCTGGCGGATCGCATCGAAGAAGACGGCGAAATCCGCGTGTTTATCGAACACAACGACAACTTCCGCTTGCCGGCGAATCCGGAAACGCCGGTGATCATGGTCGGCCCAGGCACCGGTATCGCGCCGTTCCGCTCCTTTATGCAGCAGCGTGATAACGACGGAGCAGGCGGTAAAAACTGGCTGTTCTTTGGTAACCCACACTTCACCGATGATTTCCTCTATCAGGTGGAATGGCAGAAATACGTCAAAGACGGCTTGCTGACCAACATTGATTTAGCGTGGTCACGTGACCAGGCTGAGAAAATATACGTACAAGATAAAATCCGCGCCAAAGGGGCGGAAGTGTGGCGCTGGATTGAAGAAGGCGCGCACCTTTACGTCTGCGGCGACGCTAATCGCATGGCGAAAGACGTTGAGCAGGCATTACTGGATGTGGTGGTCGAACACGGCGGCATGGATCGTGAAACGGCTGACGAATTTTTAAGTGAGCTGCGCATTGAGCGCCGTTATCAGCGAGACGTTTACTAATGAGCGAAAAACATCCTGGACCGCTGGTCGTTGAAGGCAAGCTGACCGACGCCGAGCGTTTGAAAAAACAGAGTAACTACCTGCGCGGCACCATTCTCGAGGATCTCGATGATGGCCTGACCGGCGGCTTCACTGGCGATAATTTCCTGTTGATCCGTTTCCACGGCATGTACCAGCAGGACGACCGCGATATTCGTGCGGAGCGTGCGGCGCAGAAACTGGAACCGCGCCACGCGATGATGCTGCGTTGCCGTCTGCCGGGCGGGATTATCACGCCAACGCAATGGCTGGCGATTGATAAGTTTGCGACCGATAAAACCATTTATGGCAGCATCCGTCTGACTAACCGTCAGACCTTCCAGTTCCACGGCATTCTGAAAAAGAACGTGAAGCCGACGCACCAAATGCTGCATGAAGTGGGTCTCGACGCGCTGGCCACCGCCAACGACGTGAACCGTAACGTGTTGTGCACTTCGAATCCAGTCGAGTCGGAACTGCATCAGGAAGCCTACGAGTGGGCGAAAAAACTCTCCGAGCACCTGCTGCCGCAAACCCGCGCATACGCTGAGATTTGGTGGGATAAAGAGAAGGTTGCCACAACGGATAAAGAACCAATTCTGGGCGAAACCTATCTACCGCGTAAGTTCAAAACTACCGTGGTGGTGCCACCGCATAACGATGTCGACCTGCATGCGAATGACCTGAACTTTATCGCCATTGCGGAGAACGGCAAGCTGATTGGCTTTAACCTGTTGGTTGGCGGTGGGTTGTCGATCGACCACGGTAATAAAGCGACTTATGCGCGTACTGCGAGTGAGTTTGGCTTCCTGCCGGTAGAGAAGATCCTTGATGTGGCGGCTGCGGTAGTGACTACGCAGCGCGACTGGGGTAACCGTACCGATCGTAAAAACGCCAAAACCAAGTACACGCTGGAACGTGTTGGCGTTGAAACCTTTAAAGCGGAAGTGGAAAAGCGTGCTGGCCTGACGTTTGAACCGATTCGTCCTTACGCGTTTACCACGCGTGGCGACCGCGTGGGCTGGGTGAAAGGCATTGATAAGAAATGGCATCTGACGCTGTTTATCGAAAATGGTCGTCTGCTGGATTATCCGGGACGTCCGTTGAAGCGCGGCATCGCTGAAATCGCAAAAATCCATCAGGGTGATTTCCGTTTAACCGCCAACCAAAACCTGATCGTAGCCGGTGTGCCAGAGAAGCAAAAAGCGCAGATCGAAGCCATCGCCCGTGAACACGGTTTGATGGAAGCGGTGACGCCACAGCGTGAAAACTCCATGGCCTGCGTGGCCTTCCCAACCTGCCCATTAGCGATGGCCGAAGCCGAACGCTTCCTGCCTTCGTTTGTCACCAAGGTGGAAGAGATCATGCATAAGCACGGCGTCGGTGAAGAGCACATCGTGCTACGCGTTACCGGTTGCCCGAACGGCTGTGGCCGTGCTTTGCTGGCAGAGTTGGGTCTGGTGGGTAAAGCACCAGGTCGCTACAACTTACACATTGGCGGCAACCGCATGGGTACACGCATTCCGCGTATGTACCGCGAGAACATCAACGAAGGCGAAATTCTGGCCAGCATCGACGAATTAGTGGCGCGCTGGGCAACCGAGCGTCAGGCTGATGAAGGCTTCGGTGACTTCGTGATTCGCGCTGGCATCATCAAAGCCGTGGTGGATCCCGCCCGTGATTTTTGGGACTCGGAGGCAGTATGACGGTACTTGATCTCGCAGCACTGAATAGTGGCAGCAAAGTCGATCGCATCATGGCACTGGCCGAAAGCAACGTGCAGCTGGAGAAACTCTCCGCTGAGCAACGCGTGAGCTGGGCGCTGGAAAACATGCCAGGCGCGTTTGTGCTGTCATCCAGTTTTGGTATTCAGGCGGCGGTTCTGCTGCATATGGTGACGCAGCAGAAACGGGATACGCCGGTGATCCTGACCGATACCGGCTATCTGTTCCCGGAAACTTATCGCTTTATTGACGAGCTGACCGAGAAGCTCAATCTCAATCTGCAAATCTTCCGTGCTGAGACCTCTCCAGCATGGCAGGAAGCGCGCTACGGCAAACTGTGGGAGCAGGGCGTCGAGGGGATTGAGCAGTACAACCAAATCAACAAGGTCGAACCGATGAATCGCGCGCTGCAAACCCTGGGTGCGCAGACCTGGTTTGCGGGTCTACGCCGTGACCAGTCAGGCAGCCGCGCCAGTTTGCCTGTGCTGGCGGTACAGCGCGGTGTGTTCAAGATTCTGCCGATCATTGACTGGGATAACCGTCAGGTGCACCAGTACCTGAAACAACATGGCCTCAAGTATCATCCGCTGTGGGATGAAGGCTATTTGTCAGTGGGCGATACGCACACCACCAAAAAGTGGGAACCGGGCATGGCAGAAGAAGAGACACGCTTCTTTGGCCTGAAGCGCGAGTGTGGATTGCACGAAGGTTGATACATCAATAAAAGGGTTGCGGCGTGATTTATCGCGCCTCCCTGCAGCGCCTCTAACGCTGACAGGTGCACGATAAATCGTGCCGCGACCCAATTGTCCTTTAAATCCCTTTTAGCCCTTCAAACGCCTCCGCTGCACGCGTCACGTTCACTTTGGTCACGTCATAGTGCGCCACCGCGACAAAAGGATCTTCCGCGAGGATAGTATCCAAACGGGCGCGATCCATCTCCTTCACCAGCACCATACCGCCAGTGCGCGGATCTTTACGGCCTGCGGCAATGAAGTCACCGCTGTCAAAGTAACGATCCAGCCACTCAATGTGTGGCGCCAGCAGCGCATCGGCTTCTTCTGCCGGACGGAAATAGTTGAGATACACCACGTACATCGCAAATCCTTAAGTTGTTGGGTTAGCCAGCTCAGTGACCAGTGGCAGTAAGATCTTCACGCTATCACGCGTGCGTTGCGTAATCCGGCCCGGTAGCCAGCGATCCAGATAATTGAGGTTATCCCGGTCGGTTTGATGGCGTACGTTGCCCTCCGGGAAGTGGCTGCTGTGCGCCCGTTGCTGCTGTCCATCTTTATTACCCAGCGCCCAGTTGGCGGCGGTGACATCCAGCAGCGGCATGCCGGCTTTATCAAACGGATTCACGCCCGGATAGTCGCGTGCCGTCAGCGTGTGGCTGGCGGCGGAAATACCGTAGCGATGCGCGAGCTGCACGGCGCGCGCGCTGGTCTGCTTGCGTACCGCTGAGGGCGTATTGGCACCACTGTTAAAATAGAGGTGATCGCCGACGATCAGACTGTTGAGATCAATCACCAGCAGCGTGTTCTTTTTCTCCTGCGCACTCATCCGCGACAGGTAGTCATCCATCCCGTGCAGCCCGGCTTCACCAGCGCTAAGCGCGACAAAGCGCACGCCATAATGCAGTGGGGTTTTACTCAGCTGTTGCGCCAGTTCCAGCATCACACCCAGACCGGACGCATTGTCGTCCACACCTTGTAAACGCAGGCCGCCCAGATTGTTATCCGCTTCATGACGGCTGAGTGGCGTCCAGGTGTCGAGATGCGTGACGATCAGGATCTCTTGCGGTACCGCACCGCTGCGCGCGGCGATCACCGACGTGGCGGAGACTTTACGTGCGCGGGTTTCACCCTTGCGCTCTAACCAGTTGTAGCTGGTATTGAACTGGCGGGTATTACTCTTGTAACCCAGCTCGGTGAATTGCTGTTGCAGATAATCGGCCGTCATCAGCTCAGCAGGGCTGCCGCTCATACGGCCAGGAAAATAGGTGGCGATGTGGCGCAGCTGCTGTTCGGCAAAATGCCCCGGTGCATAGGTTGCGGCTTGGGCAAAGAGAGGCAAACCGCCCGCTATCAGTGCAGCCAGCACGGTGCGGCGGAGGGTGGCAAACATAGTTAAGGTCCTTTTGTGACATCCCGTCAGGCTAAAAAAATTCTGGATTAGTATGAAACTGTGACCGCGATTGCACAATTTGAATTGCTCCGAAACACCAGCAATATCATCTGTTAAGCACAAATTGTTATCAGCAATCCTGGGGCGTTATTCCATTCGGTAACTACTAATGCCAATTCGTAATTTCATCTGCCAGAAGGTGGGAAAGTATAGTCGCGTTAACTTATTGTAAAACTAACAAGGTTAACGTGGATTATCTGCCTCTCTTTGCCGATCTCAAAAACCGTCCGGTGCTGGTTGTTGGCGGTGGTGAAATCGCGGCGCGTAAAATCGAACTGCTGCGACGTGCCGGTGCGCGCGTGCGGGTAGCAGCGCGCGACCTCGGCCATGAGTTGCAGGCGCTGCTGGAAATCGATGCCATCGAGTGGATTGCACATCACTTCGATCCGGTTCAGCTGGATGGCGTCTTTTTAGTCATCGCTGCCACTGACGATAACGCGCTCAATGCGCAAGTCTTTGACGCCGCCAATGCCCGCCACAAGCTGGTCAACGTTGTCGACGATCAGCCCAAGTGCAGTTTTATCTTCCCCTCTATTGTCGATCGCTCCCCCTTGGTGGTGGCGATCTCCTCTAGTGGTACGGCGCCAGTGCTGGCCCGCTTATTACGTGAAAAAATTGAGTCGCTGTTACCTGCCAACCTCGGTCAGATGGCTGAAGTGGCAGGACAGTGGCGTGACAAAGTTAAACAGCGCTATCACAGCATGTCGGAACGTCGTCGTTTTTGGGAGCGAGCGTTTAACGGTTTGTTCGCCAGCCAGATGTCAGCCGGTAACGTCAATGAGGCCCGCCGCACGCTGGATCGCGAGTTAGAGAACAGCAGCGACAATCAGGGTGAAATCACCCTGGTGGGTGCGGGTCCAGGTGACAGCGGTTTACTGACGTTACGTGGCCTGCAGGTGATGCAGCTGGCGGATGTGGTGCTGTATGACCATCTGGTGAGTGACGAAGTGCTGGAGCTGGTGCGCCGTGATGCTGACCGCATCTGCGTCGGTAAACGTGCTGGAGCACACTCCGTATCCCAGGAAGAGACCAATGCGATGCTGGTTGAGCTGGCGCAGCAGGGTAAACGCGTGGTGCGTCTGAAAGGCGGCGATCCGTTCATCTTCGGTCGCGGCGGCGAAGAGCTGCAGGCGGCGAAAGCGGCGGGCATTCCTTTCCAGGTGGTGCCGGGCATTACTGCGGCAGCGGGAGCCACTGCTTATGCCGGGATTCCGTTAACTCATCGCGATTACGCGCAGAGCGTGCTGTTTGTCACCGGCCACTTACGCAGTGATAGCGAAGGCATTGACTGGCCGACGCTGGCGCGTGCGCGTCAGACCTTAGCGATTTATATGGGCACGTTGAAAGCGGCAGAAATCGCTGCGGGCCTTATCGAACATGGACGCGCAGCATCAACGCCGGTAGCCGTGATTGGCTGCGGCACGCGTCAGAATCAACAAGTGCTGACCGGTACCTTAGATCAGCTCGAGGCGCTGGCGGTTGCCGCGCCCACACCGGCCCTGATTGTGGTGGGTGAAGTGGTGAATTTGCACGGGCAATTAGCCTGGTTCCAACATTCGGCACAGCAGGGGGCTCGCGAGTCCGCCGTTGTCAATTTGGCTTGAGGAAAAATTATGGACCAAAATCGTCTTACTCATCTGCGCCAACTGGAGGCAGAGAGTATCCATATCATCCGCGAGGTGGCGGCCGAGTTCAGCAATCCGGTGATGATGTACTCCATCGGTAAAGACTCCTCGGTGATGCTGCATCTGGCGCGTAAAGCCTTTTATCCGGGCACGCTGCCATTTCCGCTGCTGCACGTTGATACCGGCTGGAAATTCCGTGAAATGTACGAGTTTCGCGATCGCACCGTGAAAAACATGGGCGCGGAACTGCTGGTTCACCGCAACCCGGAAGGCGTGGCGATGGGCATCAATCCGTTTGTCCACGGTAGCGCCAAACACACCGACATCATGAAAACCGAGGGCCTGAAGCAGGCGCTGAATAAGTACGGGTTTGATGCCGCTTTCGGTGGTGCGCGTCGTGACGAAGAGAAGTCACGCGCCAAAGAGCGTATTTACTCGTTCCGTGACCGTTTCCATCGTTGGGATCCGAAAAATCAGCGTCCAGAGCTGTGGCATAACTACAACGGCCAGATCAACAAAGGCGAGAGCATTCGCGTGTTCCCGCTCTCCAACTGGACCGAGCTGGATATCTGGCAGTACATCTTCCTGGAAAACATCGAGATCGTTCCGCTGTACCTCGCGGCACCGCGTCCGGTGCTGGAGCGTGATGGCATGCTGATGATGATTGATGACGATCGCATTGATCTGCAGCCTGGCGAAGTGATCAAACAGCGCATGGTGCGTTTCCGTACCCTCGGCTGCTGGCCGCTGACCGGTGCGGTGGAATCCGAAGCGCAAACGCTGCCGGAAATTATTGAAGAGATGCTGGTCTCCACCACCAGTGAACGCCAGGGCCGTGTGATTGACCGCGACCAGGCCGGTTCGATGGAAATGAAGAAACGTCAGGGCTATTTCTAAGGAGACGCAGATGAATACCGTAATTGCACAACAGATTGCCGATCAGGGCGGTGTAGAAGCCTGGCTGACCGCGCAACAACACAAAAGCCTGCTGCGTTTCCTGACCTGCGGTAGCGTCGACGACGGCAAAAGTACGCTGATTGGTCGCCTGCTGCACGATACCCGTCAGATTTATGAAGATCAGCTCTCTTCGCTGCACAACGACAGCAAGCGTCATGGCACCCAGGGCGAGAAACTCGATCTGGCGCTGCTGGTGGATGGCTTGCAGGCCGAGCGTGAGCAGGGCATCACCATCGACGTGGCATATCGCTACTTCTCCACCGAGAAGCGCAAATTTATCATCGCCGACACGCCGGGACACGAGCAGTACACCCGCAACATGGCGACCGGCGCATCCACTTGTGATCTGGCGATTCTGCTGATCGATGCGCGTAAAGGCGTGCTGGATCAGACGCGTCGTCACAGCTTTATCTCTACGCTGCTGGGTATCAAACACCTGGTGGTCGCCATCAACAAGATGGATTTGGTGGAGTATAAACAGGAGACGTTTGAACAGATCAAACAGTCTTACCTCGATTTTGCTGGCCAACTCCCTGAAGATCTGGATATTCGCTTTGTGCCGATGTCTGCGCTGGAAGGCGATAACGTGGCGACGCCAAGTGTGACCATGCCATGGTACAGCGGCCCTACGCTGCTCGACGTGCTGGAAACCGTGGAACTGAACCGCGTGGTGGATCATCAGCCGATGCGCTTCCCGGTGCAGTATGTGAACCGTCCAAACCTCGATTTCCGTGGTTATGCCGGTACGCTGGCCTCCGGTACGGTGCAGGTCGGACAGCGCGTGAAAGTATTGCCTTCAGGCGTCGAGTCTTCGGTTTCACGTATCGTCACTTTCGATGGCGATCTGCAGGAAGCAGCAGCGGGTGAAGCGATTACGCTGGTGCTGAAAGATGAGATCGACATCAGCCGTGGCGATCTGCTGGTGGATGCGGCTGCAGAATTGCAGGCAGTGCAATCTGCCACCGTGGATGTGGTATGGATGGCAGAACAGCCGCTGCAGCCGGGTCAGAGCTATGAAGTGAAGATCGCCGGTAAGAAAGCGCGTGGCCGCGTGGAAAAGATCATTCATCAGGTGGAGATCAACACGCTGGAGAAACGTGCGGTGGAAAGTCTGCCGCTGAACGGCATCGGCTTAGTCGAGATGACGTTTGATGAGCCGATGGTACTGGATGCCTATCAGCAGAACCCGGTCACAGGCGGCATGATCTTTATCGATCGCCTGAGCAATGTCACGGTCGGTGCGGGGATGATCAATCAGCCGCTGAGTGATGTGCGTGGGCAGGCTGGCCAGTTCAGTGAATTCGAGCTGGAGTTGAATGCGCTGGTGCGTCGTCACTTCCCACACTGGAATGCACGCGATCTGCTGGGTGGCAAGTAATGGCCCAACACGACGAAAACGTGGTGTGGCACGATCATCCGGTAACGCGTGAAGAGCGGGAACAGCAGCACGGCCATCAGGGCGTGGTGCTGTGGTTTACCGGGCTATCAGGCTCGGGTAAATCCACGGTGGCCGGTGCGCTGGAGCAGGCGCTGCATCGCGCGGGCGTCAGCACCTATCTGCTGGATGGCGATAACGTGCGTCACGGTCTGTGCCGTGACCTCGGCTTCAGCGATGACGATCGCAAAGAGAACATCCGGCGCGTGGGAGAAGTGGCGAAACTGATGGTGGATGCCGGTTTAGTGGTATTAACTGCCTTTATTTCGCCGCATCGCACGGAGCGTCAGATGGTGCGTGATTTGCTCGGCACCGGGCAGTTTGTCGAAGTGTTTGTCGATACGCCGCTGGCCGTGTGTGAAGCGCGTGACCCCAAAGGTTTGTATAAAAAAGCGCGTGCCGGTGAGCTGCGCAATTTTACCGGTATCGACGGTGTTTATGAGGCGCCAGACGCGCCGGAAATTCACTTAGATGGCGAACAATTAGTTACAAACTTGACCGCCCAATTGTTAGACCTCCTGCGTCACCGCGATATCATCAGATCCTGAACCGACAGCGGCAAATCTCGATTGGTTTGCCGCTTTTTAGCGTCAACAGGATCTCTATGCAGAACGTTACCCCCATGCTGGCACGCAAAGATGAACGCACCCCGGATGAGTCCCGCTCATCACTGCCGGGCGGCGTGATTGGCTTTCTCTCATACTGGTGCGCGCTGGCGATTCCGTTCATGCTCTACGGTTCCAACACGCTATTCTTCTTCCTCTACACCTGGCCGTTCTTTTTGGCGCTGCTACCGGTTTCGGTGCTGATTGGCATCGTACTGAGCTTAATGATTCGCGGACGCCTGTTCTGGAGTGGGGTGATCACCGCCATTGTGGTGGTGTGCCTGTTCTGGCTGCTGTTCTCATTTCTCTCGGGTTGGTAATCCGATCCTGATGTGCAAACGCATCGGCAGGTTACAAAACTTTACCTGCCGTCCCGCTTTTAGCCTTGCCGTTTTTTGTACAGACAATCGTCTGCTGCTGGCATTTTCGCTGTCGCTGTGGAGTCCTGTGCGAAGTTATGGGATGATTAGGCCGTTTTTCAGGGGGCGGGGATGGGAAAACTGACGTTACTGTTGCTCGTGCTGCTGGGATGGCTCCAATATTCCTTGTGGCTGGGTAAGAACGGTATTCATGACTATACGCGCGTCAATGAAGACGTCGCGTCGCAACAGGCGAATAACGCCAAACTCAAAGCACGTAACGATCAGTTGTTTGCCGAAATTGATGACCTCAATGGCGGTTCAGAAGCAATTGAGGAACGTGCACGTAATGAACTGGGTATGATTAAGCCCGGTGAGACTTTCTATCGTCTGGTGCCAGACCAGAATAAACGTAACGCGCAACAAGCTGCGCAAAATCAACAACGATAAACCATGAACAACCTCTCTTCCCTTGCGGATGTGATTGCCGTGGTGCCTGCCGCAGGCGTGGGCAGCCGTATGCAGGCTGCCTGCCCAAAACAGTATCTGACCATTGGTCAATTTACCCTTCTTGAACACAGCGTTGCGCGCTTGCTGGCTCATCCAGCCGTTAAACAAGTGATCGTGCCCATCAGTCCTGATGATGGCTGGTTTGATTCGCTGCCACTGGCGCAGGATTCACGCGTACTGCGCGTGACAGGTGGCGACACGCGTGCTGAGTCGGTGCTGGCAGGTTTGCAGGCGATTAAGCATAGCGAATGGGTACTGGTGCACGATGCCGCGCGGCCATGCTTGCACCCGGATGATCTGGCACGCCTGCTGGCAGTTCGTGAGCACAGCAAAGTGGGTGCGATTCTGGCGGCACCGGTGCGTGACACCATGAAGCGTGCTGAACCTCGTAAAACGGCGATTGCGCATACCGTTGAACGCGAAGATCTCTGGCACGCACTCACGCCACAATTTTTCCCGCATCAACTGCTGACGGCGTGTTTAACCCGTGCACTCCATGAAGGCGCTACCATTACCGATGAAGCGTCGGCGCTGGAATACTGCGGCTATCATCCAGAGCTCGTCAGCGGACGCAGCGACAACATTAAGGTGACGCGGCCAGAAGACCTGGCGCTGGCGGCCTTCTATCTCACCCAGATTCAGTTAAAGGAGAGCGCATGATGCGTATCGGTCACGGTTTTGACGTTCACGCTTTTGGCGGCGAAGGTCCGTTAGTGATTGGCGGGGTGCGTATTCCCTTCGAACACGGTTTTATTGCCCATTCAGATGGCGATGTGGCACTGCATGCATTAACGGATGCGCTGCTGGGCGCGGTGGCGATGGGCGATATCGGCAAGCTATTCCCGGACACCGATCCCGCCTTCAAAGGGGCGGACAGCCGTGGCTTGCTGCGTGAAGCCTGGCGTCGTATTCAGCAGAAAGGTTATCGCATTGGTAATGTCGACGTGACCATCATCGCGCAAGCGCCGAAAATGCTACCGCATGTGCCGCAGATGCGCGTCAACATCGCTGAAGATCTCGGTTGCCATATGGATGATGTCAACGTCAAAGCGACCACGACTGAGAAGCTTGGCTTTACCGGCCGTGGCGAAGGCATTGCCTGTGAAGCCGTGGCGCTGCTGGTGAAGGCCGATTAAGTATGAGTGAACTGCTTTACCTGCACGGCGTTCCGAGCGCCACCGGCGTGATCAAGGCCAATCCCGAAGATTTCGTGGTGATTGAAGACCTCGGCTATCCCTATGATGGCGAAGGCGAACAGGTGCTGGTGCGCATCCGTAAAATCGGCTGCAACACGCGCTTTGTTGCTGAAGCCATCGCTAAATTCCTCGGCGTGCATCAGCGCGATATGAGCTATGCCGGGATGAAAGACCGTCATGCGGTGACCGAGCAGACGCTGTGTTTCCGCGTGCCGGGCAACGCGATGCCGAATTTGGCCGGTTTCCAGCTGGAAGGCGTGGAAATTCTGCAGGTGATCCGCCATAAGCGCAAATTGCGCACTGGCGCGCTAGCAGGTAATGCGTTCCGTTTGGTTGTGCGTCAGATTTCGGATCGTGCAGAAGTGGAAGCGCGCTTGCAGCATATCCAGCAAAGCGGCGTGCCTAACTACTTTGGTGAACAACGCTTTGGCCGCGGCGGCAATAACCTGACGCAGGCAAAATTGTGGGCAGAAGATAAGTTCCGCCCGCGCGATCGCAGCATGAAAGGTATTTTGCTGTCTGCTGCGCGCAGCCAACTGTTTAATCAGGTCACCAGTGCGCGTTTGCAGCGTGATGGCGTGTTGGATCAGGTACAAGCGGGTGATGCACTGCAGCTGGCCGGTCGCGGCAGTTGGTTTGTGGCGCAGGCGGAAGAGCTGGAGGAATTGCAGCAGCGTGTGAATCATCATGAACTGCGCATCACCGCGCCGCTCGCAGGGCGAGGTGATCTGGGCCCTCAGGGTGACGCGCTGGCCTTTGAGCAAGCTAATCTGGCACCTGCTGCGGATTTGCTGGCGCTGCTGGAGCGTGAGCGCGTTGATGCGGCACGCCGCGCCATGCTGGTGGTGCCAAAAGATCTGCGCTGGAACTGGTGGGATGACGTCACGCTGGAGATGCAGTTCTGGCTGCCAGCCGGGAGTTTCGCCACCAGCGTGGTGCGCGAACTGCTGAGTAACGGTGCCGCTGCGCCTATCAGCGATGAATAACCCCACTTTACCCGGCCTCAACGCCGGGTAAATATCTGCTCCGGCTGCATAATGTTGCGGCAAACGCCGGAAGTTCCGTGATTTACGCCTACCACTTCCCGCGCCTCACCGCTAGAATGCAAACATCTTCGTCTCGCCAGATCTTCTTTATTCGGCACCCCAACAGCGGATGCCTGGCGAGTTGAGGACCCGTTGAATGAACAAAGGTCAGGAACAGATGCGGATATTGCTCAGCAACGACGATGGAATTCATGCCCCCGGCATTCAGACGCTGGCTCGCGCACTGCGTGAGTTTGCGGAGGTGCAGGTTGTCGCGCCCGATCGCAATCGAAGTGGCGCATCAAATTCTCTGACGTTAGAAACCCCGCTGCGTACTTTTACCCATGAGAATGGTGACATCGCTGTACAGATGGGCACGCCGACGGATTGCGTGTTTCTTGGAGTTAACAAACTGATGCAGCCGCGTCCGGACATTGTGGTTTCAGGCATCAACGCTGGCCCCAATCTGGGTGATGACGTGATTTACTCTGGCACCGTGGCCGCCGCGATGGAAGGGCGCCATCTTGGACTGCCTGCGCTGGCGGTTTCACTCGATGGCCATCAACACTATGTCACCGCTGCGGCGGTGACCTGTACTCTGTTACGTGCTTTGTCCCGCGCACCGCTGCGCACCGGGCGTATCCTGAACATCAATGTGCCTGATCTACCGCTAGCGGAAATCAAAGGTTTCCGTGTGACGCGTTGTGGCAGCCGCCATCCGGCCGATCAGGTGATTTGCACGGAAGATCCGCGCGGCCATACCCTGTACTGGATTGGCCCGCCGGGGGACAAACTGGATGCGGGCCCCGACACCGATTTCGCTGCGGTAGATGCAGGTTACGTGTCGCTGACGGCATTGCATGTCGATCTTACGGCACATGCGGCGCAGGAAGTATTAAGCGACTGGTTGATCGAGGCTGAGGTAAATCTCGCATGGTGAACCGGCGCATCGAAACGCTGTTAGAGCAACTGCGTGCGCAGGGTATCCACGATGAGCACCTGTTAAAAGCCATCGCTGATGTCCCGCGTGAACGCTTTATCGATGAGGCGTTTGAGCATAAAGCCTGGGAAAACGTTGCGCTGCCGATTGGCAGTGGGCAGACGATTTCACAGCCCTACATGGTAGCGCGGATGACCGCGTTACTTGAACTGAACCCGGAATCGCGCGTGCTGGAAATCGGCACCGGTTCAGGCTATCAGACCGCTATTCTGGCCCATCTGGTCAATCACGTTTATTCCGTTGAACGCATTAAAGGGTTGCAATGGCAGGCTAAGCGTCGCCTGAAACAACTCGACCTGCACAATATTTCGACTCGTCATGGTGACGGTTGGCAAGGTTGGGCCGCACGTGGCCCGTTTGATGCCATCATTGTCACCGCTGCACCCCCTGAAATTCCGACTGCGCTGATAGCGCAATTAGGTGAGGGTGGCAAAATGGTGCTGCCAGTCGGCGAAGATCAGCAGGTTTTAAAGCGTTTGCGTCGTCAGGGTGGTGAATTAATTGAAGAAATCATCGAACCCGTCCGCTTTGTGCCGTTAGTTCAGGGCGATCTGGCCTGAGCCATTGCTACGTAAATCTTCACAACTGTTACATGGCATGGCGCAGTTGATATTGTTACTATCCTTGTTAATCAATGTGAAAGACCGTATTCCGCCTGTTGCGCAGTGAATCATGCGGTCACAACCACGACACAGTTACATCCAGGATTGCCATAACGGGGGATCAATGAGCACGGGAAGCACAGTATTTCAATTACGCCGTTTGGCGGCACTCTCACTGGTAGGTTTTTGGCTGGCGGGCTGTAGCTCAGGCGACAACACGCAGGCTCCGATTAGCCAGATTGGCGGCGGTGGCGACAGCGGTATGATGTCCTCTGGCGGCGGCATGACCTCCTCACCGAGCAGCGGTGGCATGCTCTCATCGCAGAACAGTACCGTACCAGCTATGCCACACGGCGGAATGTTAAGCGGTGGTACACCATCAGCTGCACCCTCCGGGGAAATGGTTAGTGGCAATAATAATGTTGTCACGCAAAATGGTCGTATTGTGTACAACCGTAATTATGGGAATATTCCTAAAGGTAGTTACGGTGGTGAGACTTACACCGTTAAACGTGGAGATACCCTGTTCTACATTGCCTGGATTACCGGCAATGACTTCCGCGATCTGGCGCAACGCAATAACGTCCCGGCCCCGTATGGCCTGGTAGCGGGGCAAGTCCTGCAGGTTGGCAACGGTAATGGCCAGACCATCACCGGTGGCAATGCGATAACCGCAGCGGATGCGACACAGGGCGGCGTGCCGGTGGCATCCAACCAAACGCAAATTAAATCGGCCCCTGTTGCACAGCAACCTGTTATTACGTATTCTGATGATTCGGGTTCGACAGGCGGTAAAATGCTGCCGTCGAAAGGGGCAAATAATGTGGCAACGACCACAGCTCCGGTTACCGCACCGCCTACAGTCAGCAGCACGACTAACAGCACAACCCCAGTGGGAAGCTGGCGTTGGCCGACTGATGGGAAGATTATCGATAACTTCTCCGCTGCGGAAGGCGGAAACAAAGGGATCGATATCGCCGGTTCGCGTGGACAACCTGTTGTCGCCACTGCTTCAGGAAGGGTGGTATACGCAGGCAACGCGCTCCGTGGGTACGGTAATTTAATCATCATCAAACACAATGATGATTATCTGAGTGCTTACGCCCATAACGATTCCATGCTGGTCCGGGAACAACAGGAAGTTAAGGCGGGGCAAAAAATCGCTACCATGGGTAGTACCGGAACCAGTTCGGTAAGATTACATTTTGAAATTCGTTACAAGGGGAAATCCGTAAACCCGTTGCGTTATTTACCGCAGCGATAATCCGGCAGAACCTTAGGTGTTCTGCCCTTGGATCACGGGTAGGAGCCGCTTATGAACCAGAATACGCTGAAAGTTAACGAGTTACATGAAGATGCGGAATTCGAGGAGAACGGAGCTGAGGTTTTTGATGAGAAGGCTCTCGTTGAGAACGAACCTGGTGATAACGAAGTAGCTGAAGAAGAGCTGTTGTCACAGGGTGCGACGCAACGCGTTTTGGATGCGACGCAGCTTTACCTTGGTGAGATCGGTTACTCTCCACTACTGACAGCAGAAGAAGAAGTGTTCTTCGCTCGTCGTGCACTACGTGGTGACATTCCTTCTCGCCGCCGCATGATTGAAAGTAATTTACGCCTGGTGGTGAAAATTGCCCGTCGTTATAGCAATCGTGGTCTGGCACTGCTGGATCTGATTGAAGAGGGTAATCTCGGCCTGATTCGTGCCGTGGAGAAGTTTGACCCAGAACGTGGGTTCCGTTTCTCAACCTATGCCACCTGGTGGATTCGTCAGACTATTGAACGGGCGATCATGAATCAAACCCGTACTATTCGTCTGCCGATCCACATCGTTAAAGAGTTGAATGTTTATCTGCGTACCGCGCGCGAACTTTCGCATAAGCTTGACCATGAGCCGAGTGCTGAAGAGATTGCCGAGCAGTTAGACAAGCCGGTTGATGATGTAAGCCGTATGCTGCGTCTCAACGAGCGTATTACCTCGGTTGACACACCGCTGGGTGGAGATTCCGAAAAAGCGCTGCTGGATATCCTGGCCGATGAAAAAGACAACGGCCCGGAAGACACCACGCAGGACGATGATATGAAACAAAGCATCGTTAAGTGGTTGTTTGAATTGAATGCCAAGCAGCGTGAAGTGCTGGCGCGTCGTTTCGGCCTGCTAGGCTATGAAGCGGCAACGCTGGAAGATGTGGGCCGTGAGATCGGGTTGACCCGTGAGCGCGTCCGTCAGATTCAGGTTGAAGGTCTGCGCCGTCTGCGTGAAATCCTGCAGACTCAGGGCCTCAACATTGAAGCACTGTTTCGCGAATAAGCCGTAACCGGCAATAAAAAACGGTGACCCTTGGGTCACCGTTTTTTTATGTGCGTTATCAGGCCGTTACGCTAATGAGCGACGTCATTACCCGCCGCTCATTAAAATTGAACTAGACCAATGTTTTAAGGCGGTAAATCCACTCCAGCGCCTGTTTTGGCGTGAGACTATCAGGGTCCAACGCTTCCAGTGCGTCTACGGCTGGCGATGTTTCTGCCACCAGCAGCTGCATTTGCGATCCTTCTACCGTAGATGCTGCAGAACTGCCGGAGAGCGCTTCCAGCTCTTTCAGCTTGTTGCGCGCACGTTTGATCACGTCTTTCGGCACACCCGCTAATGCAGCAACTGCTAAACCATAGCTTTTGCTGGCTGCACCATCTTGTACGCTGTGCATAAATGCAATGGTATCGCCATGCTCCATGGCATCAAGATGCACATTCACTACGCCTTCCATTTTTTCCGGCAGGGTCGTAAGTTCGAAGTAGTGGGTGGCAAACAGTGTCATCGCTTTGATGCGGTTTGCCAGGCTCTCCGCACAAGCCCATGCCAGCGACAGCCCATCGTAGGTCGATGTGCCGCGACCGATTTCATCCATCAACACCAGGCTGTTCTCCGTGGCGTTATGCAGGATATTGGCCGTTTCCGTCATCTCAACCATAAAAGTTGAACGCCCAGAAGCCAGGTCATCAGCCGCACCGACACGAGTAAAGATACGATCGATAGGGCCCATTATGGTTTCTTCGGCTGGCACATAGCTGCCAATCCACGCCATCAGCGCGATCAATGCAGTCTGACGCATGTAAGTACTCTTACCGCCCATATTCGGACCGGTGATGATCAACATGCGGCGTTGATTCGACAATGATAGCGGATTAGCAATAAACGGCTCTTTCAGAACCTGCTCCACGACAGGGTGGCGACCCGCGGTGATGCGGATACCGGCTTTTTCCTGCAGTACCGGGCGGCAGTAATTCAGTGTCCAGGCGCGTTCTGCCAGGTTAGCCAACACATCCAGTTCAGCCAGCGCCGCGGCACTGATCTGCAGTGCTTCAAGATGTGGCAGCAACTGATCGAGTAACGCTTCGTACAGGCCTTTTTCCAGCGCCAGCGCTTTGCCTTTTGAGGTCAGTACCTTGTCTTCATACTCTTTCAATTCAGGAATGATGTAGCGCTCGGCGTTCTTCAGCGTCTGGCGGCGGACATAGTGAATCGGCACCAGGTGGCTTTGGCCGCGGCTGACCTGAATGTAGTAACCATGAATTGCGTTAAAACCCACCTTTAAAGTATCCAGCCCTAGCTTCTCTCGTTCGCGAATTTCCAGGCGGTCGAGATAATCAGTGGCACCGTCGGCCAGCGCACGCCATTCATCTAATTCAGCGTTATAGCCGGGCGCAATCACACCACCGTCACGCACCAGCACGGGAGGAGATTCAATGACGGCTAGTTCCAGCAGCTCGCGCAATTCATTAAATTCACCCATCTGCGAACGCAGATTGACCAGTTGAGTCGCCTCGACACCTTCCAGCTGCTGGTTCAACTCCGGCAACTGCTGGAAGGCATGCCGCATGCGAGCTAAATCACGCGGGCGCGCGGTGCGCAGTGCCAGACGCGCCAGGATGCGTTCCAAATCGCCCACCTGGCGCAGTACCGGCTGTAATGCTTCACTCAGAGATTGCAGTTCGGCAATCGATTCCTGGCGACGACTGATGGTGGTGACATCGCGCAGCGGCATATGCAGCCAGCGCTTCAGCATACGGCTGCCCATCGGGGTAACGGTTTTATCCAACACTGCCGCCAGGGTATTTTCGGTGCCCCCGGCCAGGTTCTGCGTGATTTCCAGGTTGCGGCGAGTGGCTGCATCCATGATGACGCTGTCCTGCTGGCGCTCCATACTTAACGAGCGAATATGTGGCAGGGAGGTGCGTTGGGTATCCTTAACATATTGAAGCAGACAACCCGCAGCGCGTAGCGCCAGATGAGCCTGTTCAACACCAAAGCCGCTAAGATCACGCGTGCCGAATTGCAGGTTTAATTGCTGGCGTGCGGTGTCGATTTCATATTCCCATAGCGGACGACGGCGCAGACCACGACGCTGATCGATCAGCGCCATGGCCTGGAAATCTTCGGGATAGAGCAGTTCAGCAGGATTAGTGCGCTGGAGTTCTGCCGCCATGGTCTCCTGGTCGACAGGTTCGCTCAGGCGAAAACGCCCCGAGCTGATATCGAGGGTGGCATAACCAAATCCGCGCTGGCTCTGGAAGATGGCCGCCAGTAAGTTGTCCTGACGCTCCTGCAGCAGCGCTTCATCACTGATGGTGCCTGGTGTCACAATGCGCACGACTTTACGCTCAACCGGTCCTTTGCTCAGTGCCGGGTCGCCAATCTGTTCGCAGATCGCCACGGATTCACCGAGCTGGACCAGTTTTGCCAGATAACCTTCAACAGCATGATAGGGCACGCCCGCCATCGGGATGGGTTCACCCGCTGACGCGCCGCGTTTCGTGAGTGAAATCTCCAGCAGTTGGGAGGCTCGCCTGGCGTCGTCGTAGAACAGCTCGTAAAAATCGCCCATGCGATAAAACAGCAGGATTTCGGGATGGTCAGCCTTCAGGCGCAGGTATTGCTGCATCATGGGCGTGTGGCCAGTAAAGTCCATTTGCGCTGCTCCTTTCATCTCGTTTTCGCTCAAAATTCACTCGTTCAATCATGGCTGCCCGATATGAGCAGGCCAGTGTGGTGCGTTATCTCACAGACGGATAACCAAGGCGCAGATATTAACATTTTGCCCTGCGCGCATCATCCGGCTGCAATGGATTCTGGCTGCCGACCTTAACAAATTGCGATAAGCAGTAAAAAGTAAAATTGGGCGATAAAGATAAAGTGTGGAGCTGTTCCGCAAATTTTCGCTGCAACCCACTGAAACCAGGGAATAGCGGCGTAAATTTAAGATATTGCTCTGTATCCCGCTTTGATGAACGATTACCATGTTGGCTTCCGGTTTCATCTGGCTTATGGATATCTAATGCGTTTTAAGGTTGCTTTTCTTCCACTTATCGCCTTGCTTGCTGCCTGCAGCAGTAAGCCTGCAACCCAGCAGCAAACCGCCGTTGTGCCTGCACCAAAAGGTGGTTTTTTACTGGAACCTTCACACGCCGTTCAGCCGATGTTTGGTGATTTCGCAGGGAATCCAGCGGCTGAGCAGTTTATTGATCAAATGGTGGCAAAACACGGTTTTAACCGTGATCAACTGCACGCCGTGATTGGCCAGGCGAAGCGTCTCGATTACGTGCTGCGCCTGATGGATCAACAAGCACCAAGCTACACGCCTCCGACGGGGCCAAACGGCGCCTGGATCCGCTACCGTAATAAATTCATCACGCCAGATAATGTGCAAAATGGTGTGGCGTTCTGGGATCAATATCAGCACGCGCTGCAACGCGCTCAGCAGGTTTATGGTGTGCCGCCTGAGATCATTGTCGGAATCATTGGTGTGGAAACACGCTGGGGTCGGGTGATGGGCAAAACGCGTCTGCTGGATGCGCTGGCCACCTTATCCTTTAGCTATCCTCGTCGCGCGGCCTACTTCAGCGGCGAACTGGAAACCTTCCTGCTGATGGCGCGCACTGAACAGGATGATCCGCTGGATCTGCGCGGTTCCTTTGCGGGTGCAATGGGGTACGGCCAGTTTATGCCGTCTTCCTATAAAGAGTATGCGGTCGACTTCAATGGTGATGGCCACATTAACCTGTGGGATCCTGTGGATGCGATTGGTAGCGTAGCAAATTACTTTAAAGAGCACGGCTGGCGGGCAGGGCAGAATGTTGCCGTACCGGCAAGCGGGCAGGCTCCTGCGCTGGAAAATGGGTTTAAAACGCTCTATCCGGTGAATACGCTGATGGCGAGTGGCCTGACGCCGCAAGGATCGCTGGATGGTAATAACCAGGCGAGTCTGCTGCGCCTTGATCTTGGCACCAGTTATCAATATTGGTATGGCCTGCCTAACTTCTATGTCATCACGCGTTATAACCACAGCACACACTATGCCATGGCGGTATGGCAATTGGGTCAGGCAGTGGCGAAAGCGCGTCAGGGCAACATGCTTTAATGCTGTCCTTATAAAGAGTGAGGGTATAAGATGGCGCCCCTTTTGCGGTGCCATCTTCACCGCCTTTCGACTTCTGAGGAATGCTCATGACAACATTACCTGCTTGCCCAGTGTGCCAGGCTGATTATACCTGGCAGGATGGTGAGAACCTGAACTGCCCATCTTGTGGCCATATCTGGTCACCGAGTGCTGATGCAGCATCGGATGGTTTGGTGGTGCGGGATGCCAATGGCAATCTGCTGGCTGATGGGGACAGCGTTACCGTGGTTAAGGATCTCAAGGTGAAAGGCAGTTCTTCAACCCTGAAGATTGGCACCAAAGTGAAAAGCATTCGTCTGGTTGAAGGCGACCACAACATTGATTGCAAAATCGATGGTTTTGGCCCGATGAAACTCAAATCTGAGTTTGTTAAAAAGAACTGAGAACAGGACGGCTGCCCGGCCGTCCCTTATTGTGATCACATCAGCAAACGATCCAGCTCTGCGCACTGCTCAACCGTGAGTTCACCGCCATAATTACGTGAATGACTGCTCATAGAATCATATTTGCGCGCCACTGCGGTTTTGATGGTCGTGACAAAGTCATCGCCGATGGTGTAAATCGCCATCAGCTTACCAATACGCTGTTGAATCTGTGCCAACTGCGCTAACTCTCCCGCTCGCCATGCGTGCATCGTCTCCGCAAACAACTCCGGTACTATGTTGTTTAAGCCGGAAATCACCCCGGCACCGCCTGCCAGCAAATTAGGCAGAAGATATTCGTCATACCCTGAAAGCACGGTGAAATCAGGGCGAACCTTTTTGGTTTCTTCAATCAGGGCCCGATTGTGTGAAAGACAATCCATGGTGTCTTTAATGCCGATAAACTGCGGCAGTTCAGCGGCTAATTCTGCTACCAATGCCGGCGTTAAATCGCAACCGGTACGCGCCGGAAAGTTGTAGGCAAACCACTTGCCGCCTAACTGTTTATCCAGTGCTTTAAAGTAGCTCAACAGCTGTTTCTGCGTTTGCCCATAGTAGTAGGGCGGCAAAACCATCACGGCGTCATAACCGTTTTTCCAGGCGGCTTCAGTGAGCTGCAACATGTCGGGAACGCAGGTACTTGAGATATTCGCGACCATGGTCAGTGGCGAAAGCTGACGAGCTTCGCGAATCAGCATCAGCCGTTCCTGTTGGGTCAGCGAAGCAAACTCCCCGATACTGCCCATCAGCAACAGCGTATCAATCCCCGAGGCGTTCAGGCGCGCAAAGTGGCGGCCCAGCGCATCAATATCGAGCTTATTATGTTGATCGAAAGGGGTAACTGAAGGACACCAGACGCCGGTTAATTCAGGTTGTGAAGCCATAACGCGATCCTCGTTTTTTAAAAATGAAACATCGTTTTAACTTAGTGCTCGTGACTCACATTAACCAGTGACAAAGGGTAAAAAGGTGAGACATCGCACTTTTCTCTTCGCTTAGCGATTGAGAAAACAGGTAGTGTGATGCTCTTCAGCCAGACAGGAGCGTTGCCATGCAAGACTGGAATCCACAGCTGTATCGTCAATTTGAATCGGAACGCACGCGCCCTGCGCGTGAACTCTTAGAACGTATTCCACTAACCGACGTGCATCTCGCGACTGACCTCGGATGCGGTCCCGGCAACAGCACTGAGCTACTGGCGCAAGCGTGGCCAGGCGCGGTGATTACAGGCATCGATAGCTCTGCAGCCATGCTGGAACAAGCGCAAGAGCGGTTACCTGCCTGCACTTTTCTGCAGGCGGATATTCGTACCTGGCAGGCGAGCCAGCCACAGCAGGTCATCTATGCGAATGCTTCGCTGCAGTGGTTAACCGATCACTACACGCTGCTGCCGCATTTGGTTGAACAGCTGGATATCGGTGGCGCTCTGGCGATACAGATGCCGGACAATCTTGAAGAAGCCTCTCACAGCTTGATGCGTAAAGTGGCGGCCAGTGAACGCTGGCAGGCACATATCTCGCCACAGGCCGCGGATCGCAAACGCCTGCTGAGCACGGAACAGTATTATGACTTGCTGAGTGATGCAGGCTGTCAGGTGGATATCTGGCGTACCACGTACTATCACCCGATGGCCGATGCGCAGGCCATCATTACCTGGCTCCGTGCCACGGGCTTGCGTCCTTTCCTCGCTGGATTGACCGAACAGCAACAAGCGGATTTTCTGCATGACTATCATCAGGCATTAATGCCGGCTTATCCCCCACGCAGCAATGGTCAGGTTTTGCTGGCTTTCCCGCGTTTATTTATGGTGGCAGTGAGAACGCGTTAAAATTGCTGGAAGCGGTTGCGCAAATTGGTGCGACAGAGGTTGAAAAGGGCGCTCTGTTGCACCATTTATGGCTAACGCGCAGCGCCAAAACAGGAGAGGGCGATGAACGACCAACAGTTGCAGCAGCTCAGCCAGCGTATTGGTGAACAGCTCAAGAAACGCAAGGCAACGGTGACCGCGGCGGAATCTTGCACCGGTGGCTGGATCGCCAAAGTGTTTACCGATATCAGTGGCAGCTCTGCCTGGTTTGAGCGGGGGTTCGTGACCTACAGCAACGAAGCCAAACAGCAGATGGTGGGCGTGCAGGCAGCGACTCTGGCGCAGTATGGCGCGGTCAGTGAGCAAACTGTGCGTGAGATGGCTCAAGGTGCCTGCAATGCCGCCGGCGCCGAGTTTGGCATTGCTGTGAGCGGGATTGCGGGGCCAGATGGTGGTTCGGCAGAAAAGCCAGTGGGTACAGTGTGGTTTGCCATTGCCGGACCTGGCGATCGTGTTCTGGCGCAGCGGCAGATCTTTGCCGGAGACCGTGACGCGGTGCGTCGGCAATCCGTCAGCTGGGCGCTGCAAACACTGCTTGATGAATTTCTGACAAATTAAACTTGATACTGTATGGTCATACAGTATAATTACCGGCAACAGAACGAGCAGGCACACAATGATGTCGGCTTACCCAGCATGATTAGGAGTGGAAATGGCGATTGACGAGAACAAACAGAAAGCTTTAGCTGCCGCGCTGGGCCAGATTGAGAAACAATTTGGCAAAGGCTCAATCATGCGCCTGGGTGAAGACCGCTCAATGGACGTAGAGACCATCTCAACCGGTTCACTGTCACTGGATATCGCGTTGGGTGCTGGTGGCTTGCCGATGGGGCGTATCGTTGAGATCTACGGACCAGAATCTTCCGGTAAAACCACGCTGACGCTGCAGGTGATTGCCGCTGCACAGCGTAAAGGTAAAACCTGTGCCTTTATCGATGCTGAACATGCGCTTGATCCGGTGTATGCCAAAAAACTCGGCGTTGATATCGACAATCTGCTGTGTTCGCAGCCGGACACCGGTGAACAAGCGCTGGAGATTTGTGATGCGTTAGCTCGCTCCGGTGCCGTTGATGTGATCATCGTGGACTCCGTTGCGGCACTGACGCCGAAAGCGGAAATCGAAGGTGAAATCGGTGATTCGCACATGGGTCTGGCCGCACGTATGATGAGCCAGGCGATGCGTAAGTTAGCGGGTAACCTGAAGCAGTCCAACACGCTGCTGATCTTCATCAACCAGATTCGTATGAAAATTGGTGTGATGTTTGGTAACCCAGAAACCACCACCGGTGGTAACGCGCTGAAATTCTATGCCTCTGTTCGTCTTGATATCCGCCGTATCGGTGCGATTAAAGAGGGCGATGAAGTGGTCGGTAGCGAAACCCGCGTAAAAGTGGTGAAGAACAAAATTGCTGCGCCATTTAAGCAGGCTGAATTCCAGATTATGTACGGTGAAGGCATCAACACCTTTGGCGAGCTGGTGGATCTCGGCGTGAAACACAAACTGGTTGAGAAAGCCGGTGCGTGGTACAGCTACAACGGCGAAAAGATTGGTCAAGGTAAAGCGAACTCGACCAACTTCCTGAAAGAGAACCCAGCGATTGCTAACGAGATCGATAAGAAGTTACGCGATCTGCTGCTGACGGGTGCAACGGCTGGAGCGGGTGCAGCAGAAATCTCTGCTGATGACTACGAAGAAGCTAGCGAAACCAACGAAGATTTCTAAGATACCCCCCACGGGAGCAGCGATGCTCCCGTTTGCTTTTCCCCGTCAACACTTCCCCTGATCGTCTTCTTGCTTTACCCTGCGCAACAGTCAGAACAAGGTCAAATTCATGTCATCATCACCCTCAACGGCTTCGGTGCCGACATTTTCCCGTTTGCTGGATCGTGCCATGCGTGTGCTATCGCAGCGTGACCACAGCCGTGACGAATTGAAGCGTAAGCTGCAACTCTCTTCTCAGCGTGCGGCTTATCTGAAGCAAGAAGAAAATGTGCCGATACCGGATGAGCTGCTGGAAAAGGTGCTCGACTGGTGCCAGGAGAGTGGCTGGCTCAACGATCAGCGCTTCACCGAACGCTTTATCCAAAGTCGCGCACGGAAAGGTTACGGCTCACAGCGCGTGCGTATGGAATTGCAGCAGAAGGGCATCAGCCGCGATGAGATCAATCAGGCGATGATGGATACTGAAGTGGACTGGAGCCAATGCGCGGCCGATTTGGCTAAGCGTAAGTTTGGTGATCCTCTGCCGCAAACCTGGGCTGAGAAAAGCAAAGTACAGCGCTTTTTAATGTCTAAAGGCTTTATGATGGAAGATATTCAGGCAGTTTTCAGAAATATTGACGACTGAAAGGCGATGGGATTTTACTTCCCACTGAAGAAAATTTATCTTATTCCCACTTTTTGTTCCTCAATCAGCGGTAAACCTGCAGATGTGGTTTGCCCGCGAAAGGGAACGTTCGTTAGCGTGATTCCAGGAATTATATGAGCAAGAGCACTGCTGAGATCCGTCAAGCGTTTCTCGACTTTTTTCATAGCAAGGGACATCAGGTTGTAGCCAGCAGCTCCCTCGTACCGAACAACGACCCAACGTTGCTGTTTACCAATGCGGGAATGGTGCAGTTTAAAGACGTTTTCCTCGGTCAGGATAAACGCGATTATGCACGCGCAACCACGTCTCAACGTTGTGTACGCGCCGGTGGTAAGCACAACGATCTTGAGAACGTTGGTTACACCGCTCGTCACCACACCTTCTTTGAAATGCTGGGTAACTTCAGCTTTGGCGACTACTTCAAGAAAGAAGCGATTGCTTATGCCTGGGAACTGCTGACGGGTGAACAGTGGTTCAAGCTGCCGAAAGAACGTCTGTGGGTCACCGTTTATGAAACCGATGATGAAGCCTTCGAAATCTGGGCTAACGATGTCGGTGTGCCGCGCGAACGTATTATTCGCATCGGCGATAACAAGGGCAGCGCCTACGCGTCTGATAACTTCTGGCAGATGGGTGATACCGGCCCTTGTGGTCCGTGCACCGAAATTTTCTACGATCATGGCGACCATATCTGGGGTGGCCCACCGGGCAGCCCGGAAGAAGATGGCGATCGCTATATTGAGATCTGGAACATCGTCTTCATGCAGTTCAACCGTCAGGCCGACGGCACCATGGAACCTCTGCCGAAGCCTTCTGTTGATACTGGTATGGGCCTGGAGCGCATCGCCGCGGTGCTGCAGCACGTTAACTCAAACTATGAAATCGATCTGTTTGCCAAGCTGATCAAGGCTGTTGCTCAGGTAACCGGTGCGACCGACCTCAACAATAAATCGTTGCGCGTCATCGCAGACCACATCCGTTCCTGTGCATTCCTGATCGCTGATGGCGTCATCCCGTCGAATGAAAACCGTGGCTACGTGCTGCGCCGTATCATTCGTCGTGCAGTGCGTCATGGCAATATGTTGGGAGCTAAAGAAGCCTTCTTCTACAAGCTGGTCGCGCCATTGATTGATGTCATGGGCGATGCCGGTGAAGACCTGAAACGCCAGCAAAAGCATGTTGAAAATGCCCTGAAAAATGAAGAAGAGCAGTTCGCTAAAACGCTGGAACGCGGCCTGGCTTTACTGGATGAAGAGTTAGCCAATCTGCAAGGTGATACGCTGGATGGCGAAACGGTCTTCCGCCTGTATGACACCTTCGGTTTCCCGGCGGATTTGACCGCTGACGTCTGCCGCGAGCGCAATCTGAAGATTGATGAAGCGGGCTTCGAAACAGCCATGGAACAGCAGCGCCAGCGTGCGCGTGAGGCCAGTGGTTTTGGCGCGGACTACAACAGTGTGATTCGCTTTGATGCCGCCACTGACTTCAAAGGCTATGACCAACTGCAGGCTGAAGGCACCGTGCAGGCGCTGTTCGTTGGCGGTCAGCAGGTTGAGCAGATCGCGGCTGGCCAGGAAGCGGTAGTGATTCTGGATCAAACACCATTCTATGGCGAGTCAGGTGGCCAGGTGGGCGATACCGGTGTGCTGACTGGGCAGAATGCTGAATTCAGTGTCCAGGATACACAGAAGTATGGCAAAGCCTTTGGTCATATCGGTAAGCTCAACAGCGGTGAGCTACGTGTGGGTGACCGCCTCAATGCACAAGTGGATGAAGAGCGCCGTGCACGTATTATCCTCAACCACTCCGCAACGCATCTGATGCATGAAGCGTTACGTGAAGTATTGGGCGATCATGTCGGTCAGAAAGGCTCACTGAACAACGATAAATACCTGCGCTTCGACTTCTCTCATACCGAAGCGATGAAGCCAGAGCAGATTCGCACCGTTGAAGATATCGTTAATACCCAGATTCGTCGCAATTTACTCATCCAGACTGAAGTAATGGATCTGGATGAAGCGAAAGCGCGCGGCGCAACGGCGTTGTTTGGTGAGAAATATGAACAGCGTGTGCGCGTGGTCAGCATGGGCGAATATTCCGTTGAGCTGTGCGGTGGTACGCACGCAGCGCGCACTGGCGACATTGGCCTGTTCCGCATTCAGTCTGAATCCGGCACGGCGGCAGGTGTGCGTCGTATTGAAGCGCTGACGGGTGAAGGCGCGATTGCTCAGCTGCATGCGCAGAGCGATCAGATATCTGAGATTGCTCAGGTGGTTAAAGCCAACAGCAGTAATCTGAATGAGAAAGTGCGCGGCCTGGTTGATCATGTTCGCGCGCTGGAAAAAGAACTGCAGCAGCTACGCGATCAGCAAGCGGCGCAAGAGAGTGCCTCGCTGAGCAGTAAAGCGATGGACGTGAAGGGGACAAAACTGCTGGTCAGCGAGCTTAACAACGTTGAGCCGAAGATGCTTCGCACCATGATGGATGACCTGAAGAATCAGCTCGGCTCGGCCATCATTGTGCTGGCAACGGTTGCTGAAGGTAAGGTTTCACTGATTGCTGGGGTGACTAAAGACCTGACTGACCGCGTCAAAGCGGGTGAGCTGGTCGGCGAACTGGCCGCTCAGGTTGGCGGAAAAGGTGGCGGTCGTCCTGATATGGCTCAGGCGGGTGGTACAAACCCTGAGGCACTGGCTGGCGCACTGGCTGGCGTGTCGGAGTGGGTGAGTAACCGACTGTAACGAATTAAAATTCAGCATCGTGAGCAGCGCCAGAATCTCCATGTTCTGGCGCTTTTTAACGCGGTGTGCACCCGATAATGACAAAGTCCGGTTGATGTAGTGTATTTCGGCTAAACTAACTATCAGCAGAATGTATTGGCGTGGCGATGCACAATGGTGTATTTGTCATAGACATTGTTCAGCGTTATATGATGGATATGGCCGGGAGACCGAACAGGCCCGACTCTTTTAATCTTTCAAGGAGCAAAGAATGCTTATTCTAACTCGTCGAGTTGGTGAAACCCTCATGATTGGCGATGAGGTGACTGTAACGGTGCTGGGTGTTAAAGGTAACCAGGTCCGTATTGGCGTCAATGCGCCTAAAGAAGTTTCGGTGCATCGCGAAGAAATCTATCAGCGTATCCAGGCCGAAAAAACTCAGCAAACGAGTTACTAACGGATTCAGCGCCTCGCATCCTGCGAGGCGCTACCGCTTTTATCCTCCCATCTTCATTTTTTCCGCCCTTAACCTCATTTTCTTTCTTCCCATTTTGTTAACTGCAACGTGCTTTCGCTGTTGATTAATCACTCTTTTTGTCGGCAAAACATCCTAATTGCGCGTCATTTGTGCAAACAGAACGATATCCAGAAAAAGTCGGGAAAAATTGTTTGACTTATAAGTGCGGGAAAGTAATATGTGCGCCACGCAGTGCCGATGAGCAGAAACAAGTTCAGAAGCACGGTTCGGAAGAACGCGTAAGGTGAGGTGGCCGAGAGGCTGAAGGCGCTCCCCTGCTAAGGGAGTATGCGGTCAAAAGCTGCATCCGGGGTTCGAATCCCCGCCTCACCGCCATTTCCGATGCATCCATAGCTCAGCTGGATAGAGTACTCGGCTACGAACCGAGCGGTCGGAGGTTCGAATCCTCCTGGATGCACCATTCGGAAAACTGAAGTAAGAGTGAACGAGCAGTTCCTTTCATGGTGAGTTGTCAGCACCCTGCGTTGTACAAGAATTAACTCGATGCATCCATAGCTCAGCTGGATAGAGTACTCGGCTACGAACCGAGCGGTCGGAGGTTCGAATCCTCCTGGATGCACCATTCTTCGTATCATTCCCAGGTTGATTGCAGTAAGTCCATCGTAAGAAAATCTCTCAATGCATCCATAGCTCAGCTGGATAGAGTACTCGGCTACGAACCGAGCGGTCGGAGGTTCGAATCCTCCTGGATGCACCATTCT
>NZ_JBWXON010000026.1:0-68283 GCF_056678875.1 Pantoea folii | reverse complement strand
GTGGTGTTTGATGCGGACGAGGATGGCAAGGATCGCGGCCTGGAAAGCATGCCCGTTCGCCTCGCGAAACCTTACGGCGGGGATATGTACGGCTTCCACTTCCCGCTGATACAGGGGACGGAGGTGGCAATAGCGTTTCGTGAGGGTGACCCGGACCAGCCTTATATCGCTCATGCGCTGCATGATTCACGACATGTGGATCACGTTACTGAGAAAAATAGCACCCGCAACGTTATTCGTACCGCCGGACTGAACAAGCTGCGCATGGAGGACAAGCGTGGTGAGGAGCATATCAAGCTCAGCACGGAGTATGGAGGCAAGACGCAGCTGAATCTGGGGCACAATGTCAATGCACGGCGTGAGCTTCGTGGCGAAGGTGCAGAACTGCGCACTGATAATCATATCGCTATCCGTGGTGGCAAAGGCGTGTTTATCAGTGCGGATATTCAGTCGCAGGCACATGGGAAGATGTTGTCGATGCAAGATGCTCTTGGCGAACTTCAAAAGGCGCAGCAGTTAACTGAGTCCTTGAGAAGTGCAGCAGAGATGGCAAAAGCCGAATTGGCGGATTTACAAACCCAGAAATCGCTTTTGAGTGATGCCATCACCGAGCTTAGGCAGTCAGCGTTACTACTCTCAGCGCCTGGTGGCATCGCGCAAGCCACGACTAAAAGCCTGCAACTGTCAGCAGGTGAAAACCTCATTGCAACCAGCGGTAAAAACACTGACTTCAGCGTAATGAAAGCTTTCACGGTGGCAGCGGGAGAAAGAATCAGCCTGTTTGCACAAAAGCTGGGACTGAAGTTACTAGCGGCTAAGGGGAAAGTCGAAATTCAGTCTCAGAGTGATGAGGTGTTGCTGGATGCATTCCAGGATGTACGCATCAGTAGTAGCGAAGGTAAAGTTATCATTCGTGCAAAACAGGATATTTTACTGGTAGGTAGCGGTGGTGCTTATTTGAGAATAGGAAACGGTGAAGTAGAGAGCGGTGCCCCGGATAAAATTATTCAGCGCGCAGCAGTATGGCAAAAATTCGGAGGTCAAAGTGCAAGCGAAATGTTTAGTTCCTGGCAACAGGGTAATTATGAACTCAACACGCAACTCATCCGGGCAGGAACTAAAGAAGCGGTAAAAAGTCATCAAGGGAATGTGATTAGTGATCTCGGGAAGACATTAGCTACTTCAGATGGTGCAGGAAAAATAGCTCATCAAAACTTTCCTGACATTGCCAGCATCAATTTAAACTTGAACAAGGAGCGTTAGTTATGTCTGAGGAAAAAACGACACCAAAAATTGAGCCGACATTTGATGAGGATGGTAATGCTTGCTATCAGTTGTTTAGTACGCCTAAAGAAAAAAACATTTTACAGCAATGTGTCGTGTATCCAGACCGAGTTATTCCAGTCATTTTTATACCGGGTGTAATGGGCAGCAATTTAAAAGATAAGAAAGATAAAAAAATCTGGAGGCTTGATAGTAATCTCCAGATTTTAGGCGACTGGTTTAAAGAAAATGCGGCAGTCCGAAAAAAGAAATTAGACCCTAATGAAACAATAGTTGATGATGGCGGAAATATTATCGGAAAATCAGAATCCCATTTGCTCAAAACTCGCCGGCAGCGAGGATGGGGAACTGTGGGATACACAAGCTATGCCACTTTTCTTGACTGGCTGCAGAACACGCTTAACGACTTTGAAAACACCCTCTCTAACGAGCGCGTGATTCTACTGAAATCTATGCTGAAAACAGAAACAGGTGATGTCTCACTGAGTAAAGGTGAGGTGGATTTGACTTACCGTTACCTTTTTCCGGTATTTGCCATGGGTTATAACTGGCTGCAGTCAAACGGTGATTCAGCAATTGCATTGGCTAAATTCATTGACAAGCAAATTCAGTTTTATCGGCAGAAGGGCCGGATGTGCGAGAAGGTGATCCTGATTACGCATTCCATGGGGGGGCTCGTTGCCCGGCACTATACTCAGAACCTTGGGGGGGCAGCCAAGGTTCTGGGAGTGGTACACGGCGTGATGCCGGCACTCGGAGCCGCAGCGACTTACCGCAGAATGAAAGCCGGGACGGAAAATGGCTCAGGCAACGTAGTTGGTTGGTTGGGTGCACAGATACTTGGCCCAAGTGCGGAAGCCATGACCGCCGTGCTATCTCAGTCTCCCGGCCCTCTGCAACTGTTACCGGGAAAAGCTTACGGGCAGCGCTGGCTGAAAATCAGGGATGACAAAACCATCCATGCGTTACCGGTAGCCGACCCTTACAGCGAAATATATCTGCAGCGGGATAAATGGTGGGGGCTGTGTGAGGGTCAGTTTATAAACCCTGGCAAAAGCACTGACCCGGCAGACAGGGATAAAGATTGGCAAACATTCTCAAAAACAATTCAACGAGAAGTTAAGCCTTTTATCGAGGATCTCTGCGGAAAGTATCATCCGAATAGTTGGGCATTCTACAGTGCGGATATGACGTACCGGGCCTACGGTGACGTCTGCTGGCGCGCAAATACTCCTCGTGCAGAAGCGTGGCTGAATCGCAACCGTAAGCGTGACGGGCTTGCAGCTCGCGCGCTTGATAAAACGGAGATGTTTGAGAAACGAAGCGTTTCTTCCCCCCTCTCAGGTAGCGGCTGGGCAACGGGCATTCATCAGACTTATCAGCTTTTGCCAGCAGAAGAGGCTGGGGACGGGACGGTTCCAGTACGATCTGGGCGTATTGCTGAACATCATTTGCAGGCGCGTTTTCAGATTTCCGTTTCACATGAGGCAGCCTTCCAGAACAGACAGGCGCAGAAGTTTACCTTGAGGGCGCTGGTGAAAATCGTTCAGCAGATAGAACAGACCGCGCTGAGGTATGAATGAGTATTAAAAAACCAATCATAACGCTGGTGCTGCTGGCCACCGGTTTTACCAGCTGGTATGGCTACAGAGGGATGCCGCCGAGAATAAATCTGACCACTGAGGAGCACAAGAACGTGACGCACTTTTTACAGGGAATGGCCACTCGATGTCTTGGACGTTATCTGATAGACCTACCCAATACCTTCGCCACTTCATCAGATCAGGTTATAGCATATGTTAACAAATCACCGCTGAATTATAAACGCATCTATCCTCCGGCTTTTAAACAGAAGATCCGTTTGAGAGAAATTGAATTATCTGCCACAAAAACATTACGCCCACAGGATATGCCATTTTTGAAGGCTATCCATTCTTTACCTGATGGCATGCAGGGCGTTGTATTTGAACGAAATGAAAGCACCCAGATTCCTGATGCTTCACGTATCCTTGAGGCGCACCTCTATACCAATGGTGTTGCAGTAGAAATAACCATGGAAGCCGATAATGGATTATCGTCGCGCTATGATGAAGAGCGAAAGCAGACCCCCGAAATCTACGGTAATACCGTTCCGCAAAAACTGATTGAGCTGACTAAGCTGCTTAAGCGCATTTCCGGCAGGAAAGAAGATGACATACCCAACACCCCCGGTTTTTGCCTGCCAGAGTTGTTCATTAAGGATGGTGATAGCAAGCAAAAAGAGCGCTACGGTTTCCTTTACAAATCATCAGAATTTCCCGCATTAGATTTTGATTTTGACAGCGATAATTACATTGCGTCTGATGATTCTCTGCTGGAGAGAAGTGCCATGATGGAGCGCAACATCAAGCGAGCCGAAGGCAATACCATCGCCAGTGGACCCCGTAACATCAATGGATTGTATGCAGAACAGTGGCTGGCAAAGGGATTGCTTAGTGACACCTACGGTGAAAAAGCTCTGCGATTTGTCATTAATATCAATGAAAAAACGGCATCGCCCAAGCATCCAATGTTATCTCTGACGTTCCTGCAGCAGGGCCTTGAGGGCGAGGGACGTCTTACAGAGGCCGAAGCTGTAAGTATCTGGCAGCAGATTACCGACACTATCCGTATCCGCCCAAATGCGATAGCAAAATAGCCTGCTTTACCTAATCATTAGTGCAACTGCATGACGTATAAGTTGTTTTATGTACTGAGTGTTGCCTGTCTATTGCCAGGCATTCTCCCATGCAATGTCAACCACCTATTCAATCCGAATATTTTTACTGTTTTTAGTCAACGGCTGTTTGAAATATGCGCACAGGGCGCAATGCCCTGGTGCATTGGTCTGAATTTAATTCCGGCGGCATGTATCTTTAACATTTGAACTTATCTTCAATAACCTAAAGGAAATCCTATGAAGACGCAGAACATCCCTGTTTCACCCGCATTTATCGCTATTTCCTGGATTGCCATGATCGGCGGCAGTGTGGTTTATTTGGCCGGTTTGTGGCAGGCAGGGATGGAGCTAAATGAAAAAGGCTACTATTTTTCTGTGCTGATTCTTGCGCTGTTTGCTGCGGTTTCATTGCAAAAAACGGTTCGCGATCGCCAGGAAAATATCCCCACAACTCGCCTTTACTACGGAGTGTGCCTGCTGGCATTTGGTCTTTCAGTTGCGCTGCTGGTCATTGGATTGGTGAATGCAACACTGATACCTAGCGAAAAAGGGTTTTACGGTGTGTCATTCTTCATGGCGCTATTTGGTGCAGTAGCCGTGCAGAAGAATACCCGTGATAACCAATTCACAGAACAAGGAATACCGGTTAATAATAACGCTGAGAATGATTTGGACTAATGGCTGTCAGGCGGTGATGCGCCTGATTCGAATTATACCATTAAAGATTGTTCATATTTATTTAACCCATTGCACCTTCTGTTGAGAGTATGCTCATATAATAGGGTGTTCAATTATGATTAATAGGAATGCCGCGGTTCAAATTTCATGCGATAACGTTTTTGTATATGATCGATATAGTGAGTCTATGAGTTTAAACTAGTAATCCTTTGGTTGTTATTAAGCAGTAAAGTATGTTACGCGGTTGTTATTTATAATTTTTAGCTATTAATTTTTGAAATTTATTGATTTGTTAATTTCCTTTAATGATGTATCTCACCATTTAAAATAGGAGAAAAGTATATGCCAGCACTGACTTGCTTAGGCGATGCAACAACACACGGCGGTAAGGTTATATCAGCCACATCAACCATGTATGTCGAAGGTGTACAAGTTGCATTAGTAGGAGATAGCGTTTCATGCCCACTGCATGGTTCTAACCACATTCAGCAAGGCGATCCTACAGTGTTTGATAATGGCGTTCAGGTGGTTGTTCACGACTGCGTATGTGAATGTGGTTGCAAAGTTATCAGCTTTCGAAATGAGATGGTAGATTAAATAAAATGAATTGGCCAATTCCAGATATCCCATCAAAAAAAATCTTGAAAAAACCATCCATTAAATTTCTGACAATTATTTTTCTTGTTTTGATTTCCCTGGGGGCATTGGTCTCTATTTTATTTTTGAGGGATAATAGCTACAGAGATGTAATGGTTAATGGTTTGCTACCTTCAGTTATGATATGGCTATGTCTCGTTGGAGTTGTTTGGTTTCGCTATGATCAATCTTCCAATGCAGCTATATTATGGGATATTCAGACTCAATTTACCAAATCTCATTGGCAGCGTTGGGCTATGTGGCAAAGGCCGGTTATAGCAAATATAATCTTGTGTCCTGAAGAAAATGGAAGCGAAGCTTTAATTGGAGATCCTTCTGATATTCCTGCATATCCAGTTAAATGCAGACATCTACACCACGATTTTTTGAATTTAAGCGCTAAGTTTATTTTTTTAGATGAAAATCTGGAAAGACAATGCCCTGGTTATCGAAATAGTCTTTATGACATCATTTTGCTCAAAACAGAAAAGCATGATGCATCTCACATTTCTGAGGCTGTATTTAAACAATGGGATATTGTCCCTAATATTGTATCTGTAACTGACCAATACTTTTCAGGTTCTGAATTCTGTTCGATTAAAGAAATGGCACTGATTATTACCTTACAGGATTGGCCTAACTCTGTTGAATGTGGATATAGTGAATTCATTAACGCAAGTCTTATATGTTCATCAGAAATGATCAAGAGTGATTCATTCCTTGTCAAAGCAGGTGTAGGGAGATTTTTGCATTCAAACTCTCTGACGAAATCACTTGATATTCTGACAGAGTATAACAGGTTGGAGGCTTCAGAAATGAAGCATGTATGGCTTTCGGGAGTTGAGGAGGCTGATAAGATTACAATCGTACGCTATGCTGAAGAAAAAAAATGGGCACTTCCTTCTCGATATCCATTTTTGGTTGTTAATCATTCATTTGGCCCGCCAGGACCATTATCCTTTCCTGTTTCTATTTCATTATTAGTTGATGCTGCAATTAGAACGGGAGAAACTCAATTATTAATATCAGATGGCAAGGATAAAGCCTATTCATTTTGTCTGATTACAAGGAAGTTGTTTTTATGACATCAACAGCTTCGCCGGTCATTCGGCGTTTTAGTGTAACAGGATATTCAATATTAGTCGTGGCGCTTGCATGCGTAAGTGCATTCCTGATCACTACTTTCAGAAGTGGTATGGATATCTTAGGCGTAAATTTTGAATATGTTTGGTTAATCTGGGGGATGTGTGTAATAGCTTTAATAATAGCTGTCTTTACTCTTCATTTTTCTCAGAAAAAGTCAATTGGCGAAGAGCAAGAGCAATATTTACCTCAAAAAATAATTGGGCACGACAAGCAATTAGATAAGAAAAAAACCACTTCAACTGAAAATCACCGGATTATTCTTCAGCATCTCCATTATGCTCTCCGCCAACAACACGGCCGTCTTTGGAATTTCAAAGTTCACATCCTTCTCATCACGGGCAGCGTGTCAGACGTTGAACGCTTGGCACCTGGCCTGACCAATCAACTCTGGCAAGAGGACAGTGGTACGCTGTTGTTGTGGGGCGGCGATCCCGCCTCTCAAACTGATGAAAACTGGCTGATTGCTTTAAAGCGTCTGCGTCACCGTCCTGCAGACGCGATAATTTGGGTGACTTCTGCTGCTGACCAGCTTAACGACATTGGCGGGTTGCCCACTACTTCGCAACCTTCCAGTGCCGCGATGGATGCCACCGCACATGCCTTATCGGCTCGCTGCAATATGCTCGGCTGGCGACTGCCGCTGTTCGTCTGGTCATTGCATACACGGGCTGGAAAGCAATCTGGCCGTATAACTCAGGCCGTTGGGTTCCAGACTTCCACAACCAATAATCACGATGCATTGCTCGCGGCACTGGCGGCGGATCTCATCGCGCAGGGGACCCAGCAGGTGGCGGGCTCGCCGCAGCATCACTTTTTGCTGAGCCTCGCGGACCAGCTGGCGCGTGTGCCTGAATCGATAACTACGCTGCTTTCTCCGCTGCAGAGTGTTCATCGCTCTCTGCCGCTGGCGGGGATGGTGTTCAGCCCGCAATCGGAAGGTACGGCACTTACGGTGCCACACCATTGGATACGCGATAACCGCTGGGATGCGCTGCCTGCGTCTTCAAATGAACTCCCTGCTCATCTTCGCCCGTCTCGCTATGGCATGCAGTGGAATCGCATTCTCGCCGCAGCCGCCTGTGTGCTGGTGGTACTGTGGGGAGTAGGAATGCTGGTCTCTTTCGCCGCCAATCGCAGCATTATCGGTGATGCCGTACAGGTGACTGAAAATGCTTCTGACAGCAGTCAGTCTTTAAAACAACGGCTTGCTGCGATGGGCTTGCTTCAGGACACGATCGGACAATTACAGTATCGCCAGGAGCATGGTACGCCCTGGTACAGTCGTCTTGGACTGAGTCAGAACGATGAGCTGCTGTCCGCCCTGTGGCCTCGTTACCGTAAGGCGGCCCTGCCTCTGCTTCGCGATGCAGCAGCCTTGCAGATTACTGAAGCACTGAAAGCCTATGCATTATTAGCGCCCGACAACCCGCTCAGGGAAACGCAGTCAAAGCAGGCCTACACGCAGCTCAGACTCTACCTGATGCTGACGCGCCCTGAACGTATGGCTCCCCGCTGGTTCAGCCAGGCGCTGATGCAGAACTGGACGCAGCGGGAGGGTGTCGACAAGGCATACTGGCAGGGCGCCGGGAGTCCGCTGCTGGCTTTTTATGCAGAGAATCTCAATGCTCACCCTGAATGGGCGCTAAAAACAGACCCGGAGCTGGTCGGGCAGGTGCGTTCCCTGCTGGTTCGCCAGATGGGAGTGACTAACAGCGAGTCCCGCCAATATCAGCGGGTGCTGGCGCAGGTGGCGCACCAGTATGCCGATATGCGCTTGGCAGACATGACCGGCGATACGGATGCGGGTCGCCTGTTTACCACCGATGAAGTGGTGCCCGGCATGTTCACCCGTCAGGCGTGGGAAGACGGCGTTAAACCCGCGATTGAAAAAGTGGCGAGGGAGCGGAGTGAGGAGATGGACTGGGTACTGAGTGATGCGCCGCCGTCTGCCGGTGATTCATCCTCACCCGAAGCGCTGGAAGCGCGGCTCACCAGCCGTTACTTTACCGACTACAGCGCCGCCTGGCTGAACTTCCTGAACAGCCTGCGCCTCCAGCCGGCACCGACGCTTTCAGACGCTATCGACCAGCTCACGCTGATGGCAGACGTCAGACAGTCGCCGCTGGTGGCATTAATGAACACGCTTAATGTGCAGGGCCGCACTGCACAGAGCGGCGGCGCGATTGGCGACTCACTGGTGAAATCCGCGCAGAACCTCTTTAACCGCGAAAAGCGCCCTGCCATTGACCAGAACAGCGGCCCGAGCGGCCCACTCGATGCGACTTTCGGCCCGCTGCTGGCGCTGACTGACAGTCAGGGCAGCAGCAGTATGAGCCTGCGCACCTTCCTGACGCGCGTGACTCAGGTGCGTCTGCGCCTGCAGCAGGTCACCAACGCGGCAGACCCGCAGGCCATGACGCAGACGCTGGCGCAGACGGTATTTCAGGGGAAAACCGTGGACCTGACTGACACGCGTGATTACGGCAGCCTGGTCGCCGCCGGGCTGGGGCAGGAGTGGAGCGGTTTCGGGCAGACGGTGTTTGTGCGCCCGATGGAGCAGGCCTGGCAGCAGGTGCTGATGCCGGCTGCGGGCAGCCTGAACGCCCAGTGGCAGCAGTCGGTGGTGAACGAGTGGAACAGCGCATTTGGCGGCCGTTATCCGTTTAAAAAGGTCAGCAGTGAGGTGTCACTGCCGCTGCTGGCGAAATATCTGAACGTTGAGAACGGACGCATCACCCGCTTCCTGCAGTCGCGTCTGAGCGGCGTGCTGCACCGCGAAGGCACCCGCTGGGTACCGGACAGTATCAACGCCCAGGGGCTGACGTTTAACCCGGCCTTTCTGCAGGCGCTTAATCAGCTCAGCCGGATTTCCGACGTGGTGTTCACCAATGGTGAGGCCGGGCTGCACTTTGAGCTGCGTCCTGGTACGGCTGCAGACGTTATGCAGACTGATCTGATTATTGACAGTCAGAAGCTCACCTACATGAATCAGCAGCCGGTGTGGAAACGCTTCACCTGGCCGGCTGACACTGAAGCGCCCGGCGCATCACTGAGCTGGATAAGCACGAAGGCCGGCACCCGCCAGTATGGTGATATGCCAGGGAGCTGGGGCCTGATTCGCCTGCTGGATAAGGCTCAGGTCAGCGCTAATCCGGGCATCAGCAGCAGCTGGCGGCTCACCTGGCAGGCTCCGGACGGTCGTCCGCTGAACTACATTCTGCGAACAGAAGCGGGGGAAGGGCCGCTGGCGCTGCTGAAGCTGCGCAACTTCACGCTCCCGGCCGACATTTTCATTATCAGTGACACCCCGGACGTGCCGGATGAAACCTTTGTCAGCGAGGAAGACTGATGCCACTGCAATCCCTGATTAACGCCTGCGGTGCGGATACGGACCATCTTCGCGCGCTGGCGACGGACTCAGTCTTTCTGTGGGAGCCGTGGCTGAAGCCCCTGGCGGACACTAAGACTCTTTAGCGTCAAACTCACACAAATCTTCAATCAGGCAGGAGCCGCAGCGCGGTTTACGTGCCACGCAGGTATAGCGGCCGTGCAAGATTAACCAATGGTGGCAATCGACTTTAAAAGCAGAGGGCACCACTTTAATCAGCTTATCTTCCACTTCTTCGACATTCTTGCCGGGCGCGAAGCGGGTGCGATTGCTGACGCGGAAAATATGCGTATCCACGGCAATGGTCGGCCAGCCAAAAGCGGTATTCAGCACCACGTTGGCGGTCTTGCGTCCGACGCCGGGCAGGGCTTCTAATGCCGCACGGTCCTCTGGAACTTCACCACCGTGCTGCTCGATGAGGATGCGGCAGGTTTTGATCACATTCTCTGCCTTGCTGTTAAACAGGCCGATGGTCTTGATGAACTCTTTCACGCCATCAACACCCAAAGCCAATATAGCGGCGGGGGTATTTGCCACCGGATACATCTTCGCCGTGGCTTTGTTCACGCTCACATCGGTGGCCTGTGCGGACAGCAGCACCGCAATCAGCAGTTCAAACGGTGAACTGAAGTACAGTTCCGTTGTGGGATGCGGGTTGTCATCACGCAGGCGCGTGAGAATTTGCAGGCGCTTTTCCTTGTTCACACGGCCTTCCCGGTTTCACCTTGTGGCGCGGCTTCAGGTTCAGCAGCGCGCAGGGCGGCTCGTTGCTTCATTTTCTGATCGATCAGATATTTACCGGCCAGCAGCATGCCTAAGCCAATAAAAGCTCCAGGCGGCAACATAGCCAGCAGCATCGGTGAATCAAAATGAAATACTTCAATGCGCAGCGCTTTGGCCCAGGGGCCCAGCAGTTGGTCAGCACCGTTAAACAGGGTGCCGCTACCGATCAATTCACGAATCGAACCTAGCGTCACCATCGCGCAGGTCGCGCCCATACCAATGGCAAATCCATCCAGCGCCGAGAGCGGGATGCTGCTTTTCGACGCCACCGCTTCCGCGCGGCCCACCACAATACAGTTGGTCACGATCAGGGGAATAAAGATTCCCAATGACTGATACAGCCCGTAAGCGTAAGCATTGATCAGCATCTGCACGCAGCTCACTACCGAAGCGATGATCATTACGTAAATAGGGATACGGATTTCCGCCGGCACCCAACGACGCGAGGCGGAGATAGCGCTGTTGGTGATGGTTAACACCAGCGTGGTGGCCAGGCCAAGGCCGAGGGCGTTAGTGGCGGTTGAGGTCACGGCCAGCAGCGGACACAAGCCGAGCAGTTGCACCAAGGCGGAGTTGTTCTTCCACAGGCCGCCAACCAGCAGGGATTTTGCTTCACTCATGGTGCATCTCCACATTCGGGCAGCGAAGAGAGCTTCGCTGGCAACGTTTCAATCAGTAATGCGGTACGTTTAGTGGCATTCACCACTGCACGCGGGGTAATGGTCGCGCCGGTAAATTGATCAAATTCACCGCCGTCTTTTTTCACCGCAAAGTTCTTGTCGTCGGCACCGTGCACCACTTTGCCGTTAAAGCTGTTGATCCAGTCGGAAATGCGCAGTTCAATCTTGTCGCCCAGTCCAGGCGTTTCATGGTGTTCCACTACGCGGACACCTAATACTTTGCCGTGAAAATCGGCACCGACCAGCATCTGAATCGCACCAGAATAGCCGTCTGGCGCGGTAGTCTCAAGCGCCGCCGCGACGGGTTTATCACCTTTACGCGCCAGATAGAGATGATGCGGCTGGTTATTGCCTAATGCCGCTGCATCCGTCACCAGGAAACACTCTTGCTGAATGTGGTTGTCATACATCTCGGTAGGCACTACCTGATCGAGCAGGTTTTTTTGCTGCAGTGCCGTTTGATGTTCCACCGTCGGCTTGGTGACATAGTTCACTACCGCAGTGACGCCGGTGGTGATCACCGCAAACGCCGCCAGCGTCACGGCATTTTTACGAATAGCATCGAACATCATTAATCCTTGCGATGGCCGTAAACGCGCGGCTGGGTGTAGTAATCAATCAGCGGCACGCAAATGTTTGCCAGCAAAACGGCGAACGCCACGCCGTCCGGATAGCCGCCAAAGCTGCGAATCAACCACACCAGCAAACCAATCAGTGCACCATACACCAGGCGACCACGGTTGGTAGTCGAGGCGGTGACCGGATCGGTGGCGATAAAGAACGCGCCGAGCATGGTCGCGCCGGAGAACAAATGAATCAGGGGCGAGTTCAGCGATTCCGACGAGAACAACCAGCCAAGGGTGGCGCAGAAGGCCAGCGACACCAGGAAACTGACGGGGATGTGCCAGCGAATGGCATTTTTTGCCAGCAGCAGCATACCGCCCAGCAGGTAACCGAGGTTGATCCACTGCCAGCCCAATCCCGCCAGCACACCGGTATAGATCGGTTCCGCCAGCAACTGTTCTGCGCTATGTCCAGCGCGCAAGCCGGTTTTAAAGGTATCCAGCGGCGTGGCCTGGCTGACGCCATCCACCCCGAGCTGCAACTGCTGCATGGTTTGACCGGCCAGCGTGTGATTGGTGAAGATCATGCTGAGAGAATCCAGCAGGCCGGGTTTGATTGCCTGCAATGACTCAGGCGGCAACCAGCTGGTCATCTGTACCGGGAAGGAGATCAGTAAGACCACATAACCGACCATCGCTGGGTTGAAGGGGTTTTGACCCAGGCCGCCATACAGTTGTTTCGCGATAACAATGGCAAACACGGTACCAATGACCACCAGCCACCAGGGCGCCAGCGGCGGCAGACTGATGCCGAGCAGCAGCGCGGTGAGCAGGGCGGAGTTATCCGAGAGAGTCGGAACCACTGGTGTTTTGCGCAGACGCAAAATGGCGCCTTCGGTGATCCATGCGGTGGCGGTGGCGAGCAATACCTGAATCAGAAAACCCACGCCAAAGAAATACCACTGCGCGGCCATACCCGGCAGCGCAGCCAGTACCACCAGCAGCATGATGTTGCCGGTGCTGCGGCGGTTGTGGGTATAAGGGGAACTTGCGATACGAAAAGCCATTTAATCCTCAGTCGTCGAAGGCTGCTGCTGCGCTTTACGCGCTTTGGCACGGGCGACCGCGGCGGCAATGGCCGCTTTTCGTGGGTCGGCGGAGTCAGGAGAGGCAGCAGCCTCTACTTCAGAAGATGATTCAGGTGCGGCTTCAACAGACGCAGAAGCTTGCTCGGCAGCTGCCGCAGCTTTCTTCGCTTTAGCGCGCGCAATGGCCGCTTCCACCGCGGCTTTACGCGGATCGATTTCAGCGGCAGGTGCTGCATCAGAAGGCTCAGGTGCGTGTGGTTCGTCAGCAGGTTCAGATATCTGCTCAGCCGCCGCAGCCGCTTTCTTCGCCTTAGCACGGGCAATAGCGGCTTCAACTGCGGCTTTGCGAGGATCAACCTCAGCGGTCGGTGCTGTATCAGCAGGTTCAGATGCTTGTTCGCCAGCAGCAGCGGCTTTCTTCGCTTTAGCACGCGCAATGGCGGCTTCAACCGCCGCTTTACGCGGATCAACTTCAGCGGCCGGGACTGCATCAGCAGATGCAGGCGCTTGTTCGCCAGCAGCAGCGGCTTTCTTCGCTTTAGCACGCGCAATAGCGGCTTCAACCGCGGCTTTACGAGGATCAACTTCAGCGACCGGGGCTGTATCAGCAGATGCAGGCGCTTGTTCGCCAGCCGCAGCGGCTTTCTTCGCTTTAGCGCGCGCAATGGCGGCTTCAACCGCCGCTTTACGCGGATCAACTTCAGCGACCGGGGCTGCATCAGCAGTTTCAGGATTTTGTTCGCTAGCCGCCGCAGCGTCTTTCTTCGCTTTGGCGCGCGCAATGGCGGCTTCAACCGCAGCTTTACGTGGATCAGCCTCAGCGGAGGGTGCAACACCAGCAGTTTCAGACGGTTGTTCGCCAGCCGCCACACCAGACTTCTTCGCCTTAGCACGCGCAATGGCCGCTTCAACAGCGGCTTTACGCGGATCGCCAGACTGCTTGCTCAGCGCCTGCGTTTCAGACTGTTTTTCCGCCTGCTGAGCCAACGCCTGCGCATGGCGCGCCTCGCGCTCGGCGGTTTCCTGTTCCGGTGTTTTGGCGGCACGCGCCTTCACGCGAGCAATCGCCACGTCACGTTCACCCTGATCGCTAAGTGCCACACGCTGTTTAGCTTCTTCATGACGCGCTTCACGCGCCAGTTTTTCCCGCTCTAAACGCGCCTGACGCGCTTCAAAGCGCGCTTTAGCTTCAGCGGTGCGCTTCGCTTCGAGATCGATAGCGCGCAGCTCGGCCTTCTCCTGGCGATAATATTGCACCAGCGGAATATTACTTGGGCAGACGTACGCACAGGCACCGCACTCAATGCAGTCATCGATATTGTGAGCGCGCGCCTTCTCATGATCGCCGCCCTGGCTGTACCAGAACAGCTGCTGAGGCAGCAGTTTCGCCGGGCAGGCGTCCGCACAGGCGCTGCAACGAATACAAGACTGTTCTTCTTCGTTATTGCCCATCTCACTGGCAGAAGGCGCCAGGATACAGTTGGAAATTTTAACCAGCGGGACGTTGAGTGATGGCAGCGTAAAGCCCATCAATGGGCCGCCCATGATCACCATCTGACGTGAACCCGGCGCGAAACCCACATGATGCAACAGATGGCTAACCGGCGTGCCCAGACGTCCCCACACGTTGCGCGGCTGCGCAATGGCTTCGCCGGTCAGCGTGACGACGCGTTCGGTAATCGGCTCGCCATCGATAATGGCGCGCTTAACCGCCCAGGCCGTACCAACGTTTTGCATCAGTACGCCAATATCAGTGGATCGACCGCCGTGCGGTACTTCAACGCCAGTAAGAATCTGGGTCAATTGTTTGGCGCCACCCGATGGGTACTTGGTGGGGATGACGCGCAGTTGCAACTCGCAATCACCGCCCAAAGCCTGCGTCAGCGCCGCAATCGCTTCGGGTTTGTTATCTTCGATGCCAATCAGCACGCGCTCAGCCTGCAACACCCAGGCGAGGATACGACAACCTTCCAGCACTTCAGCCGCGCAGTCCTGCATCAGGCGATCGTCGGCGGTGATGTAAGGCTCGCACTCCGCAGCGTTGATAATCAGGGTTTTGACGCCGCGCAATCCGCCACGTAGCTTGGTGGCGGTCGGGAAGCCAGCGCCACCTAAACCGGCGACACCTGCCTCATGGATGCGCTTGACGACATCTTCACGCGGAAGCGCACGATAGTCAGGTTGCGGATCGAGTGCAGTCCAGCGATCTTCACCATCGGCGCGCAGGAAAATGCACAGTTCGGAAAGACCCGAAGGGTGCGCGGTCATATGTGGCGCAATCGCTTCGATGGTGCCGGAGGTCGGTGCGTGCACCGGCAGCATGCGTCCGCTGCCAAACGTCAGCGCCTGACCGCGCAAGACGTGATCGCCCGGTGAGACACAAATCTCGCCTTCATGGCCGATATGCTGTTTTAACGGAATGATGAATTGTTCAGGCAGCGGCAACTGCCTCAACGGCGTGCCGTTAGACTGGGTTTTCATTTCCGGCGGATGAATGCCGCCCTGGAAATCCCACAGCTTCTCTTTGCGGAACAGGTTTAACAAATTAAGCATGAGTTTCTACCGGGATCACCCGTACAGGAATGGTTTCGAGATCCCATTTCCAGTTGGCCGTGGTCGTGGCAACGGGACGCATCTCAATGCAATCGGTCGGACAAGGTGCTACGCACAGATCGCAACCAGTGCAGACATCGCTCAACACGGTGTGCATGGCGCGGGTGGCACCGACAATCGCATCCACCGGGCAAGCCTGAATACATTTGGTGCAGCCGATGCAGTTGGCTTCATCGATCCAGGCTACCGTGCGGATCGGCTCCTGCACTTCCTCACCGCCATCCAGCGGTTGCGGTTCAACGTTCAGCAGTGCGGCCAGCTTGAGCATGGTCTGCTCGCCGCCGGGGGCGCATTTATTAATGGCTTCACCGTTATTGCCAACGGCATCCGCATAAGGACGGCAACCCGGATATCCGCACTGGCCACACTGACTCTGCGGCAGAATGCTGTCGATCTGTTCAACGATCGGATCTTCTTCCACCTCGAATCGGCGCGAGGCATAGCCGAGCAGGGCGCCAAATACCAGGCCCAGCGCAGCAATAGCCACAATAGCAATCCAAATCGCGGTCATTAGAATTTCACCAACCCGGTAAAGCCCATAAAGGCCAGCGCCATCAAACCTGCGGTGACCAATGCAATCGAGTTGCCTTTGAACGGGGCAGGGACGTTGGCTAATACCAGGCGTTCACGCATGCCGGCGAACAGCACCATCACCAGCGAGAAGCCAAGCGAGGCACTGAAGCCATAAACTGCGGCCTGCAAAAAGGTGTGGTTAAGATTGACACTCAGCAAAGGAACACCCAGCACCGCACAGTTAGTGGTAATCAGCGGCAGGAAGATACCCAGTAAGCGATAGAGTGACGGGCTGGTTTTGCGCACCACCATCTCGGTGAATTGCACCACCACGGCGATCACCAGGATATACGCCAGAGTACGCAAGTACACCAGATCGAGCGGCACCAGAATCAGATGGTTCACCAGCCAGGCGCAGATCGCTGCCAGAGTGATCACGAAAGTGGTGGCGAGTCCCATGCCAATGGCCGTTTCCAGTTTTTTTGACACGCCCATAAAGGGGCATAGGCCGAGGAATTTGACCAACACGAAGTTGTTCACCAGCACGGTGCCAATAAAGAGAAGTAAGTAATCGGTCATTTTTTAACCTGGGAAGCCGAAAGGCGTCTATTATCCGGAATTGAGAGGTGCATCTCAACCTCTTCACAAAATGTGTGGGTGTTGAGAGCACTCAGAATTAAATTCCTGACGAAACTCGCGCCATTACGGTTGGATAAACGTCTGTTTCACACGCTTGGAACGTTTGAAGTAAGGCACAAATACTGCGGCAGCCAACAGCGACAACAGCAACGTTTGAATCGCTTTACTATCCGCCACCGGGGTGAACGCAAAGGTTTTCAACGCCAGTAATACTGTCATCAGCAGCCACAGGATGTAATGGCGCGGTAAACGGCGCGAACGTTTACAGAACATCCAGCAAACCCAGATACTGTAGACCCAAACCACGCCTGCGGTGAGCAGGGAAATCGCCCATTGCGTGAACAATTGGCTGGCATGAGTAAACAACGTGGTACGCAATTCTGCATCAAACAACGGACTCAGATACATGGCCACCACCAGCGCACTGGTCAGCATCGTCATAATCAACCAGGCCAGCGGCAACAACAGCCAGCCAGCAATACGCGGCGGGTTTACCGATTCGGTCATCTTGTGGATCCTGTAGCGAAATTAAGAAGGCGTTGTATGTCCAAACGGGGCACGCCCGACATGGACAACGCAATAGTGCAGAAAAAGGCGGGGAAAACCCATTACATTACGTAGCGCCAGACTGATTTCGGCACGCGGCCCATATCATAAAGGCGGCCGCCGGAAACAAGTTCAGCACGACGATGATCGGCAGCGCGATACATATTGATGATGTCATTGTCATCGGTCAGCGAATAATTAAGATGGTCGTAGAGTTTTTCCAGACTATCGAGATTATTCACTTTGCGGAATTTCAGCAGGTAATCTAGCGCAGTCATGATTGCCATCTAAAAATAAAGTGCTCGGAAGTGCCCAAGTATAGGGAGCGCACTGACAGAGTCCATACGCCAGCATTAAAAAAATTCAAAAATCAGACCACATGAGCTAATTCGCTCATCAAAAGACATTTTTTCTTCATTTTGCCGTTATAAACGCGCATTTCCGGACGGGATTAAGACAAATTCAACCCCGACGGACAGCATGATGTGAAAAAAGCTCACACCTTTATCGTAAATGAAAGTTTTCATTCTTTATCAGGCTTAGTGCCCTGACTTTCATTCATATAAGACGTTTATTAGGCCGATTTATGTCGAACAGTTCAGCAATGGCATCTACACGCTTTGAAACTCTAAATCATGGAGTGTGCGAGTAATCACAAAACTGATCATTGCTTGTGCCCGTAGTCGATAACCATTCTTTACGCAGCGTCTGTAATCGCTTCCAGTAGCCACCATCCTAACCGATTCTGTTTATTACATTTATTTAACCGTCACTGAAATAAATATCAGGCAAATTGTCCATATAGCTGGTATGACTTCTTACATGGATAATTTCGTAACTCCTTTAATTCATTCTATTTTGTGAGGCATGTCGCGCTTGTTTTCTCGCTTTTGCGCCAGGCTTAATCTGCGTTTTGTACCCCTACAGCACACTCCCTTCAGAGGAATGAAATTATGTGGAAACGTTTACTCTTAACCGCCATGGTCAGTTCAGCACTCAGTGCTTCGGTACTTGCCGCTGACATGACGGTGGGCTTCTCACAGGTTGGCTCGGAGTCTGGCTGGCGTTCAGCAGAAACCAACGTGGCGAAAAGCGAAGCGCAAAAGCGCGGTATCACGTTGAAAATCGCCGATGGTCAGCAGAAGCAGGAAAACCAAATCAAAGCGGTGCGCTCGTTTATCGCACAGGGCGTTGACGCCATCTTCATCGCTCCGGTAGTACAAACCGGTTGGGAACCGGTGCTGGAAGAAGCCAAAGACGCCAAAATCCCGGTGTTCCTGTTAGATCGCGCCATCGTGGTGAAAGATAAGTCGCTGTACATGGCGGTGGTGACCGCAGACAACGTGCTGGAAGGCAAGTTGATCGGTGACTGGCTGGTGAAAACGGTCGGCGATAAGAAGTGTAACGTGGTTGAGTTACAAGGCACCGTAGGTGCCAGCGTAGCCATCGACCGCAAAAAAGGCTTCGCCGAAGCCATCGCGGGTCACAAAAACATCAAAGTGATCCGTTCGCAGTCCGGCGACTTTACCCGTAGTAAAGGTAAAGAGGTGATGGAGAGCTTTATCAAAGCGGAAAACAACGGCAAGAACATCTGCATGGTGTATGCGCACAACGATGATATGGCGATCGGCGCCATTCAGGCCATTAAAGAAGCGGGTCTGAAGCCAGGCAAAGATATTTTGACCGGTTCTATCGACGGCGTACCGGATATCTATAAAGCGATGCTGGCGGGTGAGGCCAATGCCAACGTCGAGCTGACGCCAAACATGGCGGGTCCTGCATTCGATGCGCTGGAGAAATTCAAAAAAGACGGCACGATGCCACCAAAAATCATCAAAACCGAATCGAAACTGTTTCTGCCAGACTCAGCGCAGGCACAGCTCGACACCAAAAAAGGCATGGGTTACTGATCCCCGCAACCGCCCTTCGGGGCGGTTATTCATGACGTAAGGCGAGGTAGAACCTGATGAGCACCGCAGATGCATCCGCACTCCTGACTCTCAACGGTATCAGCAAAGGTTTCCCCGGCGTGAAAGCGCTGGATAATGTCTCATTCAGCATTCGCAAAGGCGAGATCATGGCGCTGCTGGGCGAAAACGGCGCCGGGAAATCCACGCTGATTAAAGTGCTGACCGGCGTGTACACCCGTGATGCAGGCACCATCACCCTGAATGGCACTGCCATTTCACCGCACAATACCGCCGATGCACAGCAAATGGGCATCGGCACGGTTTATCAGGAGGTGAATCTCCTGCCGAATATGTCGGTGGCAGACAATCTCTACATCGGCCGCGAGCCGCGCCGCTTTGGCATGATCGACCGTAAACGTATGGTGCGCGATGCCGATGCGCTGATGCGCAACTACGGTTTTGCGCTCGACGTGGCGCGTCCCCTGGGCCATTACTCGGTGGCGATGCAGCAAATCATTGCGATTTGCCGCGCCGTGGATCTCTCCGCACAGGTGTTAATCCTCGATGAACCCACCGCCAGCCTCGATGCCAGCGAAGTGGAAATGCTATTCACCCTGATGGCGCAACTGAAAGCCAAAGGGATGAGCCTGATTTTTGTGACTCATTTTCTCGACCAGGTATATCGCATCACCGATCGTATTACCGTTTTGCGCAATGGCCAGTTTATAGCCACGCGTGATACGGCATCGCTGCCGCAAATCGAATTGATCAAACTGATGCTGGGGCGCGAGTTACTGGAAACTGCCTTGCAGCGTCAGGGCAGCACGCTGAAAAGCAACCAACCGGTGGTGTCATTCAAAGACTACGGCAAGAAGGGCACCATTGAGCCTTTCGACCTGGAGGTGCGTCCGGGAGAAGTGGTGGGCTTAGCGGGATTACTGGGATCGGGGCGCACGGAAACCGCCGAAGTGCTGTTTGGTATCCGTCGTGCGGATCGGGGTACTGCCACCATCAAAGGCAAAGTGCAGCACATCCGGACACCGGCCAAAGCCTCCCATCTGGGCATGGGGTTCTGCCCGGAAGATCGTAAAACCGACGGTATTATCGGCGCTGCATCGGTGCGCGAGAATATTATTCTGGCGCTACAGGCCCAACGCGGCTGGCTGCGACCGATTAAACGGCGTGAGCAGCAGGCCATCGCCGATCGCTTTATCAAAAGCCTGGGAATTCGCACGCCACATGCCGATCAGCCGGTGGAATTACTCTCCGGCGGTAATCAGCAGAAGGTGCTGCTGTCACGCTGGCTGGTGACGAAGCCGCAATTCTTAATTCTCGACGAACCGACGCGCGGCATTGACGTCGGTGCACATGCCGAGATCATTCGTTTGATTGAAACCCTGTGCGCCGATGGACTGGCGTTACTGGTTATCTCCTCTGAACTCGAAGAGCTGGTGGGCTATGCCGACCGCGTGTTGATCATGCGTGATTTGAAGCAGGTGGCTGAAATCCCGCTGGAGCAGCTGTCGGTGGCATCGATCGTCAATGCCATCGCCGATGGAGGAGCACAACATGCTTGAATCCCCTATGACACATCCAAAACCTGAACGGCGTAAGCCGAAGTTACCGCCAGGCATGCCGCAAATCGTCGCGCTGATTCTGGTGCTGTTGGTGGATAGCCTGGTCGCCAACAATTTTTTTGCCGTGCATATTCAGGACGGCCGCCTGTTCGGCAGCCCGATTGATATCCTCAACCGCGCTGCACCCGTCGCCTTACTGGCGGTCGGTATGACGCTGGTGATTGCCACTGGCGGGATTGATTTGTCGGTCGGCGCAGTGATGGCGATTGCGGGGGCGACAGCGGCCACGCTGACGGTTGCGGGACACAGCCTGAGTTTTATTATTCTCGCCACACTCGGCACCGGCCTGGCCTGCGGCTTATGGAACGGTGTGCTGGTGGCGCTGCTGAAGATTCAGCCGTTTGTGGCCACGTTGATTTTGATGGTGGCCGGGCGCGGTATCGCTCAGCTGATTACCCAGGGTCAGATTGTGACCTTTAACAGCGACAGCCTCGGCTGGTTTGGCAGCGGCTCGCTGTGGATGCTGCCGGTTCCGGTGTGGATAACGCTACTGGTGGCACTGTTAGTGTGGCTGCTGACGCGCAAAACCGCGCTGGGCCTGTTTATCGAAGCGGTGGGGATTAACCTGCGCGCCGCACGTAATGCTGGTGTTAATGGCTGGTTAGTAGTGATGTCCACTTATGCCATTAGCGGCGTGTGTGCGGCAGTCGCGGGCCTGATCGTGGCAGCCGATATACGTGGCGCCGATGCTAACAACGCCGGTCTATGGCTGGAGTTGGATGCCATTCTCGCCGTGGTGATTGGCGGTGCATCGTTGATGGGCGGGCGTTTTAATCTGGTGTTGTCGCTGGTTGGCGCGCTGATTATTCAGTCGATGAACACCGGTATTTTGCTGTCTGGCTTCCCGCCGGAGCTGAATCAGGTGGTGAAAGCGGTGGTGGTGATGTGTGTGCTGTTGCTGCAATCGCCGCGCTTTATCGCCATGCTGAAAGGGAGACGTCCAAAATGATTAAACGCCATCTGCCATTGATGATTACGCTGCTGGTGTTTGTCGCCGGTTATCTGTTCTGCCTGAGTCAGTTCCCTGGCTTTGCCTCGACACGCGTGATCTGTAATATCCTGACCGATAACGCGTTTCTCGGCATTATCGCCGTGGGCATGACATTTGTGATTTTGTCAGGCGGTATCGATCTGTCAGTGGGGGCCGTTATCGCCTTTAGCGGTGTATTTTTGGCGAAAATTATCGGTGATTATCACGTCGATCCGATTCTTGCCTTCGCGATTGTGCTGGCGATGGGAGCACTGTTTGGCGCCATGATGGGCTGGCTTATCGATGCGCTGAAGATCCCGGCCTTTATTATTACCCTGGCGGGGATGTTTTTCCTGCGCGGCTGTAGCTATCTGGTGTCGGAGAATTCGATTCCCATTGATCATCCGTTGTATTCCACACTGTCTAGCCTGGCGTGGAAGATCCCCGGCGGCGGGCGCCTTAGTTTGCTGGCAGTGATTATGCTGGTGGTGGTGATTGGCGGGATCATCCTCGCGCATCGCACGCGTTTTGGTAATCAGGTGTATGCGATTGGCGGCAATCTGACATCAGCGCAGTTGATGGGCGTTTCGACGCGCGCCACCACCATCAAGATTTATATGCTTTCCACCACCCTGGCGACACTGGCGGGGATTGTGTTCTCGATCTATACCTCAGCAGGCTACGCCCTGGCAGGTTTGGGCGTGGAACTGGACGCGATTGCCTCTGTGGTGATCGGCGGCACCTTGCTGTCCGGTGGCGTGGGCACGGTGCTCGGCACGTTGTTTGGGGTGTTGATCCAGGGGCTGATTCAGACATGGATTAACTTCGATGGCACGCTGAGTTCGTGGTGGACGAAGATCGCCATCGGTATTCTGTTGTTCGCGTTTATCGCACTGCAGCGCCTGCTGACCGTGATGTGGGATCGTCAGAAGAATGCGCCGGTTAAGCGTTTAACTTCGTAGTCGTGAGTGGGATGTTCAAGAGGTGCGCAAATTGGCGCACCTTTTTTGTTTTGGGTCGCCGATTCGAGGATGTTGGAGGCTTGGTGCTCAGAATTGTGGATATTGGGAGGGATTGCAGGGGTTGGTGCTCATATTTTGAATGCAACGAACCTGCATAAAGGAGACAAAGGTGGGCAGTGGAGTAAAGCGTACGCCGCAGGGATGCGGCGTCCGAGGCTACAGGGATGTATTCACGCCGACTTTACGCAACGCCCACCTTTGTCGACTGGACCGCGCGTTTTTAGCCACAGCACCCATCTTTGTAAGTTAGGTGGAGTTGCGGATGGTTCGGTGCGAAGCCCCCTAAAGGCCAGCCCGATCGCAAAGGAACCCCGCATCCATGCAGATCGACCGCGCCATCCCTGGCGCGAACGCTTTGCTCTTCGGGCTGGCCTTTATGGGGCAATTGAGACTGTCATTGCTGTAGTCCCTGCAAACTTGAAAGTTCTGTTCAGTACTGGACTAATAAAACATCGCATCAAGCCTCCGTATAGAGACAACGGTGGTCAGGGCTGTTATTGCTGTAGTCAGTGTGAACCTGAGCGTTCAATTCAAATTCAGCGCCAAAAAACCGCAACGAACCTGCATAAAGGAGACAAAGGTGGGCAGTGGAGTAAAGCGTACGCCGCAGGGATGCGGCGTCCGAGGCTACAGGGATGTATTCACGCCGACTTTACGCAACGTCCACCTTTGTCGACTGAACCGCGCGTTTTTAGCCACAGCACCCATCTTTGTAAGTTAGGTGGAGTTGCTGATGGTTCGGTGCGAAGCCCCCTAAAGGCCAGCCCGATCGCAAAGGAACCCCGCATCCATGCAGATCGACCGCGCCATCCCTGGCGCGAACGCTTTGCTCTTCGGGCTGGCCTTTATGGGGCAATTGAGACTGTCATTGCTGTAGTCCCTGCAAACTTGAAAGTTCTGTTCAGTACTGAACTAATAAAACATCGCATCAAGCCTCCGTATAGAGACAACGGTGGTCAGGGCTGTTATTGCTGTAGTCAGTGTGAACCTGAGCGTTCGATTCAAATTCAGCGCCAAAAAACCGCAACGAACCTGCATAAAGGAGACAAAGGTGGGCAGTGGAGTAAAGCGTACGCCGCAGGGATGCGGCGTCCGAGGCTACAGGGATGTATTCACGCCGACTTTACGCAACGCCCACCTTTGTCGACTGAACCGCGCGTTTTTAGCCACAGCACCCATCTTTGTAAGTTAGGTGGAGTTGCTGATGGTTCGGTGCGAAGCCCCCTAAAGGCCAGCCCGATCGCAAAGGAACCCCGCATCCATGCAGATCGGCCGCGCCATCCCTGGCGCGAACGCTTTGCTCTTCGGGCTGGCCTTTAGGGTGCAATTGAGACTGTCATTGCTGTAGTCAGTGCAAACCTGAAAATTCGATTCAAATTCAGCGCCAAAAAAACCGCAACGAACCTGCATAAAGGAGACAAAGGTGGGCGTTGCTATGCTGCCTGGATCGCAGGTTTTAGCCACAAAAAAGCCGCGACTCAACGCGGCTTCAACAGGTCATAACACGATCAGCGCGCTAACCGGTAATACGCCTCATTCCAGCGCAATGCATCTTTAAACGCCGGCAAACGCGTATTCTCATCGATCACCAGCACCTCGATGCCGTTCAGCTCGCCGTACAGATACATATCATCCAAATCCAGTGCCTGACTAAACACCGTATGGTGCGCCCCACCTGCTAAAATCCATGCCTCGGAAGCGGTAGCCAGTGAGGGCTGGGCACGCCACAAGGCACGCGCGACCGGCAATTTCGGCAGCGGTTTCGGCTGCTCAATCGCATCCACCACATTCACCAGCAAACGGAAACGATCGCCCATATCAATCACACTGGCATTCACCGCGCGACCAGCCGGCGTGGAGAAAATCATGCGCGCCGGATCCGCTTTGCCACCAATGCCAAGGAACTGCACGTCAATTAACGGCTTCGCCTCTTTAGCAATCGAAGGGCACACTTCCAGCATATGTGAACCCAGCACCAAATCATTGCCCGGGGAAAAGTGATAGGTGTAATCCTCCATAAATGAAGTACCGCCCGCACGATTCCCGGCTTGCACCTTCAAAATATGCAGCAGCGCAGCGGTCTTCCAGTCACCTTCACCGGCAAAACCATAACCCTGGCCCATCAAACGTTGAACGGCCAAGCCTGGCAACTGCGTCATGCCGTGCAGAGTCTGGAAATTGGTGGTAAAGGCTTTGCAGCCCTCATCATCGAGGAAACGCTTCAAACCTAATTCAATGCGCGCCGCATCCAGCACGTTCTGACGCTTCTCGCCATTCACGGCGGCAGCCTCGCCGAACAAATACTGGCTCTCGTATTCATCGATCAGCGCATGCACATCGCCATCGCTGACGCTGTTCACCACCTCGACTAAATCACCCACGCCCCAACCGTTGACCGAATAACCAAACTGAATCTGCGCCGCCACCTTATCGCCTTCGGTCACCGCCACTTCGCGCATATTGTCGCCAAAGCGCGCCACTTTCAGCTGCTGGCTGGCCTGCTTCGCAAGTGCCGCATTGATCCAGCGTCCGATGCGTTGCTGGCTGGTCTTATCCTGCCAGTGGCCAGTCACCACGCTGTGCTGTAAGCCCATGCGCGCGCCGATAAAGCCGAACTCTCGGCCGCCATGTGCGGTCTGGTTCAGGTTCATAAAGTCCATATCCATACTGTCCCACGGAATTTCTGCGTTGAACTGGGTATGGAATTGCAACAGCGGCTTATTCAGGATACTCAGCCCACCAATCCACATCTTGGCCGGTGAGAAGGTATGTAACCAGGTAATGATACCGACACAACTATTGTCGTGATTAGCCTCGCGGCACAGCGCCAGCGCTTCATCCGGTGATTTCACCAGCGGCTTCAACACCAGCGGTACCGGCAGTGTGCCTGCCTGATTCAATCCGTCCATCACCTGGCGCGCGTGATGTTCAACCTGGCGCAAGGTTTCCGCTCCGTAGAGATGCTGCGTTCCAATCACAAACCAAACGTTCTGTTCCATTTCTCGCTCCTTTACTTAGCGGATGTGGCGCGGGCGGCATACTGAGGTTCAGCGGCCTGGCACCAGTTTTGATAGCGTTGATAAAGCTGTTGATAGCCCGCCACGCGCAGACTGTTGGGTTGCAAGGTCACAGCGATCGGACTTGCCATCACCTGCTGTGCGGCAGGCACATCGGCATACACGTTTGCGGCGACGGCGGCAAAAATGGCAGCACCCAGCGCGCAGCACTCGTCAGAAGCCACGATATCCAGCGGACGGTTCATCACGTCGCAACAGGCTTGCATAATGGCGGGGGACTTCCGTGCGATACCGCCGAGCGTCAGAATGCTCTCCACCGGAATCTGCTGCTTCTCGAAACACTCCATAATGGCGCGGGCACCAAAGGCCGTGGCAGCCACCAGACCACCAAACAACGCAGGCGCGTCGGTGCCAAGATTCAAATCGGTGATTACGCCTTTCAGGCGCTGATTTGCATCCGGTGTTCGACGCCCGTTGAACCAATCGAGAACCACGGGCAGATGATCAAGCTGGGGATCGGCAGCCCAGGCTTCGGTAAGGGAACGGATTAAATCCTGCTGCATCTCGGCGAGTTGCGGCTGCAACTCAGGATGGCGCGTCACGGCCTGCTGCAACGGCCAGCCCAGCAAGCGGCTAAACCAGGCGTAGATATCACCAAACGCCGATTGACCCGCTTCGCAGCCGATGGCGCCCGGTACCACGCTGCCATCGACCTGGCCGCAAATGCCTTTAATGGCGCGATCGCCGACTTTCTCGCTGTCGGCAATTAAAATGTCGCAGGTTGAGGTGCCAATCACTTTCACCAGCGTATAAGGCTGCGCGCCCGCACCGACCGCACCCATATGACAGTCGAAGGCCCCACCGGACAAAATCACCTGCTCAGACAATCCCAAACGCTGCGCCCATTCGCTGGAAAGCGTGCCCACCGGTACATCAGCAGTGAAGGTGTCGGTAAACAATGGAGAATCCAGCTGCTCAACCAACATCGGATCGAGTGCACGGAAAAAATCTGCGGGCGGTAAACCCTGCCATTCAGGATGCCACAGCGATTTATGCCCGGCGGCGCAGCGTCCGCGTTGCAGCTGTGCTGGGGCAGTGCGACCGCTCAACAGTGCCGGTACCCAATCGCAGAGTTCCACCCAAGACACTGCCGCATCACGCACTGCTGCATCCTGGCGTGACACGTGCAGAATCTTGGCCCAGAACCACTCCGACGAATACACGCCGCCGATATAGCGGGTGTAATCGGTGAAATGACCATTGCGGCACAGCTGATTAATCTCTTCCGCTTCTTCAATCGCGGTGTGATCTTTCCACAACACAAACATAGCGTTGGGGTTGGTGGAGAATTCCGGGCGCAAGGCTAACACGTTGCCGTCACGGTCAATCGGTGCAGGGGTTGAACCCGTTGAATCCACGCCTATCCCCACCACGGCAGCGCGTTGTTCGGGAGTTAACGCTTGCACCACCGCGACCACCGCCTGCTCCAGCGCGTCGATATAGTCTTGTGGATGATGGCGAAAACGGTTGGCGTGCGCGTCACAGAATTCACCCTTCGCCCAGCGTGGATAGTTCACCACCGCCTTTTCCAGCTCTTTACCACTGTGGCAGTCCACGGCGAGGGCACGCACCGAGTCACTGCCAAAATCCAGCCCAATTGTTATGGCGCCAGCACCCATTGGGATTCTCCTGTGTGAGTTATCTGGCTCTATCCTGGAATGCGGGTGCATAAGCGGTTAGTCATCGCTGGCTGAGAATATGCACTTTTCTGTCATCGGAACCGTTCTGTGATCGGCAGCAAAAGTTAATGACTGGTTAATTTCGCTGAATATATGGAGGAATTGGTCATCGTTTTGGGATGTGATACCGCTCTACATTTTTCTTCGCCATTACCGCTACAACTAGCCCAGCGTTTGCACAGCCTTTGTACAACCTTTGAGCTAACGCGCTGATTTTGCGCTGTACCCAAACGTGAAATCCAATTGGTAGCGTTTACACCGATTCGTTATTAACAGCGATAAAACATCATTGTGCCGGAGAGCATCATGCATAAATTCACTAAAGCGCTGGCGGCGGTAGGTCTCGCCGCGGTTATGTCACAATCCGCTATCGCCGAGACCATGAAACTCGGTTTCCTCGTCAAACAACCGGAGGAACCCTGGTTCCAGACCGAATGGAAGTTCGCTGATAAGGCTGGCAAAGATCTCGGCTTTGACGTGATCAAAATTGCCGTGCCCGACGGCGAGAAAACCCTGAATGCCATTGATAGCCTGGCGGCGAGCGGGGCCAAAGGCTTCGTGATTTGCACCCCGGACCCGAAGCTGGGTTCAGCCATCGTGGCGAAGGCGCGTAGCTATGGCCTGAAAGTGATTGCGGTTGATGACCAGTTTGTTACCGCCAAAGGCAAGCCAATGGACACCGTGCCGTTGGTGATGATGGCCGCAACCAAAATCGGTGAGCGCCAGGGACAGGAACTCTACAAAGAGATGCAGAAGCGCGGCTGGGATGCGAAAGAGACCGGCGTCATGGCGATTACCGCCAATGAGCTGGACACTGCGCGTCGTCGCACCGGCGGTTCGATGGAAGCGCTGAAAGCGGCTGGATTCCCGGAGAAGCAAATCTATCAGGTGCCGACCAAATCCAACGATATTCCGGGGGCATTTGATGCCGGTAACTCGCTGCTGGTGCAGCATCCAGAAGTGAAACACTGGCTGATTGTCGGCATGAATGACAACACCGTGCTGGGTGGCGTGCGCGCGACCGAAGGCCAGGGCTTTAAAGCGCCCGACGTGATTGGCATTGGCATCAACGGCGTGGATGCGGTGAGCGAGCTGTCTAAAGGCGCACCAACCGGCTTCTACGGTTCGCTGCTGCCAAGCCCGGATGTGCACGGTTATAAGAGCAGCCAGATGCTTTACAACTGGGTGACCAAAGGCGAAGAGCCCGCGAAGTTCACCGAAGTCACCGATGTGGTGCTGATTACCCGCGACAACTTCAAAACTGAGTTGGCGAAGAAAGGGCTGATGTAAGTCGCCTGATTGATAAACGCAGCCTCCATCCCGGGTGTTGCAGCAGGTTGGCAATCGCGTTTGCTCCAGTTTCATTAATGGCTGGGGCAAAGCGCGAAGACAACGCGGCAACGGCGCGAAGGATGGAGGCGAAGAGGAGTTTCCATGGAAACTGATAAAGCCTTTCTGTCCTTTCATGGCATCAGTAAAACCTTTCCGGGCGTCAAGGCGCTGCAGGATATCTCATTCCAGTGCCGCGCCGGGGAAGTGCACGCGCTGATGGGCGAAAACGGCGCAGGGAAATCCACGCTGTTAAAGATTCTCAGCGGCAGTTATCAGCCGACTGAAGGTGAAATTCGCATCAAAGGCGAAACCAAAAGCTTCAACAACACCGTGGATGCGCTGGATGCGGGTGTGGCGATCATCTATCAGGAACTGCATCTGGTGCCTGAGATGAGCGTGGCGGAAAACATCTATCTCGGCCAATTACCCCATAAACGCGGGTTGGTGAATCGCAAACTGCTGCGCTACGAAGCGGATTTGCAGCTAAAAAATCTTGGCATGGATATCGATCCTGATATGCCGCTGAAATATCTGTCGCTCGGCCAGTGGCAAATGGTGGAGATTGCCAAAGCGCTGGCGCGCAATGCGCGCATCATCGCTTTTGATGAGCCGACCAGTTCACTTTCGGCGCGTGAAATCGAGCATCTGTTCCGCGTCATCCGACAGCTGCGCGATCAGGGCCGTACCGTGCTGTATGTGTCGCATCGCATGGAGGAAATTTTTGCCCTAAGTGATGCGATCACCGTGTTCAAAGATGGTCGCTACGTGCGCACTTTCACTGATATGCCGAATACGCATCATGACGACCTGGTGCAGGCGATGGTGGGGCGTAACCTCGGCGATATCTACGGTTATGCGCCGCGTGCCTTAGGCAAAGTGCGTTTGCAGCTTGACCAGGTCGAAGCCAAAGGCGTGCGCATGCCGATTTCGCTCACGGTGCGAGCCGGTGAAATCGTCGGCCTGTTTGGGCTGGTGGGGGCGGGGCGCAGCGAATTGATGAAAGGGCTGTTTGGTGCCACCAAACTGCGCGGCGGCAGCGTGTCGCTGGATGGCAAAAAGCTCAACATCCGTCAGCCGATCGATGCGATCCGCGCGGGCATCATGCTGTGCCCGGAGGATCGTAAATCCGAAGGGATTATTCCGGTGCACTCGGTGCGCGACAACATCAATATCAGCGCACGCCGCCATAACCTCACGGCGGGTTGTCTGATTAAACCCGGCTGGGAGGCGAAAAACGCCGATCTCCACATCCGCTCACTGAATATCAAAACGCCAGGGCCGCAGCAGCTGATCATGAACCTTTCAGGGGGCAATCAGCAGAAGGCGATTCTGGGCCGCTGGCTGTCCGAAGAGATGAACGTGATTCTGCTGGATGAGCCGACGCGCGGTATTGATGTCGGTGCCAAACATGAGATTTATAACCTGATTTACCAACTGGCAAATAAAGGGATCGCGGTGCTGTTTGCTTCCAGCGATCTGCCCGAAGTCATGGGGCTGGCTGACCGCATCGTGGTGATGCGCGAAGGTGAAATTGCCGGAGAACTGCCACACGACGCGGCCACGGAGCAGCTGACGCTGAGCCTGGCGATGCCGAAAACCCCTCAAGCGGCCGCCGTGGCCTGATGTAAAGGAGAGCAACAATGGCTTCATCTACCACTTCCAACACGCCACCGGTGCAGCGTAACGGCCTGCAACTGGGGCGTATCTGGGATAACTTCGGCATGCTGGTGGTCTTCGCACTGCTGTTTATCGTTTGCACTATCTTCGTACCCAACTTTGGCACGTTCATCAACATGAAAGGGCTGGGGCTTGCCATGTCGATGTCCGGCATGGTGGCCTGCGGCATGTTGTTCTGCCTCGCGTCAGGCGATTTTGACCTTTCCGTAGCGTCGGTGATTGCCTGCGCCGGCGTAGTGACCGCTGTAGTGATTAACATGACAGAGAGCCTGTGGCTGGGTGTTGCGGCCGGTTTAGTGCTCGGTATGGCCACCGGATTCATTAATGGCTTCGTGATTGCCCGGCTGAAGATCAATGCGCTGATCACCACGCTGGCGACGATGCAGATTGTGCGTGGTCTGGCCTATATCTTCTCTGACGGTAAAGCGGTGGGCATCGAGGATGAACGCTTCTTCACCCTCGGTTATGCCAACTGGCTGGGCTTGCCAGCGCCGATCTGGCTGACCATCGCCACCATGATTGTGTTTGGCTTCGTGCTGAATAAAACCACCTTTGGCCGCAACACGCTGGCGATTGGCGGTAATGAAGAAGCGGCACGTCTGGCTGGAGTGCCGGTGGTGCGTACCCGCATCATCATCTTCATTCTTTCGGGACTGGTTTCGGCGGCGGCGGGCATTATTCTGGCCTCGCGCATGACCAGTGGTCAGCCGATGACTTCACTCGGTTATGAATTGATCGTGATTTCAGCCTGTGTGCTGGGCGGCGTTTCGCTGAAAGGTGGCATCGGTAAGATCTCTTATGTGGTGGCGGGCGTGCTGATTCTGGGTACGGTTGAGAATGCGATGAATTTATTGAATATCTCGCCGTTCTCACAGTATGTGGTGCGCGGTTTGATACTGTTAGCGGCGGTGATTTTTGACCGCTACAAACAGAAAAACAAAGCGGCCTGATTCCAGCCGTGAAAGATGAGGCAGGGCGGCCAAATGGTCGCCCTTCTGGCGCGCGGCACTGCGCATTTACAGGTTACCGTGAGGGCACTATGTACCATCGTGAACCCCCCAGTGAGCAGCAGAACCCACTGCTACCCGGCTATCCGTTTAATGCCTGGCTGGTGGCGGGCTTAACACCGATCAATGCCAACGATCAGCTGGACTTCTTTATCGACAGACCGCTCGGCATGAAGGGTTACATCCTTAATCTGACCATCAAAGGTCAGGGCCGCATTTTTGATGGCGAATCTGCGTTTGACTGCGAACCCGGTGACTTGCTGCTGTTCCAGCCTAAAACCCCGCACTACTATGGCCGTTCACCAGACAGCCCATGCTGGTTCCACCGCTGGGTCTATTTCCGTCCACGGGCTTACTGGACGGACTGGTTGCAGTGGCAGGATGAGAGTCAGGGCGTGGGGCGGTTAAGCTTGCCGGAAGCGCAACGTGCCGAGTTTGATCGTCTGTTTGCCAGCATTGAGCAAACCCACAACTCAGGCCGTCGCTTTGCCGAGGAACTGGCGATGAATCTGCTGGAGCGCTTGCTGTTGCGTGCGGTGGAAGAAGATCCGCGCAGTCATCAGCAAATCCGCGATCCGCGCGTGATTGAAGCCTGCCAATACGTCACTAACCATCTGGCAAGCGAGGTAAAAATCGAGGAAGTGGCGCGCCATGTGTGTCTTTCCCCATCACGACTGGCGCATCTGTTTCGCGAACAGATGGGGATCAATTTGCTGCGCTGGCGCGAAGATCAGCGGGTGATCCGCGCCAAACTGTTACTGCAAACCACTCAGGAGCCCATTGCCTCGGTCGGGCGCGAAGTGGGTTATGACGATCAGCTCTATTTCTCTCGCGTGTTCCGTAAACGGGTTGGTGTCAGTCCCAGTGATTTCCGGCGTCGCAGTCAGGATGCGCACGATGCCCTGGTGGCGCAGGAAAGCTGGCAACCGGCACGGAGTGCGATCTCCTGAGTTTTCAGGTGATTCCGCCTTGTTGTTACCGGCTGATTCGTCTTAAATCAGTCTGGTAACGAACAAGAGGAATGAGAATGAGCGATAAATTACGTGTCGGCCTGATTGGCTACGGTTTTGCCAGCAAAACCTTTCATGCTCCTTTGATCGTCGGTACGCCAGGCGTTGAACTGGCAGCCGTCTCCAGCAGCGATGCCAGCAAGGTGCATGCAGATTGGCCCTCGGTGCAGGTGGTCTCTGATCCACAAGCTCTGCTGGATGACCCGACACTGCAACTGATTGTGATACCCACGCCAAATGATACTCACTTCCCGTTAGCCAAAGCGGCGCTGAATGCCGGTAAACATGTGGTGGTGGATAAACCGTTCACCGTGACACTGTCACAAGCGCGTGAGCTGGATGCACTGGCTAAGGCTAAAGGGCTGCTGCTCTCCGTTTTCCATAATCGTCGTTGGGACAGTGACTTCCTGACGCTGAAAACCTTGCTGGCTGATGGCGCCTTAGGTGATGTGCGTTATCTCGAATCGCATTTTGATCGCTTCCGTCCAGAAGTTCGTCAGCGCTGGCGTGAGATGAAAGGCCCGGGCAGCGGTATCTGGTTTGATCTTGGACCGCATGTGCTGGACCAGGCGCTGCAATTATTTGGTCCGCCGGTGGCGATCAACGTGGATATGGCTGAACTGCGTCCGGGTGCGCAAACCACCGATTATTTCCACGCAGTGCTGACCTATCCTACCCGTCGTGTAGTGTTGCACGCCAGCATGCTGGTGGCGGCAGAATCGGCGCGCTTCGTGGTGCACGGCACGCGGGGCAGTTACGTCAAATACGGCCTGGATCCGCAGGAAGATCGTCTGAAAGCGGGTGAACGTCCACCGCAGGAAGACTGGGGCTACGACATGCGCAACGGTACCCTGACGCTGGCAGAAGGCGATGTGATGGTGGAGAAAGAGCTGCTGACGCTGCCGGGTAACTATCCGGCTTACTATGCAGCAATTCGTGATGCGATTGCGGGCACCGGTGAAAACCCGGTACAGGCTGAAGAGGCGATTCAGGTGATGGAGTTGATCGAACTCGGCTTACAGTCCGCTGAGAAGCGCCAGACGATGTCGCTGAAGTGATAAAACGAAAGCGCACCCTGCGGGAACCGATGCCATCAAAAGCTCAGTTCACCCAGGTGCGGCTTGATTAAAAGGTGCGCAGCGATGCGCACCTTTTTTACTTTAAGGCGCGTTATCCCGCCACGCGCTGACGCAGTGCCGCTTTCTCTGCATCGCTGAGGAAGGCAATCGTCACACCATTTTCCTGCGCCTGGCGCATCTCTTCGGCAGTGAGTCCTGCCTGCGGCGCAGCGTTCTCATACTCATGCGCCAGCTCAATTCCCTGAACCGCCGGATCATCGGTGTTGATGGTGGCGAGAATGCCATGCTGCAGGAAGGCTTTGAGCGGATGAGTGGCCAGCGATGCCACGGTGCTGGTCTGAATGTTCGAAGTCATGCAGGATTCAATGCCAATACGCTGCTCAGCCAGGAAGTCCATCAGCGCACGGTCTTCAATCGCTTTCACACCATGGCCAATACGCTCCGCACCGAGCTCGCGAATCGCCTGCCAGATGCTTTCCGGGCCAGCGGCTTCACCGGCGTGCACGGTAATGCGGAAACCAGCATCACGCGCGCGATTGAAGTGGCTGAGGAACTCACTGCCCGGGAAGCCGAGCTCATCACCAGCCAGATCCACAGCAGTAATCCCATCGCGGTGTGCCAGCAGACCTTCCAGTTCGCGCAGGCAGGCTTCATCACCAAAGGTACGGCTCATAATGCCGATCAGGTTCACATCCACGCCGTACTGTTTTACGCCAGCGCGCACGCCATCAATCACGGCTTCCACTACACCGGCAATCGGCAGGTTATGCGTCATCGCCATATAGCCCGGCGAGAAACGCAGTTCTGCATAATGAATCCCTGCGCGAGCGGCATCTTCCACGTTTTCCAGCGCAATGCGGCGGCAGGCATCTAAATCGCCCAACACTTTCACGCCCCAATCCAGCTTCTGCAGGAAGCTCACCAGGTCGGGTTCATTGGCCGTCACTTGCACATGCGGACGCAGATCGTCGAGCGAATTGGCTGGCAGTGCGAGATTAAACTGGCGACCTAAATCAAGAATGGTTTGTGCGCGGATGTTGCCATCAAGGTGGCGGTGGATGTCGGTCAGGGGGAGTTTCAGGTCAATCATGTCGCACTCGCTAAAGTTTCATAAAGTGCAGAGCATTATAAAAACATCTTGCGCAACAGCGCCAGTGATTTGCGCAAGTCATGAAATGGATGCTGAATTAATCAGCATCCGAGCGCATTTAATACGATTTTAAAGCCGCAATCAGGCGATCCAGCCCGTCATTCAGTTTGCTACGTGGACAACCCGCGTTGAGGCGCAGATAACCGCGGCTGGCATCACCGTAAGTCGAACCCGGCATGATCGCCACCTTGTACTGATGAATCAGCTGCTGTTGCAGTGCCTGCTCATCAATACCGAGCGGAGTAAGATCAATCCATGCCAGATAGGTGGCGGCAGGGGGCTGGCAGTTTAGAGCGGGAAACGCGGCATTAAGCCGTTGCGCGATGTGCTGCATATTCGCCTGCAAATAATCGCGCAGTGCATCCAGCCAGGCTGAACCTTCACGATACGCGGCAATGGTCGCCGCGACGGCCATCACCGCCGGTGACGATAGGCCGTCCTGCTGCTTCAGTGCGTGGAACCAGGCCTGGCGATCGGCTTCATGCGGAATGATGCCCCACGCGCCGGTCAGCGCCGGAATGTTGAAACTCTTTGATGCCGATGTAAACAACGCCCAGGGAGATTGCGCCACCTGGCTCCACGGGATGTGCTGTGCGTCGCCCAACACCATATCCATATGGATCTCATCGCTGATCACTTTCACATCGTGACGCGCACAGAGCGCGGCCATTTGCTGCAACTCCTCACGCCGCCACACTTTGCCGGTAGGATTGTGCGGGCTGCACAGCAGCATCACTTTGCAATCGGGTCGTGCCAGCAGCGGTTCCAGCTGCGTCATATCACACTGCCAGTCATTACCCTGGCGCTTTAGCGGCAGTTCCAGCACGCGGCGCTGATTACCGTTGATGGTGTTATGAAATGCATCGTAGGCAGGCGTATGAATCAGCACTTCATCGCCGGGTTTGGTCCAGTGGCGCAGCATCTGCGCCACCATGTAGATCACCGACGGGCCGTAAACCAGCGATTGCGCCTCAACCTCTGTGGCAAAACGGCGCTGCATCCAGTGTTGAATCGCCGAGGTAAAGTCCTCATGCTGCCAGCGGCTGTAGCCCAATACGGCATGGTTTAACCGCTGTTGCAGGGCCTCAATGATGCAGGGTGCCGTCGCGAAATCCATATCGGAGATGGTGAAGGGCAATAAGCCCTCCACACCAAAGCGGTCCGCCACGAAATCCCACTGCGTACACCAGCTGCCGTGGCGATCCACGGCCTGGTCGAAATCAAACCTCTGCATCATGACACCGTCGCGCTCATCAGGTGCGCCATTTCATCTTTCACCGACTGCACCTGCGGACCGATCACCACTTGCAGGCTGGTTTGGTTGAGATGCACCACACCAATTGCACCGTTGGCTTTTAACGCGGCATCGTCTACCTTACTCATGTCAGCAATGGTGAGGCGCAGACGCGTCAGGCAGTTATCCAGCGAGGTGATGTTGTCCACGCCGCCCAACGCCGTCAGAATCGCCGGGGTGTTGTAACCTGATTTCCCCACGCCCGCGCGGCTGACCTGCTGTTCCACGCTGCTGGCTTCTGCTTCACGACCCGGAGTCTTGATGTTGAAGCGGGTGATAGCAAACCGGAAGATGGCGTAGTAACCCACGAACCACACCGCCGCAATCACCGGCACCCAATACCATTTGGTGGAGAGGCCGTGCAGCACGCCGAACACGAAGAAGTCGATAACGTTGCCGTCGGTGTTACCGATGGTCACGCCGAGAATCGCCATCACAGTGAAGCCCAGGCCCGTCAACAGGGCGTGGATCAAATACAGTACCGGTGCGACGAACAGGAACAGGAATTCGATCGGTTCGGTAGTCCCGCCGACCACGCAAGCCACCACACCCGAAATCAGCAGCCCTTTAATTTTGTGACGATTTTCAGGACGTGCGCAGTGATAAATCGCCAGTGCGGCACCCGGCAAACCACCGAGGAAGGCTGGCATTTTGCCTTGCGACAGGAAACGCGTGGCGCTTTCCGCAAAGCCGTGGGTATCCGGGCAAGCCAGCTGCGCCTGGAAGATGGTGAGGGCACCGCTGACGCTCTTTCCACAGACGTCGAGCGTGCCGCCCGCATCGGTGAAGCGAATAATTGCCACCAGAATATGTTGCAGACCAAACGGCAGCAGCAGACGTTCGCCGGTGCCGAAGATCATCGGGCCGAATTGACCCGCACTGTTGATCATCCAGCCGAGGCCGGTGATGGCGCGCGCAAAGAAGGGCCAAATCAGAGGCACCACTAAGCCGAGTAAGCCCATCACCACGGTGGTGACAATCGGCACAAAGCGCGTACCGCCGAAGAAGGCCAGCGCATCCGGCAGACGGATATTGTGGAAGCGTTCATGCAGCCAGAACACCACCACACCAACAATCACCGCGCCGAGAATACCGGTGTCGATCGACTGAATGCCAAGGATGTTTTGTACGTTGTTGGCTTTCAGCACCGCCGCATCGGTGGTCGGCAAGATGCCATTGATATTGAGCCAGAAGTTCACGCTCAGGTTCAGCACTGCGTAGCCGACAAAACCGGCAAAGGCAGCGACGCCTTTGTTCTCCCGCGCCATGCCCAGAGGAATCGCAATCGCGAACATCACCGGCAGATAACTGAAGGCAAATGAACCCAGCTTCGCCATCCAGATAAACAGGTATTGCAGGAACGGCTGATCGAGCATCGGAATCAGCGTCAGCACATCGTGGCTGCTCAGTGAACTACCGATCCCGAGCAAAATGCCGCAGAACGACAGCAGGGCAACGGGCAACATAAAGGTTTTACCCAGACTCTGGAAAAATTCCCAAAGTGACATTTTGGGTCGGCTGGCGGACATAGTCTCTCCTGGTTAAAAAGCGGCAAATTTTCAAAATGGTAAAGAATGATAAAACGTTTTACCAAGCAGTTTTGTGGCTATAGTCACAAAGCGTGACTAATCCCAGGCTTTATTTTTGCGTGAATCAGTGTAACGTTTTACCTCTTTGTTTCTTCATCAGTTGTTGGAAACGGAACCGGATGTCTCAGCCTAAAACCACTATTCACGATGTCGCGCAGGCGGCTGGCGTATCGGTATCGACAGTCTCTCTGGTGCTGTCCGGTAAAGGACGTATCTCTTCCGCCACGGCCGAGCGGGTTAATCAGGCGATTGAACAGTTGGGTTACGTACGTAACCGTTCAGCTTCCATCCTGCGTGGCGGTGAGAGTGGTGTCATAGGTTTGATTGTGCGCGATCTCAGCCAGCCGTTTTATGCGGCGATGACGGCGGGGCTGAGTGAAGTGCTGGAGCAGCAGGGAAAAGTGCTGGTGCTGACGCAAAGCGGACAACACGGGCAGCATCTGCAACGCTGCTTCGATTCTCTGGCCGCTCAGGGCGCGGATGGCATTGTGTTGGGTGGTGCCGTTGCGCAGGCGGAAACGCTGGTCGCGCAGGCGCATGAGCAACAGATTGCGCTCATTTGCGCCGCGCGGGCCAGTAGCCTCGACAAGGTCGATTCCTTGCGTCCGGATAACAGCCAGGCGGCGCGCATCGCCACCGAATATCTGATCCGTCAGGGGCATCAGCGTATCGCGTGGGTCGGCGGATTGGGTTCTTCTCTAACGCGCGCGGAACGTATTGGCGGCTATTGTGCGACCCTGTTGCAATACGGTTTACCGTTTCGTCCAGACTGGATCATTGAGTGCGACGATCGGCAGCAGAGCGTATCGGCATTGACGCAGGACCTGCTGCACCACCATCCGCGCATCACCGCTATCATTGCCCATAACGCCAGTACCACGCTCGGCTGCTATTTTGGTGCGATTCATAGCGGACGTTCGCTGGGCGAAGATGCGGTGGACAGCTACTTCACGCAAAAGCTGGCGCTGGTCGGCTTTAATGACGATCCGCTACGCGAGTCGTATGATTCTTCTCTGACGTTTGTCAGCAGTGAAGCGCGTGATGTGGGAAGGCGAGCGGGGGAAAGGATGCTGCAACGACTGGCGAAACCGGATGCGGAAGTGCAAACGCTGATTGTGCCGCCGCAGTTGGTGCGGGGCGTTTAGCGGCGCGATAGCTCGCGCCGCGGGTATATCGCTGTTACTCAGGCATCCCTTCGCTGGTCTGCGCGCCCAGCATATAGCGTGACAGGAACTGCTCCAGTGACATCTTGTCGCCGTTCATTGTCACCTGACCGTTGCCGTACTGCAGGCTGGTGGTGATGTTGTCATCCTGCTGCTGCGTCAGACGGAACATCTGCCCCATTGCCGCCAGACCTTTCACCTGCTGATCCGCCAGCTTCTGCGCATCGTCGCTCTGATAACCTTCAGCCAGCCCCACATGACGCATCGCTTCGGTAGCCATTGGCATGTTGATGTTCAGCTTGCCATCGAGCGTTTTCAGCACGCGATCCACTGCTGCGCCCAACGTCTGCGCTTCACCGGTGACGGTAGCGGGATCGTTAAAGCCGATGCTGAGGTTAAAGGTACTTTCCCCTTTATCGTTTTTCCAGCTCAGCGGCGCGATGCTGACGGTCGGTGAACCCTTCAGCAGCGTCGGCAGGTTATTCTTCAGGATGGTCTGCACGCTAGCCTGATAGCGGACGGGATCCTCGACTAAACCTGGCTGGTTCAGCAGTGCCTGCATCTGCGCGTTGTAGCTGTCCGAGAAGGTTTTCACCGCTTGCGCATCAAACTGTGCAAACTTCATCGCCAGCTTAGCTTCGCCGAACGGTTGCTTCTGCAGGCTGATGTTGCCGACGTTCATATTCAGATCGCCGCCGATTTTGCCATCTTTATTATCGAAGGAGGATTGGGTGTCCAGCTTCTGCAATGACAAACCTTCCTGACCGTTAATGCTGGCGTCGAGTTTATCCAGACTGATGGACTGATCGCCCACGCGCACACCTTCCGGGCTGAGATGGGTATCACCCTTCAGCTTCAGGCCGTTAAGGGTAAACAGCACCGGCTGCTCAACCTGGTTTTTGCTGGTAACAGCGATGCTAGAGAAATCGCCATTCAGACTGACTTTATCGCCCTTACTGTCGGCGCTGATTTCCAGGGTGCCGCCGTTGGTGGCGAGACGATCGCCGGTCTGCGCGTTGTTATAATCCACCGCCAGCAGATCCAGTGCCGTGTCAGTGGCACCGCTGTACCCGACGCGAGTATCAGCGGTCACCAGTGATTTACCGTTGGTGAGTTCAAACAGTTTCTTTACCGCATCGGTGTTTTCCAGCTCGGTATGCACCGAAGCCATGCTCGGAATCAGACTGCCGCGCTTCAACTGCGCAAAGGGAAAGGGACCATGGTCGATGGTTTCGTTCAGCACGATGCTTTGACCCGGTTTCAGCAGCGGGTTGTCTTCCGTCTGTGAACTGGCCTGAATCACCAGTTTGGTTTTGCTGCTGAAGATGCCGCGCTGGTAATCCTGATAGCTGAGCGTCAGGCGAGCGTTTGGCGCATAGGCATTAAGCTGAGTGTTGGCGTTCTGCAACATCTGATCCATATGGCTTTCCAGCTGCTTGCCGGTAAACCAGGCCGCGCCTGTCCAGATCACGCCGATCGCTACAATGATACCTACGGCAACCTTGGTCTTTTTCATCGCTGAGTCGTCCTTATCCTTGGGTCCGCACGCCGCTGCTTGGGGGCGGCGGTGAAGAAAAACGCCCGCAGGCGTTTTAAAGTAATAGTTTGAAAGAATAGCAGTTAATGCTGGTATCGTCAGCCGGATCAGCTGAGCGCGTTATAAACCCGCGCCAGGCGTCCTGTACCTGCGGCATTAACCGGGGATTCATTGGCAGCAACGAAGCATGATTCACCGGGCTTCAACAGCAGTTGCTCACCTGACTTCTCAATCACCGCCTGACCTTCGATACAGAACAGCAGCGCCGCACTCTGTTGCGCTAACGGCTGCGGTGTGGCGGAAAGAGCGTGGATGGCAAAGGCAAAATCGTCTACCGGAATTGGGAAGTTCAGCGTGTCGCCCACTTGCTGAGGCTGCGTCAACAGCGTGGCAGCCGGTTTGGCCTCAAACTTCAGGTTCGCCATCAACTCTGGAATATCGATGAATTTCGGTGTCAGACCCGCGCGCAGAACGTTATCGGAATTCGCCATGACTTCGAGTGCCACCCCTTTTAAATAGGCATGCGGCGTCTCGGCAAACAGGAACATGGCTTCGCCAGGCTGCAGGGTGATGACGTTCAGCAACAACGGCGAGAACAAGCCGGTATCGTCCGGATAATCAGCCGCAATGCTTTTGATGGTCTGCCAGGGTTCGCCACTACGCGAGTTAAGTGCAGATTTCAGCACCGCCAACGCCAGTGATTTAGGCTCGTCTTTTAACGACAGCAGGGTGGAGAACAGTTTGGCGAGGCTTGCCTCATCAGGTTTTTCGAGGAAGTGAGCGATCTGCGGATGAGCACCGGCCACCGGCTCAAGCAGTGAGACGATTTCGTGCATCTCGCGGAAGCCGTTCATCGCCTGGAATGGTGTCAGGGCATACACCAGTTCCGGCTTGTGATTCGCGTCTTTATAGTTGCGCTCAGCAGCGCCAATCGGAATACCGGCGGCATTCTCGCGCGCAAATCCCTCTTCGGCTGCGGCTTTGCTTGGGTGAACCTGAATCGATAAGGCCTGATCGGCACACAGCACCTTAAACAAAAACGGCAACTCACCAAAACGCTGTGCGACGGCCGCGCCTAAGGCTGCGGTTTGGTCATCATTGATGACATCGCGCAGGGAACGCGTTTCACCTTTGATCTCAACGGTTGACGGACTCTTCGGATGAGCGCCCATCCACAGCTCCGCCATCGGTAATCCTTGTGGGTTCTCAATGTCGTAAAGTTCGGTCAGCGCAGTTTTGCTGCCCCAAGCGTAATTTTGCAGCGAATTGTTCATTTTTTGCATCGTTTACCCTTAATAACCGTAAGTAAATAGGCTTATTAAAGCAGAAAGTGCCATACAAAATACATCAACAAGTGCAATAAACGCGATGGGCTCGCATAATGTTAATTTCTTGTGTGTGACAATCTTGCTCGCTCAACGGCGTCGCGGGAAGACGACCTGAGCGGAAACCTCAAATCTGAGCTAAGGAGACGTAGTCATGGCAGCGAATCGCATTGAAAAAGATTCAATGGGACCGATCGAAGTACCGGCAGATAAGTTGTGGGGGGCACAAACCCAGCGTTCGCTGGAGCATTTCCGTATCTCAACCGAGAAGATGCCCGTTGCACTGGTGCATGCTTTGGCGTTGACCAAACGCGCTGCAGCACAGGTGAACCGCGATCTCGGCCTGCTTCCGGCTGAGCGTGCAGAAGCGATTCTGAAAGCGGCTGACGAAGTGCTGGCTGATAAACACAGTGAAGAGTTTCCGCTGGCCATCTGGCAGACCGGTTCCGGTACCCAGACCAACATGAACATGAACGAAGTGCTGGCCAACCGCGCCAGTGAAATTCTCGGCGGCGAGCGTGGCATGTCGCGTTTGGTGCACCCAAACGACGACGTCAATAAGAGCCAAAGCTCCAACGATGTGTTCCCCACCGCCATGCACGTGGCCGCGGTCATCGCCGTGCGGGAGCAGCTGATTCCGCAGATTCATGTGCTGAAAAAGACCCTGAGCGAGAAGTCTGAAGCCTTTAAAGACATCGTGAAGATTGGTCGTACCCACCTGCAGGATGCCACGCCATTGACGCTGGGCCAGGAAATTTCTGGTTGGGTGGCAATGCTGGAACATAACCTCAAGCACATCGAACACAGCATTCCACACGTGGCCGAACTGGCACTGGGTGGCACCGCCGTAGGCACCGGTTTAAACACCCATCCCGAGTATGCGGTGCGCGTGGCGAAAGCGCTGGCCGATCTGACACAGCAACCGTTTGTGACTGCGCCGAATAAATTTGAAGCGCTGGCAACCTGTGATGCGCTGGTGCATGCACATGGCGCATTGAAAGGTCTGGCGGCTTCACTGATGAAGATCGCTAACGACGTGCGCTGGCTGGCATCGGGTCCGCGTTGTGGTATTGGCGAACTTTCCATTCCAGAGAACGAACCGGGCAGCTCCATCATGCCAGGTAAAGTGAACCCAACCCAGTGCGAAGCATTGACCATGCTGTGCTGCCAGGTGATGGGTAACGATGTTGCGGTGAATATTGGTGGTGCTTCAGGCAACTTTGAGTTGAACGTGTTCCGTCCAATGGTGATCCACAACTTCCTGCAGTCCATTCGCTTGCTGGCCGACGGGATGGACAGCTTCAACCATCACTGTGCAGTGGGCATCGAACCGGTGCGCGAGCGTATCGATCAGTTGCTGAACGAGTCGCTGATGCTGGTGACGGCGCTGAATACCCATATCGGTTATGACAAAGCGGCGGAAATCGCCAAGAAAGCCCATAAAGAAGGGCTGACGCTGAAAGGCTCGGCGCTGAAACTCGGTTATCTGACTGAAGAGCAGTTTGACGAGTGGGTACGTCCTGAAGAGATGGTTGGCAGCATGAAGCAATAATTATTGCGATAACTGAGGGGGAATGCCGCTCAGTTCAGCGATGATTGGCGATAACAGAGGCGGCCTGAGGGCCGCTTCTTCATTAAAGCTTGTCACTCCACAAGTGCAGCCGTGGGATCACCAGATGCAGCGGCTGCGCTAGCGGCTTATGACGATGCGTGACGTTATCGGCATCGTAGTCCAGCAATTCCCCTAGAATCGGTACCTGAGTTTTATCCCGACACAGCACCAGCAGCGGTGAAGGGCAGGCGAGTTGCACCTGCTTCTTATTACTGGCGCGCCAGACGCGGGCAATCGGTTGGACCTTAACCGGACGCTTGATTTTCAGTTTGGCATCGACAGGCAGTGACAAAATCATCTCCAGTTCTTGCTGCACCTTCTCGGCCCACTGTTCGCGCGTCCAGGGCGCTTGCGCACGGTTTGCCTTTAGGCTGCGTTCCAGCTGCTCGACCACGGCTTCACGGGTCAGGTTTTTAATGATGTTCTTGTTGGCCCAGCCAAAGCGCAGGCTATCCGGCGCGTGCAGCAGGGTCACACTGCGATAGGCGTTCAGGGTGATTAAACCGCGCAAATGCTGGTGAACAAATTCAAAGCGCGCCTCACTCGGCAGCCCCGACTCCACGGTAATCAGGTGTTCCAGGCGCAGCTTAAGCGCATTGATATCGGCCACCTGCTGACTGATGTGCTCGCTGACGGCTTCATCCGCTTGTATACAGATGGCGCCAGGCAAACGCACCGCAGCCTTGGTGCTGAGTTTTTCCGACTGATGCTGCATAAACAGACGACAGTAGTGAGCCAGCGCCATGTCTCGCGCTTTCTGCCCGAGATGTTGAGTCACGGCGATACGCTCAATTTCATCATTCTCGTGGCCTTTCTCGATTTCGGGCAAGCTGAATGCGCGCGCGATCAGCAACGGCTGCTGTTCGACTTGCTGGCGCAGGCTACTTAAACCGCGTTCCAGTGCGTTGACGCACTCGTGCAAATCAGCCACTAAATCATAGCGAGACATGTTACGCTCCATAGTTACAACATACCATTTAACTTATCGTATTTGGTGCCAATCTTCCACTCTGAAACGTGATTTCGCGAAGCAGGGCACACAAACATTTTTCCAGCAGGATGAACATGTTATAACAATGCTTTGCCTGCTAACGGAAACCTGTCGTGGAGCATCACCCTAAACCTGCGGTTCCTGCCATTGTGACACTGGGAGGCGTTCAAATCCTTTCGTGGGGCGGTTCGTTTTATCTTATGGCCGTGATGGCGAATCCGATCGTCGCGGAAACCGGCTGGTCACAGCAGTGGGTGTATGGCGCATTATCCTTAGGTATTTTGGTTTCTGGCCTGCTAGCCCCCTTAAGTGGCCGCCTGATTGCGGGCAGCTATGGGCGCGTGCTGCTGGCGTCGAGCGGGGCGGTGATGGCGCTGGGCCTGGTGATTATGGGATTCAGTCACCATTTGCTGCTGTTTCTGTTTGCCTGGCTGATTATCGGCATCGGAATGGCGATGGGTTTATATGACGCCCTGTTTGCCACCCTCGGAACGCTTTATGGTGGACAGGCTCGTGGCGCGATTACCGGCATTACCTTAATCTCCGGCTTTTGCACCACGCTGGTGTGGCCGGGGACTGCGCTGCTGATTCACTGGCTTGACTGGCGCGGCGCCTGTTTCGCCATTGCCGCGCTGTTATGCCTCACCGTGTTGCCAGCCTACTGGTATGCACTGCCTGCGCCGATTAAACCCATCGTGAAAACGGCGAAAAAGCAGCATAACGCCAGTGGTGAGTTGGCACCGGCGCTATTTTGGCTGCTATGCAGCATTTTTACCCTTGCTTCAGTGATCATGACCGCTATTTCGGTGCAGTTAATTAGTCTATTACAAGCCAGCGGTCACTCATTGACTGCCGCCTTAGCCATCAGCGCGATTCTGGGTCCTTGCCAGGTCGGTTCGCGGATTGTGGATATCGCGTTCAAACGGGGACATCCGATCTGGACGACATTTTTCTCGGTTGGATTAGTGGCGATCGGGCTGCTGTTGCTGACCCTGTATCCGCAGTTCGCGCTGGTCAGTATGGTGCTGTACGGCGCCGGAAATGGTTTGCGTGCGATAGTACGGGGAACTTTACCGCTGGTGATGGTCAAACCAGAGGCCTACGCCATTGTGGTAGGGCGCATGGCGCGTCCGGCTCTGATTGGCCAGGCATTAACGCCGCTGGTAGGGGGATATGTTTTTCAGCAGCTCGGGGCGAATGCCACATTGTGGCTGTTGTGCCTGTTGGCGTTCGTGAATGTGGTGCTGGTGGGCGTGCTAAAGCAGAAATTGCCCGCGCCCAATCCGCAACCGCAAAAGGGAGCCGTAAACTAAGCAGCCTGTGCGCTTCTGCCTGATCAAATGATGAATACGTGCCTTGATCACAGCAGCTCGCTTCTAAAAAGCAACAGTGTTTGTTATATTTATTGCTCATTGATTACTCACTGCCGCGGCAAAAAAACAATAAGATAAACCGCAACTCAGGATACAGAAATGCTTGATTACCGCTTCCCGACAGCTTTGCAGATGGTTTTGAGCGTAGCGATGGCGGAGCAACTGGGCAAACGCTCGACCAGTGCTATTTTGGCGTATGGTCTTGAAGCGAACCCCAGTTTCATTCGGAAACTGATGGTTCCGTTAACTCGCGATGGCATCATTGTCTCTACGCTTGGCCGTACTGGTTCGATTCACCTCGGGCGTCCGGCCGCAGAGATCACGCTGCGCGATATTTATACCTCTGTGATTGAAGACAAAAAGCTCTGGGCTTCACGCCCTGATGTCGCACCGCGTTGTCTGGTGAGTGCCAACCTGTGCTGGTACTTCAAATCGATTGCAGAAGAGGCGGAAGAAGCCTCGTTGAAAGTGCTGGAGACGCGCACGGTTGCAGATGCGCTGGCTGAGCTGAAGAAACACGATACCAGCGCCTGCGATGAACTGCCTGACCTGGAAATCGACGATCTCTGCAAAAAATCTCGCTGAAATCAGTAAAACGGTTACCGGACATCAGCCCGGTAACCCGCACCCTTACTTAGACATCCCATCCTTAGCCATACCATCTTTCGCCATGCCATCTTTAGACATGCCATCTTTCTTCATGCTGTCATGTTTCTTCATCGGTTTTTTCATGTGGTCTTTTTTCATGCCGTCGTGCGACATACCGCTTTCATTCTGCATACCATCTTTAGCCATATTGTCAGCAGCATAAGCGCCAGAGAAAGCCATCAACAGTGCGCCAGCGAATACAGTTGCAATAATCTTTTTCATCTTCATTTCCTTACAGGGTTTTGGGGAGATTAACTGCCGCCAAACCAGTTATAGCCCTGGTCTTCCCAGTAGCCACCGGTGAAGCGGTTGGTGATTTCAATTGAAATAATATGCTTGGGGTTTTTGTAGCCCAGTTTGGTCGGAATCCGTAATTTCATGGGATAACCGTATTCCGGCGGTAATATCCGACCATCCCAACTCAGTGCTAATAAGGTTTGCGGGTGCAATGCCGTCGCCATATCAATGCTGGTGTAATAATCATCGGCACAGCGAAAGCTGACATATTTCGCTTTGGTGTCAGCCCCAATCAGTTGCAGGAAGTCGCTGAATCGAACGCCGCCCCAGCGGCCAATGGCACTCCATCCTTCTACACAAATATGGCGGGTGATTTGTTCATGCTGAGATAATTTATATAACTCAGGCATTCGCCAGCTGCGTTTATCACGTATCAGTCCGCTCAGTTGCAACTGGTAATCATCACCGTTTACCTGCGGAATATCCTCTTCACCGTAAAAGGCATTAAACGGGAAGGGCCGCGTAATATCTTTTAGGGTATATTCTGGCGCCATTTGATAACCGCTGAATAACCATCCCTGAATACGGTCATTAAAACGTGACATGCGGCTTAAAATGTTTTCGATGTCAGGATTATTGTCGATGTCGCACCCGGTCAGCAACGCCACACCGCCCGCAGTCAAGCCCATGCGCAGAAATTGACGTCGTGAATGGCCAGACATTTTTTTCGCCAGAATCGTGGTGGCGTCTTTTAACAGGGCGTCAGTTTCACTGCTGGGACGTTCAATCTTTTTCATCGTCATTTTTAGCGTCCGCGTGTCATCAATAATAACGTTTTAGGTACCAGTGCCACCATGATCAGATGGATAACAACAAAGGCACATAAAAAGGCCATGGCAAAAAAGTGAATGAAGCGAGCCGTGTCATAGCCGCCCAATACTTCTCGCAAAAATGGAAATTGCACCGACTTCCACAAGACTAACCCTGAAAAGGCTAATAACATGCCATCAATGACCACCAGCAAATACGCAAATTTTTGCACCATATTATATTGGCGTAAATCGTGATGGCTAAGATGTCCTTTTAATGCAGATAGGCCATCTTTTACTAATTGAGTCATGCTTAAGGGCAGAAAACGTTGGCGAAAACGTCCGCTCAGAAGATTCAGCGTCAGATAGAGCACGCCATTACCGGCAAAAAGCCACATTGCCGCAAAATGCCATTGCAGTGCACCACCCAGCCATCCTCCCAGGGTATAGCTATTGGGAAAATCAAATGGAAATAAAGGAGACGCGTTATAAATCCGCCAGCCACTGAGAATCATTAATGTCATCGCAACGGCATTGATCCAGTGAGTCAATCTCAACCACAACGGATGAACCTTTTTATCGGGAGCACATTTCACTCTGCACCTCTGCATATTGCTATGCCGTCTGGAATGAAGAGACTTTGCGCCGATATTGATCACAGAGTCCTCACGCAGAGTTAAACAAAATGTGATAACTCCGGGGGGCAATTCTGTATAAGATTTAAAAGATGTTCATTGAGGCGGTCAACATGGCGAAGAAGATCTTAATCGTTGAAGACGATGGCAATATTGCCGAGCTGTTGCACATTCATCTGCGTGACGAGGGCTTTGATATTACGCATGCTGCGGATGGTGATAGTGGCAGTCAGCTGCTGGAAAGCCAGCGTTGGGATGCCTTGATTTTTGACATTATGTTGCCTGGCGTTGATGGGCTAGAACTGTGCCGTCGTGCACGCAATATGCCGCACTACACGCCGATTGTGATGATCAGCGCTCGCGCCAGTGAAGTGCATCGTGTACTGGGGTTGGAACTGGGCGCTGATGACTATTTAACCAAACCCTTCTCGATGCTGGAACTGGTGGCGCGCGTTAAAGCACTTTTCCGCCGCCAGGAAGCGATGAGCCAAAATTTACGTCAGGATGCGGGAAACCTGCGTCTTGGCAGCCTGAGTATTGATCCGGTTGCCCGAGAGGTTCGGCTGGCTCAGACGCTAATTGAGCTGACGCCTCGTGAATTCGAGTTGCTCTACTATTTTGCCCGTCATCCAGGAAAGGTCTTTTCGCGACTTAGCTTGCTGAATCTGGTGTGGGGCTACCAGCACGAAGGTTATGAGCACACGGTTAATACCCATATCAACCGATTACGCCTCAAAATTGAAGCGACGCCAGCTGAGCCACGTTGGATTCTTACGGTGTGGGGACAGGGCTACAAATTCGTGGTGCCGGGTGAGGGAGATCAGGTTACATGAAACGTCTGTCACTCACTCAGCGTTTGACGCTGGTCTTTGCCCTGATGCTACTAATCAGTAGTGCGCTGATCCTGTTGATTCAGGACAACAACCGCCAGCAATACAGCGATGCCATGATGCAGAATTTATCGCGAAATCTGGCCGCTTCTATTGCCAAAAGTAGCGCATTGATGAGTGCCGGTAACACCGATGCTCCAGCACTCAAGCAGCTGTTCGGCCAGATGATGTCCTACAACCCGAGCGTTGAAGTTTACCTGCTGGATGCGCAAGGACAGATTCTGGCCAATGATGCGCCAGCCGGCCATGTCCATCGCGATCGGGTCGACGTGCGTCCACTGCAAAAGTGGCTGAATGGGGCGCCACTGCCGGTGTATGGTGAGGATCCTCGTTCACCTTCCGCGCTCAAAGTGTTCAGCGCTGCGCCTATTCTGGATGGCAACAGAACGGTGGGTTATCTCTATGTGATTTTGCAGGGGGAGAATTATCAACATCTGCAGCAGGGCGTTAAAATGTCCGTGCTGCGCAGCGCCATGCTTTGGTCGGTGGTGGTTATCGTCCTGCTTGGATTGATGGCGGGTGGTGCGGCCTATTATTGGGTCACAAGACCGGTGCGACAGCTGACACAAAAGGTGACAGCGGGTGCGGATGCGCTACAACGCCTTGCCGCGCTACCTCATTCCCCGCAACAGGATGAAGTGGCGCAGTTGCAAAACGCCTTTATCGATATGGCGCAGCGTATTGATGCTCAGGTACAGACGCTGGAGCTGAAAGATCAGCAGCGTCGTGAGTTTGTCGCCAACATTTCGCATGACTTGCGCACGCCGCTGATGTCGATTCAGGGTTATCTGGAGACGCTGGCAGTGAAAGCTGCCAGCTTGACCGAAGCGGAGCGCAGCCGATATTTGCAGATTGCCCTGACGCAAAGTGAAAAGGTCGGCATGCTCGCGCAGCAACTCTTTGAATTAGCGCGGTTGGAACATGGTGTCGTCACGCCACAGTACGAACGGTTTTCGCTGCCGGATTTGGTTCAGGACGTCATCCAGAAATTTGAACTTGCGTTGGAAAAATTCCGCCTGAATTTGTCGGTTGATATCGCGTCGGGTTTGCCCATGATCGACGCGGATATGTCGATGATAGAGCGTGTTCTGACCAACCTGGTGGATAATGCCATCCGTCATACGCCGTCGGGTGGAAACATTACCCTGCGTCTGTGGCTGGAAGGGGAAAAAGTGATGATGGAATTGGAAGACAACGGTCCGGGTATCTCACCGGAAGTCAGTCAGACCCTGTTTGAACGTCCCTCAATCATCGATCCGGATCGTCGCGATAATGGAGGATTGGGGCTGGTCATCGTTCGTCGCATGCTGCAATTGCATCGCGGCGACATTGCCCTGAAACCCGCGCCGGGTGCCTGCTTCCAGCTTTTCGTTCCCCTATAAAAAAGGCGGCCATCTCTGGCCGCCCCAATTTACCCTAAAACAGATTTACACCGTCTGAACTTCCGCATCCGGCTGCTTTCGCGTTACCAGTTTACGTAACGTCACATAGAACACCGGCGTCAGGAACAGACCAAACAGCGTCACGCCCAGCATGCCCGAGAACACGGTAATCCCGGTGACACCGCGCACTTCAGCACCGGCACCTTCACCCAGGATTAGCGGAATGGTACCGGCGATAAAGGCAATCGAGGTCATCACGATAGGGCGCAGACGCAGGCGACAGGCTTCCAGCGCGGACTCGACAATCCCTTTGCCTTGCATCTCCAGTTCACGGGCGAACTCGACAATAAGAATCGCGTTCTTACATGCCAGCCCCATCAGTACGACCAGACCAACCTGCACAAACACGTTGTTATCACCGCCGGTGAGCCACACGCCAACCAGCGCGGACAGCATGGTGACCGGCACAATCAGGATTACCGCCAGCGGCAGCGTCCAGCTCTCATACAATGCCGCCAGCACCAGGAACGCCAGCAGTACCGCAACCGGGAAGACGATGAACGCCGTGTTGCCCTGAGTGGCTTGCTGATAGCTCAGGTCGGTCCATTCGATGTTCATGCCATTCGGCAGCACCTGGCCCGACATCGCTTCCAGCTTCTCCATTGCCTGCGCTGAAGAGAGCACGCGTGGATCGGCATCACCAATCAAATCCGCCGCCGGATAGCCGTTATAACGAATCACCGGATCGGGGCCATAGGTGGTGGTGATGTTGACCATACTGCCGATTGGCACCATCTCGCCCTGATTGTTACGGGTACGCAGATTGGCAATATCCTGTACGCTGCTACGGAAATCACCGTCCGCCTGCGCCATCACACGCCAGGTACGACCAAACTTGTTGAAGTCGTTGACGTAAGAGGAGCCAAGATACACCTGCAACGTACTAAACAGGTCAGTCAAAGAAACACCTTGCGCTTTGGCCTTGTCACGATCCACCTGCACATCCAGTTGCGGCACGTTGGCCTGATACGAGGAGATCGGGAACATCATGCCGGGCGTCTGCATCACCGCACCGGAAAGGGTATTGATGGCGGTTTGCAACGCACCGTAACCTAAGCCCGCACGATCCTGCACATACAGCGAGTAACCCGAACCCTGACCCAGCCCCAGAATCGGCGGTGGCATAATCGAGAAACCAAAGCCTTGCTGGATTTTGGAGATTTTCGCGTTGATTTCAGCGTTAATTTCCGCAGCCGTACGGGTACGTTCATTAAACGGCTTCAGGCCGAAGAATACGGTGCCGGTATTCGGCGTATTGGTGAACTGCAAGGCATTCAGGCCAGGGAAGGCGACCGAATAGGCCACGCCTTCGGTGTTCATGCCGATTTCGCTCATCTTGCGAATCACTTCATCGGTACGCGCCAGTGACGAACCTTCTGGCATTTTCACGCCGCCAATCAGATACAGCTTATCCTGCGTCGGAATAAAGCCGCCCGGCACGGTGTGGAACATAAAGCCCGCGCCCGCCAGCAGTATGACGTAAACGCCAAATACCGCACCGCGCCGACGCAGGGTTTTGCCGACCATTGACTCGTAGCCATCAGAACTGCGCTGGAAGAAGCGGTTAAACGGACGGAAAATCCAGCCGAGCAAGCGATCAATCAGACGCGTCGGCATATCTTTCGGTGCATCATGCGACTTCAGTAGCTTGGCCGCCAGCGCCGGAGAGAGCGTCAATGAGTTAATGGCGGAGATCACCGTGGAGATGGCAATCGTCACCGCAAACTGCTTGTAGAACTGACCGGTTACACCAGACAGGAACGCCATCGGCACGAATACCGCACACAGCACTAACGCAATCGCGATAATCGGCCCCGACACTTCGCGCATCGCCTGATGCGCAGCCGCCGTCGGTGAGAGTCCCATCGCGATATTACGTTCGACGTTCTCTACCACCACAATGGCGTCATCCACCACGATACCTATCGCCAACACCAGCCCGAACAAACTGAGGGTGTTGAGCGAGAAGCCCAGCAGGTAAAGCACGCTGAACGTTCCCACCACCGAAACCGGCACGGCCAGCAACGGAATGATCGATGCACGCCAGGTTTGCAGGAACAGGATCACCACCAGTACCACCAGCACAATCGCTTCAAACAGCGTTTGCACCACGGCACGGATCGAATCACGCACGAACACGGTTGGATCGTACGGTGCCGCCCACTGCACATCGTCCGGGAAGCGGGTGGCCAGTTCGGCCATCTTGTCACGCACGGCGTTAGACAGGTCGATGGCGTTGGCACCCGGTGCCTGGAAGATACCGATACCGACCGCATCCTTGTTATTCAGCTGCGAGCGCAGGGCGTAGCTACCGGAACCCATCTCAATGCGCGCCACGTCACGCAGGCGCACCAGCGAGCCGTCATCGGCAGTTTTCAGGATGATATTGCCGAACTGTTCTTCGCTCTCCAGACGACCCTGGGTGTTGATCGACAGCAGGAAGTCACTGGCCTTTTTGGTCGGCTCTGCGCCCAACTGACCGGCAGACACCTGCACGTTCTGCTCCTGCATAGCGCTGACCACATCAGAAGCGGTCATGCCACGTGCGGCCACCTTATTCGGATCGAGCCAGACGCGCATCGCATACTCGCCCGCCCCGAAGATCTGAATTTGGCCGACACCCGGCAGGCGTGCCAGCTCATCTTTCACCTTCAGGGTGGCGTAGTTACGCAGATAGAGTGAGTCATACTTGCCCTTCGGCGAGAACATGTGCACCACCAGCGTTAGCGTCGGTGACATCTTCTGCGTGGTCAAACCGAGTTGACGCACCTCTTCCGGCAAGCGAGCTTCTGCCTGCGCCACACGGTTTTGCACCTGAACCTGCGCCTGGTCTGGATCGGTACCTGGACGGAAGGTGACGGTGGTGACCAGCACGCCATCAGAACCGGCCACTGACTTCATGTACATCATGTTTTCCACCCCGTTGATCGCCTCTTCCAGCGGCGTCGCCACCGAATCAGCAATCACTTTGGGGTTGGCACCAGGGTATTCCGCGCGCACCTGCACGCTGGGTGGCACCACGTTGGGGTATTCACTGATCGGCAGCAGCGGTATGGCGATCAGACCGGTGGTAAATATCAAGATCGACAGCACCGCCGCGAAAATCGGTCGGTCGATAAAAAAGCGGGAGAAATCCATAACAGGCAGTCTCGATTATTATTGAGCGGAGCGCATTGCCACCGGCTGAGCTTTCACCGGCATGCCAGGCATGAAGACTTTCTGCAGGCCATTGACGATAACCTTGTCACCCGGCTTCAAACCGGATTGCACAATGCGCAGGCCATCAGCCAGCTCGCCAGCCTGAATATCGCGACGCTCGGCTTTACCCTGCGCATCGACCACATACACGTATTTACGATCCTGATCGGTCAGCACCGCTTTATCGTCGATCAACAGCGCGTTAAACGCGGCGCTGCCGGGTAAACGCACGCGGGCAAACAGACCTGGGGTGAACTGACGTTCATGATTATCCAGCGTGGCACGCATGCGAATGGTGCCAGTGCTGGCGGTGAGTTGGTTGTCGAGGAAGTCAACGGTGCCACGATGCGGGTAACCTTGCTCGCCGGTCAGCGCGATTTCCACCGGCAGCGAACCGCGATTTTGTCCCTGCCGTGCCATTGCCTGATACTGCAGATAGGTGGCTTCATCGACGTCGAAATAGACATACATACGATCCTGCGACACCAGCGTGGTCAACACGCTGGCACTGTCACCGGCGGTCACCAGGTTACCGGTGGTGATCATCGCGCGGCTGGCACGGCCATCAATCGGGGCAGTGACGCGGGTAAAATCGAGATTCAGCTGCGCCATATCTACGGCGGCCTGCGCGGAGAGCACATTGGCCTGCGCCTGACTCGCTGCAGAACGACGCTGTTCCCACTCTTCACGGGATACCACATTGGTGCCAATCAGTTTATCAGTGCGTGCCGACTCACTGCGCGCCAGCGATGCCTGACTGCGCGCGGTCGCGAGTTCAGCTTGTGCCTGCTCTAACGTGGCGCGATAGGTGCGGTCATCAATGGTAAACAGCACCTGACCCTTTTTCACGTCATCGCCTTCGCGATAGTTAACCTGATCGATATAGCCGGAAACGCGGGGGCGCAGCTGCACACTCTGCACCGCTTCAAAGCGACCATTGAAGCTATCCCATTGGCTGACTTTTTGTTCGACCACCTGCGCGACACTCACTTCGGGCGGCGGTGGCGGGGCGTTTTGCGCCACACCCCGATCGCAAGCGGCCAGCAGGCTTCCCAGCAACATCACTCCTGACAGGCTTACCGCCCGACGAACCCCATATGTTTGCAGATGCATTGTTGTTATTCCGCGTTGGTGTGAAAAAAGAAAGGACATGTACGAAAAATCTGCAACTTTTAAGATTGCATTAAAACGCGATGAGTGTAGGCTGCTGCAAACTGCATCTGCAAGAATATCTGATACACTTTATGTGCTGTTTTGATCGATTCGTTTCAGTGGGGAAAAGCCCCTACGGCGAGTGCGGCATTTAATGCAATAATAAAACTTGCATTAAATGTCATAGTCAGCCACCCTTAAAGTGTAATTGCAACTGATACTGATACTGTTCGTTAAGGCGACGGGAGAAAATGGGATGATGAGCGACGCATTTATTCACGATCTGATCGACTGGATTGATAACAACATTGAAGCACGTCTGGATCTGGACACCGTAGCAGGGCGCGCCGGTTATTCGAAATGGCACCTGCAGCGTATGTTCAAAGAGCACACCGGCTATCCGCTGGGCGAGTACATTCGTAATAAGAAACTGAAAAAATCGGCGGACCGTTTAACGACCACCAACGAACCGATCCTCAATGTGGCGATTTCACTGGGGTTTGATTCGCAGCAGTCGTTTAATCGCAGCTTCAAACGTCAGTATGGCGTGGCGCCTGGCGCATGGCGTCGACATGCCGTGCCAGCCGCGAGTGCGATGCAGTAATACCTCCGCCAGGGCCAGCCATGCTGGCCCGCGTTCTTCTTCACGATAATCCTGCTATTATCGGCGTCCTGCACTTCGGGATGTCACTATGTCAAAGAAACTCTGGATTGGACTCATTCTCGCGCTGGCCGCCACCTGGGCCGGACTCAAGCCGCATTTAACCGGTAAAACCGCCGCACAGGGCACAGATATTGCCAAACTCACCGATGCCCACACGGTGGCGCAGTGGTTACAGCAAAATCATCAGTTGCCGGATCTTTATCTCACCAAAAGTGAAGCACGCCGTCAGGGCTGGAACCCCAGCAAAGGCGACTTGTGCACGGTGTTGCCGGGACGCGCCATTGGTGGCGATCGTTTTAGCAATCGTGAACAGCGCCTGCCAATGCAAGCGGGGCGGCAATGGTATGAGGCCGATGTGAATTACGATTGCGGCCACCGCGACGCTGATCGTCTGCTTTACTCTTCAGATGGACTGATCTTTCTGACCACCGATCACTATCGCAGCTTCAAACAGGTGAACTAACCATGTTGATGCTCTCTTTTGATTTCCAGCAATTGGCCAGCCGGCAGGCGTTCTACCGTGAGTTTGTGGCGCAAAGCGGCTGCAGCGGGGAGTTTGGCTGCAATCTGGATGCACTGTGGGATTGGCTGACGGGCGGGATTGCGCTGCCGGCTGAACTGCATTTGCATCATATTGCACAGGCGAGCGAGGCGGAGTTTGCACCGGTGTTGGCGCTGATGGAAGAAGCGGCGCAGCAGCTGCGAGGCGAGCTGCGCCTGATTCATGACTGATTACGCGTGCAGCGGCAGCAGGAGAATCGCCAGCATCTGACGGGCATTGGCGGGCAGGTCGCTCCCGCCGGTATAGCCGTTGTTTTCCACGATGACCGAATTTAATCCCACCAGCCAGTCATAGATATAATAGGCGGTATGATTGGCGGGTGCGGCTGACAAACGAGTTAAACGTTGACCTGGCGAGAAGCTCACGCTCGGCGCAGGTGGTCGGGCGAAGATGGTTTGTCCGCGATTAACTCGACTCTCAGGCCGCTCGCTCTCCGGACGCTGCAGGAAGCCGAGCCAGGCGACAAAATCACCCAACACCGTCATCGCGCGCGAGACCTGACGATCGGTACGCGCTTCATGCGCGCTGGCCTGCGCATCCGGTTCGTTAAGCGCGCTTTGCAGCTTACTTAATACCTTCAGGCGGAAGCTGGCGGTAATCAGCTCTTCTACCAGCAATTCCATGGTCGGCTTATCCACGTTCAGCAGCGTAAGCAAACTCCGGCTTTCCGGCAGCTGTCGCAGATGTTCAAGCCACAGCGCAAATACCTGCTGCGGGAATTGCTGATCGCGCTGGCCGCTGCTGTTACGCGGTTCCGCAGGGGCGACCGGTTCATCTTTAAACAGGTCAAACTCAAAGCCAATACCAAAATAGCTCTGCTCAGCCGCAGCGGTTTTCGCGCTGTGCTGCACGACAGTGCCGCTGCTCTGGCTCAGCCACAGCTGACGCACCGCTTCGCGCGAAGGTTGCAAGCGCTCCAGCAGTTCGCCGTGCAGGCCAGTGCGATGTTGCAAGCACTTCAGCAAGGTATCGGAAATCGCCTGCTTGCGTGCCGCCTGCTCTGGCGTAGCGGTAGATTCAGTCCACGGCTGCAAACGTTCTACCAGCTTCTGCTGCAAGGTGCTCAACTGCTGGGCCAGACGATCACGACGCGCCTCCGGCTGCATTTCATCCTGCAACCAGCTGCCCATGCGATCGACGCCAGCGCGATCCAGCGCCAGCATCGAGCCCCAGCTTTGCCCTGGTTGTCCAATCTGACGCTGCACGGCTTCATCAACATTAATCTGCTGCTGCTGATAGCGCGCATCGTGCGGGGTGATCGCCCAAATCAGGCGTGGCTTTTCACCGCTGGCCGCTACGGTTTGATGAATATGCCATTCACGCAGTGCGTTAACCGCAATGTCGGTATCCTGACGCTGGCTGGCGGCGGTACAGATCAGCATAAGGTCGATGCCCTGACGCGCGGCATACAGTCCCGGCAGCAGTGCGCGTTTCTGCTCCAGCAGCGCCGCCCGCAGAGGATCGCGTTTGCGCAACTGGGCTAAATCTTCTTGCTGACCCACGTCAGCGGGCTGGCCGGGCGCTGGCAGCTCCAGCATATCGGCTTCATCATACAGCGCCTGACGTGGCGTTGAATTCAGCGGAACGGTGATTTCCAGCGTCAGCAACGCCAGCAGGCCCAACGGCACCTGCTGTGGTTTAGCGACACGATTGGCGACAATCGGGCAGACTTCAATCATTTCCTGCCAGTCGGCATCGTTGCTAATCAGTTTTTCCGCAGGCAGCGAGGCGTCATCGGTTAACAGGCTCAGAGGTGCCAGCAGGCGCGGTGCCTGGCGCAGCTGATGACGCAGGTGCATCAGATTACGCAGCTGTTCGTTAAGCGCCGCCTGATTAGGCCACAGCAGCGCAAACAGCTGAATGCGGTCATCGACATTTAACCACGGAGCAAGTTCCACCGCCTGTGGCCAGAAGTGACGATCGAGTACCTCGGCGTGACGATGCTGGCGGCGGCTCCACGCCCACAATGTAATCAACGCATCGCTGTCGAGGCCCGGCTGCGGCTCGTCCTGACGATGGCGCTGTAAACGCTGCAGCGCGGCATCGATCACCGGGCTGTCTGGCTGTGCTTCAGTTTTGGCACAGGCCAGCACCAGACGAATCAGCTCCACGTCATTGAGCAGCGTCATCTCCAGTGGCCAGGCGCTGGACTGGGTTTCACGCTGGTGGCTGAAGCGAGTGGCAATGGCAAAATCGAGATTGCCGGGATTGATGTTCTGGAAATGGTTCACAATTCTATCGCCCAGACGCGCCATCAGTTGGCCCTGCGCATCGCCCACCATTTCACTCAACAGCCAGGCTTTGCCCGCCTGTGACTGGCCAAACATCGCCAGCGTCACCGGACGTGCCAGTTGACGCGCCAGCGCATGACTTTCCACGCGCGCGCGGCGCAGTTGCAGCCGCAGCGTATCCGCTTCCAGTGCCAGACGCGGTGCCTGCGCCTGATGGGTTTCAATCCAGTTCAGTGCGCCGTCCAGCGTCTCCTGCATCAGGCTCAGACGTTTGGCAGGCGTAACAGAGGTGGCTCTCTTGGCAGTTCTCATCGTTTGCAGACGCTCCCGCTGTCAATCCAATACTGCGCGTTGGCATTGCCGGTCGCAGACAGCGTATTCAGTTTCAGACTCAGTTGTTCAAGCGGCACGCGAGTGCCGTCATCCATGCGGGCATCGCTCAGCACCAGACGCTCCGGACCAAAGTTGTCCGGCCCCGGCTGTACCGCCAGCTTGATACGCAGGATGCTTTCGCCGGCGACTTTACGTGCCAGATGCGGATCGGTGATGCTCAGACTGTACAGCGGTGAAGCTGGCCAGCGGTCATTATCCAGCTGACGGAAACCGAGGCAGACGTTGCCGCGAATGCGGAAGCTGCTTTTACGATCCAGTGCAAAATCCCCTTTGTCGAGGTCGATCTCGCTGTAACACAGGTTGTCATCGCTCAGCGTGGCCGTTTCATCCAGCACGCCGAGATAGCGAATGGTGGAGTAAGGCTCGAAATCACCCGCACGGAACCAGAAGCTGCTGAGACGCAGATCGAGCGCCAGCAGGCACAGCATCGCGCCGACGGCAGCAGTGGATTTCGGGTTATCAATGCGGCCTTGTTTGTTGAACGGATACCAGTCGCTGGTGTGATAGCCTTCCAGCGACAAAATACGGCTGCCCGGCAGCGGCTGCAGATGGCGTACCAGTGCCTGAATGCCGGGGAAGCGCGAAGGACGGCCGGTTAACAGCAGTACATCGCACTGATACAGCGACACCACTTCGCACATGGCACGCAGGGCCGGGATGATCGCCATACGATGCTGCAGGAACTCACCGTGCAGCTGCGCCATGCTGACCACCAAAGGCACATCCAGCAGATCGAAGCGGTTGTCGCCGCCCAGCGTGCGCTGAATCTCACCGTTAACAAACGCCAGCACGCTGCTGGCCGGTTTTTGTGGCACCAGCTCACCGAACAGCGCATTGATTTCGCTGTGGCTGTCGAGCGGATCCCAATTTTCGTAGCGTTCCAGCACGGCCTGCGCCAGCGGGATGAACAGCTGCAGGGTGACTTGCTGACGCAGCGTGGCTTGCCCATCCATGCGGCTGTCGTGACCAAACAGCTTGTTCATCAGCGGTTCAGCCAGCGTCAGCCCAGCCTTCTGCAGACTTTGTTGCAGTGCAGGCAGAATCCAAAGCTGAATCACATCCAGCAGAATATCGTCGCCTGCGACTTTAAAGCCTTCACGGAACAGCAGGCGCGGGGTGATTTTAACGTTATTACCCTGGCCGTCATCGAGACGATATTGGGTGATGGCCAGATCGGTGGTGCCGCCGCCAATATCGATAGAAGCGATGCGCAGGCTTTTGCCCGGTACTTCGTCGACTTCACGTGGACGATCCGGACGCGCCATGCTGCTGAAGAAATCTTCCGCACGCCCGGCAAAGTTCACCTGGGTTTCATTGAACAGCCACACCATTTGTCCGCAGGTGGCTTCATCCCATTCCATCTGCACATCCGGCACCGGGCGCAGGCTTTTCGCCTGACTCTGCACGCTGAAATCTTCCTCAGCCGGATGCCAGCCTTCGGCTTTCCACACCAGCGCGATGGCTTCCTGCATGCGACGACGGAAAATCTCGCGCTCCGGTTTCGGCATCGCAGAGGGCAGCGTGAGGATCACATGACGCAGCTGGCGCGGAGCCTGGCTCTGCGGCATGCGCTGACGCTGTGCCACGCTGTTCATCTGCATCATCGCCTGAGCCAGCAGCTCACACAGCATAAAGGTCATCAGCGAACTGCGGCTGTAGCTGGCCGAGAACACCGGCAGGCGATCGTCTTCCGCCAGCGCATGCAGCGGCTGGCCTTCGTCATTCAGCAACAGGGTGAAAGGCAGCGCAGTTGCCTGTGGCTCATCACTGCTGCCATGGGCGTTAAAGCGCCAGCCTGGCTGATAACGTGCTTCATCCCACAGATAACGGCGCGGGCTGGAGAGACCGGTGCTGCCTTCTGTGCCCGCGCGCAGCAGGGCAAGGCGGCTGGCTTCACGGCCAACGCGCGTCAGCGATGGCCACATAAAAGCGTTTTCGCGGCCGCTTTCCAGCGAGAAGTTTGCTTTACCAAAGCGGGTTTCTGCGAATTCGAGACGGCTGTCAAACAGCTCGTTGTAGACCTGATGTGGCTCAGAAAGGTCGCGCAGTTGCAGTTCGTAAGTCTGGCGCAGTCCGTTGCTCTCTTCAGCGTGGTCTTCCACCAGAATGCCGCAGGTGTGCGAGTTACCGACGTCGAGGATGATATCGACATTCACCGCTGGGGTTTGCAGCGAGGTGGCCTGAATGTAGATCTCGGCCAGGTCCAACTGCTCACCCAGCAGCTCCAGCAGGTTGAGATAGTGTGCCTGATACTCAAACTCACGCAGCGCCTGATTCAGCTCCTGCTCGCGGCGAGATTCCAGCGCGTTGACCTGCTGAGTAAAGGTTTCACGCAGCCAGCCATCCACCCAGGTGTGGTCCAGAAACTCACCCAGTTCATAGTTGTGCCAGGCAAGGGCGAAACTCACGCCGTTTTGTGCATCGGCTTTGCTCAGACCGTGCTGTTCGCCGCCGTCCTGTTCCGGCACGATACGGGTATCAAACGCCAGCGTAATGCGATGGGTGTTACCTACGGCATCGGGCTGTGCCAGCGGTGCCAGGTGCAGGCGTGCCCAGTTATCCGGGCCGCCAATAAAACGGCGACCGCTGGTGCAGCGCAGCACCGGCAGCGGCAGCCATTGATGCGCCAGCAGCGTTAACGAATCTGCCAGTGCAATGTCCGACTCGGGACGTACCACCTCTGCTGCACCACCGTCTTCGGGATAGAGCAAAAATTTGCCGCTGTTACCGTCCACGTTCAGTCGCAGCAGCGGACCGTTAGCGGTTTGACGAACGAACTGGCGGCGCGCCTGCAAGGCAGGCAGACGTAAGCCAAAATCGAGAAACTGCACACCGCTATCTTCAATCAGCGTGATTTTTTGTTTGTCATCGATGAGGGGAGCCAACATGTTTACTTACTCTCACGCTTAATCGTCAACGGGAAGACCTGATCTGCGCCGTACTGCGCAGTGCAACTGGCAATGCCATCACCGGCTTTACACACCAGTTCCGGCATGCGGTAGCGCGATTTGTCGCTGCAGGTCGCAGTATAGCGGCTGCGAACCACCATGGTGCCGTCCACCGTCATTGCGGCAGTCACATCGGCTTTACAGCGGATGTTATCGCCTTGTGTAATGGTAGCGATGCCTTTGCCGTTGCGCAGCTGATAGCGCAGGCTCGGTGGCTTACCGGTTGGCAGGTTAGTCTGTCGTAATATCACGCGCCAGGTCCCGTTGATAAACTTCACGGAACCGATACGCGCATCTTCGGTGGTCATCACCAGGTCATCGGCCTTGGCCGGTTCAGTATGTTCAGCAATCACCTCAGGCGGCGCAGGAGGCGCGGCAGGCACAGGCGCAGCGGTGACCGTGGCGGTTTTTTGTGGCAGCGTGGCGGCCAGTTTCTCAGCTTTCGCGACCACTGGCGGTGGCGTGAAAACGGGAGCCGGTGCATCGGCAACCTGGGCAGGCGGTGTGGCTTCAGGCGCTGTGCTGTGCAGCCAGAACGCTACGCCAGCCGCAGCCACGGCGGCAACCGGCAGCAGCAATGCCAATGGACGCAATGCGGAAGGGCGGCGAACAGGCGGCTGTTCAACTTTAGGCTCAGGCTCAGGTGCGGGTTGTGGCGCTTCAGGTTCAGGCTGGGCGATCTCAACGGGCTCTTCCACCACGGGTGCAGCCACAACGGCAGGCACTTCAATCAAAGGCGCAATAACCGGTGCCACGATAACCGCAGCCGGTGGTTCTGGCAGCAACGGCGGTAAATCTTCTTCCAGACTGTCGCGCAGGCAGGCCAGTGCGTCATCGCGAGAGCGCGCCTGCGGATCGACAAAGCCCCAGAAGGTGATGACGGGTTTGCCGTCGACCAGATAAACGTACTGCTGATCCGGGAACTGCAGCGTCTTGCTCAGTAGGGCGCCAAACAGGCGCATCGCCGGATTCTCAGCGTCACGCGCGCGTAGACTTGCAGCCAGTAAATCCTGCTGATTGAGCGTCAGGAGTTCCAGCGCTTTTTGCCGTTCATGATCGCTGGCACTGCGCCAGGATTTTACTTTGCCGTTAAAGGGCGCATACCAGTCGAGGCGGTCCCCGCGCTCGTTGGCCTGGGGAATGGCGAGGCAATTAGCCAGCGCCGTCTGGCGACGTAAACGCAGTGTTTCACGGATTTGCAGGGCAGAGGCCCAGACCGGCTGGCCGTTTTCACCCAGTGCCAGTACCGAATCCAGATTGCCGCTGCGCAGAAAAGTTTTTGCCACTCGTAGGGCCCTTATCGGTGGTTGCCTAAAGCAAAACAGTGTGTGTAATTGGCGATGCTGGTGATCTTAAGCCAAATGCAGGGAATCAAACGGCTGATAAAGGGGGAAAAACAGGGTGTTTTTCCCGCGTGTAAGGGTCGGTTGCTGAAATTTTAAGCGCGTGCGCGGTGGCTCAGCACCAGATGGGTGATCATGCCGCCGATTAATCCCCAGAAGGCAGAACCAATCCCCAGCAGAGAGATACCACTGGCGGTGATTAAAAAGGCGACGATGGCGCTGTCACGGTGATCGGGCTCGGCGAGAGCGCGTTGCAGGCTGCCGGAGAGGGTGGCCAGCAGCGCCAGCCCGGCCAGCGTGGCGATCAGCACCTGCGGCAAGGCACTTAACAGAATGGCAATCAGCGCGCCGGTAAAGCCGGTCAGCAGATAGAAAATGCCGGCAATGGCTGAGGCCATCCAGCGTCGTTTCGGATCGGCATCCACATCCTCTCCCATGCAAATGGCAGCGGTAATGGCCGCTATACACACCGAAAAGCCGCCGAAAGGAGACAAGATCAGCGCAATAAAACCGGTCCAGCCGGTGAGGGCAGAGACAGGAGGCTGGTAACCATGCGCCTGTAAGGTCGCAATCCCAGGCGCATTTTGTGAGGCCATGGTGACCAGGAAATAGGGCAATCCCACACCAATCAATGATGCCAGCGTGAACTGCGGCATGATAAATTCCGGCACGCTCAGCGTCAGGGCATGCGGCGGGAAATGAATCGCCTGCTGACCCACCGCCACCAGCACGCCAGCGATCAGCGCCAGAATGATGGCATAACGCGGCAGCCAGCGTCGGCTTAACAGCCACACCAGACACATACTACCGCACAACGCAAAGTTGCCTTGTAAACCGGTGAAGGTGCCGATCCCGAAGCGCAGTAAAATCCCCGCCAGCATCGCCGCGGCCAAAGATTGCGGAATGTGGTTCATCAAGCGGGCAAACAGTCCGGTCACGCCACTCAGTACGATCAGCGCATTGGTCGCTACAAACACGCCGACCACTTCATTTAAGGTCAGGCCCTGCACGCTGGTGGCCAACAGGGCCGCCCCCGGCGTCGACCAGGCGGCCAGAATCGGCATGCGTGTCCACACCGAAAGACCAAAAGAGGCTAAACCCATGCCAATGCCGAGCATCGACAGCCATCCGCCGATCTGTTCCGGCGAGGCGCCTGCAGCCTGGGCGGCCTGGAAAATCAATGCGGCAGTGCTGCTGTATCCCACCAGCACCGCAATAAAGCCGGAAACCAGCATAGGGAAAGAGAAAGCGTTGCGCGAAGTGGCGGTGATCATCGATTTGCATCCTGCTGTGCGTTATAACGCACACTATTGCACGAGTGTGTTATAACGCACAAGTGCTACACTGCGCGCGAATTTGCCAGGAGATAGCATGGAAAATCTGCATCAACATTTGAGCCAGGCGTTAAAACAATTGCGCCAGGCGAACGGCTGGAGCCTGACACTGGCAGCGGATCGCACCGGTGTCAGCAAAGCGATGTTGGGCCAAATCGAACGCGGTGAATCCAGCCCGACGGTGGCGACATTGTGGAAAATCGCTACCGGTTTCAATGTGCCTTTCTCGTTTTTTGTTCAGGGTAGCGATCAACCGCCGGGTATCGCCGCGACGTTTAGCCAACCCAATGCGCAAATGCAGGTGAAGCCGCTGCTGCCATATGATGCCGCGTTGCGTTTTGATCTGCTGGAAGTCACGCTTGCTGGCGGTGCACAAAGCGACTCTTCCGCGCACGAAAGTGGCGTGATTGAGCAGGTGGTGGTGCTGGAAGGTGAGCTGCTGCTGTGCGTGGAGGGAACCTGGCGTCGCCTGCTCAACGGCGAAGCGCACCAGTTTGCGGCGGATGTCGCGCACAGTTATCGCAATCCCCTCAGCACGCCGCTGCGTTTTCACAGTCTGATTCATTACATCAAGCGGCCGTGAGTGCCAATTACAAATTGATACGAAGGTAAACTACACAGTTTGCCTTCGTATTTATATACTCGCGCTTCATCAGTAAGGAGAAGGTGCCATGAGCGACCTGAATAGCGCGGCTGCGACTCTACGCAGCGTGAATGGCAAACTGGCGCGACGTCTGCGCGAATCGGCCCCACCGGGCGATCTCACCTGGCCACAGGTTTCTGTGTTGGGTTATCTGGTGCGCGATGGCGCGATGACGGTAACCGAACTGGCCGGGTTAGAAGGCGTGCGCAGTCAGTCGATGGGTGCAACCGTTGCCAGCTTGCAGGCGCAGGGACTCGTGAAAGGCGAAGCCGATCCGCTGGACGGCCGTAAAACCCGCTATCTGCCGACCGAAAGCTGCCTGACGCTGATCGCCGCCAATCGTGCACAACGTGATGACTGGCTACTCCAGAGCATGGCAACCACGCTTAATAGTGCGGAACAGAAAATTTTAATGGCCGCTATTCCCTTACTGCAACGTATTGCCGACCAATAATCCTGAGAGGAATTCCCATGGCTTTAACGACCTTAGACGCAAAAACCGCCCTGATTGTGATTGACCTGCAGTACGGGATTGTCCGTCTTCCTGTTGCGCCTTTGTCAGCCGATGTCGTGGTTGAGCGTTGTGCACAGCTGGTTAAGGCGTTTCATGACAAAAACCTGCCGGTGGTGAAAGTGAATGTCGCCGGTGGCGCACCAGGCCGTAACGAGCAGGCTCGTCATAGTGGCGAACTGCCAGCCGACTGGGCTGTGCTGGTGCCGGAAATGGCGCTGAAAGCCGATGAAATTGCCGTGACGAAAAAGACCTGGGGTGGTTTCCACAACACGGATCTGCACGATCAGTTGCAGCAGCGTGGCATCACTCAGGTGGTGGTGTGCGGTATCGCCACCAGCATTGGCGTGGAATCCACGGCGCGTCAGGCTTACGAGTTAGGTTACAACGTCACGCTGGCAACAGATGCGATGACTTGCCTGAACGCCGATACTCATCAAAACAGCGTTGAGCGTATCTTCCCGCGTCTGGGCGAAACCGGCTCAACCACCGACGTGCTGGCTCTGCTGAAGTAAACGACTGGTCAGGCATGCTCATGCACTGCATGCGCACTGTCGAAACGGCATAAAAAAAGCCCTGCAATCCGAATAAGGTTGCAGGGCTTTTTGTCAGACGCGATGTCAGTTACTGAAACGCATAACTTACCGTCAGACCTACACTGTAGTTGCGTCCTGGTGCCGGCTCGTAATAGCGACCGTTGCTCTCATTGACGATCACTGAACCCACATAGGTGCGGTCAAACAGGTTATCCACGCGACCAAACAAGTCCAGCGTCCAGTTCTGCACCAGCCACTTATAACCCGAGTTCAGGCCAAATACGGTATAAGAGGGTGCTTTGACATCATTTTCATCGTCCGCTGCAATGTCGCTCATGTAGCGCACATCACCGCCGGCATACCAGCCTTGATCCGGCGCATAGGCTAACCCGGCATAGGCCATATTACGTGCGATGCCTGGAATACGGTTGCCGTCACAGCTTTCAGTGCCACAGGCGTTAAGGCGATAGCGCGCATCCAGCAAGGTCCACGCCGCTTTCAGGTGCCAGTCATAGCCAAACTCCTGATCCAGACCCAACTCCAGTCCGCGACGACGGGTTTCACCGGCATTTTTGTATATTGAACGCCCATTAGAACTTCCCGCTGAAACAATCTCGTTAGAGGTATCTGTCTGGAATATTGCAGCAGTGATAAGGCCGTTGCCTATTCTTTTTTTAGTGCCTAATTCCACCGTTTCACTCGTTGCAGGTTTGAGATCTAAATTTAGCCCAGACTGACTCAGAGAACGATAAGACAACTCATTTAGCGTAGGCGTTTCAAAGCCACGGCCCGCAGACACATAGGCATTCCAGCTATTATCAATCGCATATTTCAGTGAGGCGGCTGGCAGCCAGCGGTGATAACGGCGATTACCGCTGTCATCGGGATCGCTGGAAGTGACGTAATAATCGTTAGAGTCGAAATTCACCGTGCTCAAACGCACACCAGCATCCAGTGACCACTTATCGGTAAATTGCCACGCCGTTTGCAGATAAGGATCGAGGTTCCACATCAGGTTGCGTTCATTGCGGCGCATGTCGCCTTGAGCGCCGTAATCCGTCACGCCATTGCTGGTGGTGAAGTTCTGATAACCCTTACGCTTTTCGGTCATGGTTTCATAGTCGAGACCGGCGGTTAGCGTCACGGGAAGGGTGAACACGGTATCGCGATGCGTCCAACGCGTATCAATCCCCTGATAATGGCGAGCCAGCGAAATCACGCCTCCAGGATGTCCTTTAGTATTAATCTGCGCACTAGCCGGGATCGATTGATACTGTGTGGTCTCACGCTCACCGGCGTACATCATCACGCTGAGATCGTCATTCTCGCTCATCTGGCGCTGATAGTGCAGCCCAGCCTGGGTTTGGTCGACGGTTTTGCGCGCGTTATACAGCGTCACGTTGCTGGCAACCTGACGCGGGTTATCTTTCCACTGCGCTTCGGTTAAACCACCGGGATCCTGTGCATCCACATGAACACTGTTAAACAGCAGCGTCAGGGTGCTGACATCATCAATGCGCACGCCGAGTTTGGCGTTACCGAGGTTTTTCTGTGCCGAGCTGTGGTCGCGATAGCCATGTGTGGTAAAGCGCGAGGCCGATACGGTGTAATTCACGTCACCGGCGTGGGTGCCATCACCGGTGGTGCCGCTGGCTTTGACGCTGTTGCGCCAACTGCCGTAGCTGCCGTACCAGGTGCTGGCTTCCAGCGTGGTAGGCTGCTGGCCGGTTTGGGTTTCAACGTTAATCACGCCGCCTGAAGAATTACCGTACAGCGCGGAAAACGGGCCGCGCAGCACCTCAACGTGGTCAATCGAGCCAATGTCGATATTTGAGGTTTGTCCCTGGCCATCCGGCATCGTGGCGGGGATACCGTCAACATACAGGCGGATACCGCGCAGACCGAAAGTCGAACGCGAACCAAATCCACGCACGGAAATTTGCAAATCCTGCGCATAGTTCTGGCGATTCTGAATCTGCATGCCTGGCACGCTGGCGAGGTTTTCCGAGAGGTTGACGCGTGGTGCTGCATGACGCATATCGTCACCGGACACCACACTCACCGCCGCGGGCGTGTCCAGCTCGGACAAACCGCTGCCGGCTGGCGCGGCACTGACCACCATGGTATTGCTGGCACTATCCGCCGCCATCAGTTGCAGGGGGAATAATGCAGGCAGCATCAGCAACGGTGCCTGTCGCAGTAAAGCTATTTTCATTATGAAAGACCGTATAAAAGACGAGGAATGAACCAGGCGGAACATTAATCGCGCATAGAATAATTCTTTTTTGGTGATACAGGGTATTACATTTTCAGCGAATTTATTCAATAAATGCGGCCATTGGGCCTAATGCCGATCAGTTAAGGATCAGTTGAACGATCCAGTGGCTGTGTAAGAATCCGGAAACGCTTCGTTTCCGG
>NZ_JBWXON010000025.1:0-78880 GCF_056678875.1 Pantoea folii | reverse complement strand
TTACCCAAGGGCGGTAAAAAAGAAGCCGCAACGTTATCCGTTGCGGCCTCCATTAAGATCTTAACTGACAAGCATTATGGCAAGCGCCATCCTCTTTAATCACATCAGCATGGTGCCAAATCAGGCATACACAGGCAGACGCGCACAGATATCGAGTACCTTCTGCTTGGTGCGCTCGATGGTCGCTTCGTCGTTGATGTTGTCCAGCACGTCAGCGATCCAGCCAGCCAGCTCACGCACGTCTGCTTCTTTGAAGCCACGGCGTGTCACTGCAGGCGTACCGATACGCACACCGGAGGTCACGAATGGGCTCTTCGGATCGTTAGGTACACTGTTTTTGTTCACAGTGATGTTAGCACGGCCCAGCGCGGCATCCGCTTCTTTACCGGTCAGGTTTTTGCTCACCAGATCGATCAGGAACAGGTGGTTATAAGTACCGCCTGAAACGATGTTGTAGCCACGCTCCAAAAGAACTTCAACCATTGCTTTGGCGTTTTTAGCCACTTGCTGCTGGTAAGATTTGAACTCTGGCTCCATTGCTTCTTTGAACGCCACCGCTTTACCCGCGATCACGTGCATCAATGGACCACCCTGACCACCCGGAAACACCGCAGAGTTCAGTTTTTTGTACAGATCTTCGTCGCCGTTTTTCGCCAGAATCAGGCCACCACGTGGACCCGCCAGAGTCTTGTGGGTGGTTGAGGTCACGATGTGTGCATGCGGAACCGGGTTCGGGTAGACATCAGCGGCGATCAGACCGGCAACGTGTGCCATGTCAACGAACAGGTAAGCGCCCACGCTATCAGCGATTTCGCGCATTTTTGCCCAGTCACACACGCCAGAGTATGCAGAGAAACCACCGACGATCATTTTTGGCTTATGCGTTTTAGCCAGCTCAGCCAGTTCGTCGTAGTTGATTTTGCCGGTTTCGTCGATGCCGTAAGGGATGACGTTATACAGCTTGCCTGACAGGTTCACTGGTGAACCGTGCGTCAGGTGACCACCGTGCGCCAGGTTCATACCGAGGATGGTGTCGCCCGGCTGCAACAGCGCAGTGTAAACCGCGAAGTTGGCCTGTGAGCCAGAGTGCGGCTGTACGTTGGCAAAGTCTGCGCCAAACAGCGCTTTCGCGCGATCGATTGCCAGCTGCTCAACGATATCAACGTATTCACATCCGCCGTAGTAGCGTTTGCCCGGATATCCTTCGGCATATTTGTTGGTGAGCTGTGAACCTTGCGCCTGCATAACGCGTGGGCTGGTGTAGTTTTCAGAAGCAATCAGTTCGATGTGCTCTTCCTGACGCACCTTCTCTTGCTCCATAGCCTGCCACAACTCGGCATCATAATCGGCAATGTTCATATCACGCTTTAACATCCGGCATCTCCTGACTAGCTAACTTTTTTAACGGCAGTTTAGGCCCCGGCAAGGGGCGAAGGCCAACAGTGTAAACGGTTTTGACAGGTGACGGTAGCGCCAATCCCCTCTTTTTACGCAAACGATTGGCACGGCGCTGGAACGGGTTTTTTACGCCTTTTTGCAATCCTGTAAATCACGATATTTGCTCACGGTGGAGAGGAATATTTTTCAGGTTTGTGGGCCAGCTTCCAGCTTCAGCACCTAACCCGCAATCAAAACAGGGGATTTACAGGCTGGATGAACGATCATAAGATGCATTTAAAATGCATGTTTAAATTCACTGTGAGGCATTCACCATGCTTGATGCGCAAACTATCGCTACCGTAAAGTCTTCCCTGCCCGCTATTGCTCAGCTTGGCCCGCAACTCACTGGCCACTTCTACCAACGTTTGTTAACGGCACATCCGGAACTGAAAAACGTCTTCAACATGAATAATCAGCGCAGTGGCAATCAGCGTGAGGCGCTGTTTAATGCCATTGTCGCGTACGGCAGCAACCTGGAGAACCTGGCGGTGCTGCTGCCGGCGGTAGAGAAAATTGCGCAGAAGCACACCAGCCTGAACATTCAGCCCGCGCAATATGCGGTAGTCGGTGAAACGTTGCTGGCCACCATCGAAGAGTTACTCAATCCCGGCGATGACGTCTTACAGGCGTGGGGCAAAGCTTACGGGGTGCTGGCGGATGTGTTTATCCAGCGTGAAGAGGCGATTTATTGCGCCTCAGAAGAGAAAGTCGGCGGCTGGCGTGGCGCGCGTGACTTCCGTATCCGTGCTATCAACACTGAAAGCTCGGTGATCAAAAGCTTTGAACTGGTTCCCAACGATGGCCAGCCCGTGGCAGACTTCCTGCCCGGACAATACCTGGCCGTTAGTCTGCGACCTGAAGGTAACGAGAGTATCCAGCATCGCCAGTATTCACTCACCCATCGCCCCAACGCTAAATCTTATCGTATCGCGGTGAAGCGCGAAGAACACGGTAGCGTTTCCGGCTGGTTGCACGCCCATGCGAAGGTCGGTGATATTGTGCAATGTGCGGCACCGGCGGGTGATTTCTATTTGCAAACAACAGGGACCGCGCCGATCACGCTGATTTCTGCCGGTGTGGGCCAAACTCCGATGCTGGCGATGTTAGCCAGCCTGGCTGAACAGCAGTATGCGGGTGCGGTTAACTGGCTACATGCGGCCGAATGTGGTGCACAGCATGCTTTCGCGGATGAAGTGCAAGCCACAGGTGCTCGCCTGCCACATTTCACCAGCCATATCTGGTATCGCGAGCCGGAAAGCGTGGACAGTGGCCGTTTTGATGCGCAGGGATTCATGGACCTCGCAGGCATCTCCAGCCAATTGAATCAGGCCGACCGCCAGTTCTGGCTTTGCGGCCCTCTGCCATTTATGCAGTTTGTCGCGCGGCAGCTGGTCGATGCCGGTATCAGTGCCGATCGTATCCATTATGAAGTTTTTGGCCCGCACAAAGTGCTGTAAACAAAAAAGCCTGCATCATGCAGGCTTTTTAACAGGCTAACGAAGGGGCTTAGATCGCCTCTTCGTCCTCTTCACCGGTACGGATTCGCACCACGCGCGCCACGTCGAACACAAAGATTTTGCCGTCGCCGATTTTGCCGGTCTGCGCAGTATTCATAATGGCTTCAACGCAGGTGTCGACGATGTCATCACCGACCACCATTTCGATTTTCACTTTTGGCAGAAAATCGACCATGTACTCCGCGCCACGATACAGCTCAGTGTGGCCTTTCTGGCGACCAAAGCCCTTCACTTCACTGACCGTCATCCCGGTGATGCCCACTTCAGCCAACGCTTCGCGCACATCATCGAGTTTGAATGGTTTAATAATTGCATCGATCTTTTTCATGACAGATCCTTTTTTCACTCCCTCCATGATGGACGGATAACAAGTAGTATATACCCGTCCTGCTTCAAGTTGCAGAGGGGTTGGCGGCTCTCTTTTCCCCAAATCGCTTGAAGAAGTAAGCTCATCGGGATGCTTTCGTTTGCCGTCTGACTGCAACTCAAATTATTTGGGGTAGTCAATGGATGAATCAATATGCCGCAGCAAGCTACTCTTTAAATTCACTGGCGTCCAGCTCATGGCGTGACAGCAGCTTATAGAATTCTGTACGGTTACGTCCAGCCAGACGCGCAGCGTTAGTGACATTTCCTTTGGTCATTTGCAGCAATTTGCGCAGATAGTTGAGCTCAAATTGATTACGTGCCTCAACAAAAGTCGGCAGCGCCGTATTTTCACCCGCTAACGCCTGCTCAACCAGCGCATCCCCGATCACGGGTGACGTGCTCAGCGCGACACACTGCTCAATCACGTTGACCAGCTGCCGCACGTTGCCAGGCCAACTGGCCCCCACTAAACGTTTCATCGCATCCACAGAGAAGCTGCGCACGAAGGGTTTATGGCGTTCGGCCGATTGGCGCAAGAGATGGTTCGCCAACAGCGGAATATCCTCTGCACGTTCATGTAGTGCGGGAATCTTCAGATTCACCACATTGAGGCGATAGTAGAGATCCTCGCGGAAACTCTTTTTCTCCATCGCTTTGGGCAGATCGCGATGGGTGGCCGAGATGATGCGCACGTTGATATCGACATCCCGATTACTGCCCAGCGGACGCACTTTTCGCTCCTGCAAGACGCGCAGGAGTTTGACCTGCAACGCCTGTGGCATATCACCAATTTCATCAAGAAACAGCGTGCCACCCTCCGCCGCCTGAAACAGCCCTTCACGCGCACTCACGGCACCGGTGAAAGCCCCTTTGGCGTGACCAAACAGCTCAGACTCCAGCAGTTGCTCCGGTAGCGCACCACAGTTAATGGCAATAAACGGCTTGTTTGCACGCGGGCTGGCGGCGTGAATCGCCTGAGCCAGCACTTCTTTTCCGGTACCGCTATGGCCATTGATTAACACGCTGACGTCGGATTGCGCCACCATGTGCGCTTGATCCAGCAAACGCAGCATCAGTGGATTGCGCGTCACTACCGCTTCACGCCAGGTATCATCACTGACGGGCGCGCGCTGTGCTAACGCTTCATCAATGGCTTTATACAGCGCGTCACGATCCACCGGTTTCGTCAGGAAACTGAATACGCCCTGCTGCGTGGCAGAAACCGCTTCGGGGATCGAGCCGTGCGCCGTAAGAATGATCACCGGCAAACCCGCATGGCGTTTCTGGATTTCGCCAAATAACGCCAGTCCGTCCATTTCATCCATACGCAGATCGCTGATCACCAGATCAACTTTCTCTTTCTGCAACTGGCGCAGCGCATCCGGGCCACTTGCGGCGGTGGTCACCTGATAGCCTTCACTGCTTAAGCGCATGCCAAGCAGTTTAAGCAGGCCGGGATCGTCATCCACCAGCAGTAAACGTGCAGACTGTTTCATGGTCACTGATCCTCACTTTGTGCATCACTGGCGCCGTGCGATGTATCGCTGCTGTCCGCCGGTTTACGGGACGACAGCTGGCGTTCGATGTCAGTTAAGCGCTCAAGCTTACGCTGAGTCTCCTCCAGTGATTGACGCAGTTTGGTTTGCTGCTGGCGCAGGTTATCCAGCTCAGTATCGTGGCTTTGCTGGAGTGCAGCATAGCGGCTGCGTTCACCGCTTAACGCCAGCTGCGCCGCCTGATTACTACGCCACAACATTAATAACGGACGCACGGAGGCTGGATAGGAAGCGCTGTAACCGTCTAGCGTATCGACGAACTGACGGCGCTCAAAGGGCGTCACATTGCCATTTGCCAGCAGAATGCCTTGTTTAAAAGCACGCGACCAGCCTTGTACTGGCCAGCGCCGTGCCTCAGCACGCGCTTCCGCTGGGGATAAACGCTCACCACAGTCGATAGCACGCTGCCAGTAGAGGGGGTTGCTCATGGCTGTTGGCGTTTCAATCTTCCACACGTTTTGACAATCGGTCGCCAGATAATCAGGCAGCCGCACTTCTGGCTCAGGAAGATTGGTGCCATCGTGTAACGCGCTGCCCGTGGACGGTGTCTGGCAGGCACTCAAGCCAAATGCCACCAACGCGCAGCTAAAAAGTTTAATCAGGGTGTGTTTCATTAATCAGGCATTCCCGGCGCTGGTCGTCAAAATGATTCGAAAACAGACATCCGCATCCTTGCGCGTTACCAATTGCAAATCGCCCTGCATCCTGCGCAGGCAATCTTTCGCGATGCTTAACCCCAGCCCGCTGCCTTTAACTGGCCCTTTGCGCTGCTGGCTGCCCTGAAAAAAGGGCTCAAAAATCATCGCCTGCTCTTCAGCCGGAATCGGTGTGCCGGTGTTCGCCACCTCAATCCACACCTGGTTGCCTTTCTGTTGGCTCTGCAGCCAGATGTTACCGGATTCGCTGCCGTAGTTCACGGCGTTCGAATAGAGGTTATCGATGACCCTTTGCAGCAATGATGCCTCTGCCAGACAGTGCGCCACCTGAAGATCAACATGGGTGGTGATCTGACGTGCACCGGCGGGCAATGAATGGATTTTAACGACCGCATCAACGATGTCATTGATTGCTACCGGCTCCAGCGCCATGGGGCCATCCGCCAGTTTGCGGTTGTAATCCAAAAGTTGTTCGATGAGACGCTGCAAATGGCGGCTGCTGGTATCAAGAATCGCGACCACTTCTTGCTGTTCCGCATTGAGCGGCCCAGCCACCTGATCGGCCAATAATTCCGTGCCTTCACGCAAGCTGGCAAGCGGGGTTTTCAGTTCGTGCGAGAGATGACGCAGAAACTCATGTCGCTGCTCTTCCAGCCAACTTAGGCGCTCGCTCAGCCACACGATGCGCTGACCGAGTGAGCGGATTTCACGCGGACCGCGAAAACTCACGCTGTCACCCAGCGCTTTGCCTTGCCCCAGTCGGTTAATCATCCGTTCAACGCGTTTAACCGGGCTGATGATCATGCCGGTAAACAGCAGCACCAGTGCCAGACTGATCAGAAACAGAATCAGCGCCTGCCAGCCGAAAAACTGGCCGCGATCGGCGATTTCGCGCTGAAGCTGCAAGCCACGCGAAAATACCACTTCACGCGTCGCCTGCACCATTTGCGCATTGGCATCAGAAAAATGTTCGAGGGCCGTTGCGGCTTTTGCCACTGGGTTACCGTTGTCGCACTGCACGCTGGCGAGCTGCGGCAAGGTTTCCTGCAACGCTTTGAAGGAAGGAAGATCCGGCAGGCTATCCGCATGGCTGGTGAGCATCTGACCGTACCGCGTCCACTGCGTCTGATAAAGCTTTTGCAAGGTGGCATCCCCTAACACGCAATATTGACGATAACTGCGCTCCAGCTCGAGCGCCGTGCGCGCCATCGCTTCGCTGCGGCGTACGTCGGTGAAGGTATTGCGATTGGTATCTGCGGCCTGATTACTGAGCGCAGACAAACTTTCCCAGGCTTGCCACGCCAGCACCAGCAATGGCAACAGGACCAGTAAAAAAGCCATCAAGACTAACTGCCGCAGGGATCGGGGAAACAGACGCCATCTCTTCACTACCGCGCATCCTTTAATGTGAGCTGCTGGCATGCTAACGAAGTATCAATAGGGAAGAAAGTACCGAAAGGAAAACGGCAGCCCTTTTGGGCTGCCGTGAGAGCGACGCCGCAGCATCGCTTGCAAAATAGGTGGAGCCTAACTCAACGTTGCGTCCGATGCTTGATAACGTTGCAAAGCAAGCGATTATCGGTTGGGTGGACGGCAGGCTCCGTTTGGTGCGTCATTCGAATTTTATGAGCTCAACCGCAGTGCGGGGCAATCATAGACAGGAGAATGAGCAACGCAGTGAGTATAGCAACTATCGTGCCAGAAATGAAATAGCATTGATTATCAGAGTAATGCGAGGTGTGACGCAGTTTTTTTATGAAAAAGCGGACCGGCTGGTCTGGCGAAAGTGTCGCTGATCAGCAACGAGTTAGAGGATGAAAAATTGATCCAATATAAATCAATAATTTAAATGTCACCATTTAGCGACACATCAATATCGTGTTTGTCGCTAATTTCCGACAATTTTGCGAGCCAGCCAAAGTAGGTCATGGCGTAATGGATTGAGTGAGTGAGTGAGTCTGGACCAGCTGGCTAAAAGAAAGGCCGCCTTGCGGCGGCCTCTGATGCAGTCGGCTAAATTAGCCCAGCTGCTTGCGTGCGTTGCGGAAGATACGCATCCACGGGCTGTCTTCGCCCCACTCTGCTGGGTGCCAGGAGTTGCTCACGGTGCGGAACACACGCTCTGGGTGCGGCATCATAATGGTGACACGACCGCTTTCATTGGTGACTGCAGTGATACCGTTCGGCGAGCCGTTCGGGTTGGCAGGGTAATTTTCGGTCACTTTACCGAAGTTGTCCACGAAGCGCAGCGCCACCAGACCTTTGCTTTCCAGCTGAGCCAGATGCGCACCGTCACGCACTTCCACGAAGCCTTCACCGTGCGACACGGCGATTGGCATATGAGAACCGGCCATGCCGTCCAGCAGCAACGATGGGCTCGCAGCCACTTCAACCAAGCTGAAACGGGCTTCAAACCGCTCTGACTGGTTACGTACAAAGCGTGGCCACAGTTCGCTGCCCGGAATCAGCTCACGCAGATTCGACATCATCTGGCAGCCGTTACATACGCCCAGCGCCAGCGTCTGTGGACGGTGGAAGAAGTTTTCGAACTCATCACGCACACGGCCGTTGAACAGAATCGACTTCGCCCAACCTTCACCGGCACCCAATACGTCACCGTAAGAGAAGCCACCGCACGCGACCAGCGCCTGGAACTCTTCCAGACCACGACGGCCCGCCAGCAGGTCACTCATGTGCACATCGACAGCGGTGAAGCCAGCACGGTGGAAGGCAGCGGCCATCTCAACGTGGGAGTTCACGCCCTGCTCACGCAGAACGGCAACACGAGGACGCGCGCCTGTGGCGATCATCGGCGCAGCAACATCTTCCTCTGGCTTGAAGGTCAGATGAACGTTCAGGCCAGGATCGTTGTCGTCTTTCTTCGCTTCGTGCTCCTGATCGGCACAGGCAGGGTTGTCACGCAGACGCTGCATCTGCCAGGTGGTCTCTGCCCACCAGGTACGCAGCGTGGTACGACTTTCGCTGTACACCGCGCTCTCACCAGAGCGGATCACAAAGCGATCGCCCGGCAGCGCCTGACCAATCACATGCACATTGCTGCTCAGACCATGGTCGGCAAACACTTTCTCAACGGCTGCACGATCAGCGGCATTAATCTGGATCACTGCACCCAACTCTTCGCTGAACAGTGCTGCCAGCGCATCGTTACCCAGCGCGGCGATATCGGCTTCGATACCGCAGTGACCGGTGAAAGCCATTTCTGCCAGTGTTACCAGCAGGCCGCCATCAGAACGGTCATGGTAAGCCAGCAGCTTCTGCTCGGCCACCAGCGCCTGAATGGCGTTGAAGAAGCCCGCCAGTTGCGATGCATCACGTACGTCGGCTGGTTTGTCGCCTAACTGACGATAAACCTGTGACAGCGCGGTAGCACCCAGGGTGTTTGCGCCGTTGCCCAAATCAATCAGCAACAGCAGGTTATCCTGGTCAGCTTGCAGTTGAGGCGTTACGGTGCGACGCACATCTTCTACACGCGCAAAGGCGGTGATCACCAGCGACAGCGGCGAGGTCATCTCACGCTCTTCGGTGCCCTGCTGCCAGCGGGTTTTCATCGACATCGAGTCTTTGCCCACTGGAATCGTGATGCCCAGCGCCGGACAGAGTTCTTCACCAACCGCTTTCACTGCGGCATACAAACCGGCATCTTCGCCTGGGTGACCTGCTGCGGCCATCCAGTTTGCAGAGAGCTTCACGCGCTGCAGGGAACCAATCGAGGTGGCTGCCAGGTTGGTCAGCGCTTCACCGACCGCTAAACGGCCTGAGGCAGCGAAGTCCAGCAAGGCGACTGGAGCACGTTCGCCCAGTGAGAAGGCTTCGCCGTGATAGCTATCCAGGCTGGCGGTGGTCACTGCACAGTTCGCTACCGGGATCTGCCATGGGCCGACCATCTGGTCACGCGCCACCATACCGGTTACCGAACGGTCACCGATGGTAATCAGGAAGGTTTTCTCTGCCACAGTTGGCAGATGCAGTACGCGATTAACGGCATCTGCCACGGTAATGCCGTCACGCACCAGCGCATCGCCTTTGGCCTGCTGAGTGGCAACATCACGCGTCATCTTCGGCGTTTTGCCCAACAGCACGTCCAGCGGCATGTCGATAGGGTTGTTATCGAAGTGGCTATCCGCCAGGTTCAGGTGCAGCTCTTCGGTGGCTTCACCGATCACCGCATAAGGTGCACGCTCACGCTTACACAGCTCGTCAAACAGCGCCAGTTGAGCCGGTGCCACCGCCAGTACATAACGTTCCTGGGATTCGTTACACCACACTTCCAGCGGGCTCATGCCTGGCTCATCGTTGAGGATGTCACGCAGGTTGAAGTTGCCGCCACGGCCACCATCACTCACCAGCTCTGGCATCGCGTTAGACAGACCGCCAGCACCGACGTCGTGGATGAACAGAATCGGGTTGGCTTCGCCCAGCTGCCAGCAACGGTCGATCACTTCCTGGCAGCGACGCTCCATTTCCGGGTTGTCACGCTGGACAGATGCAAAATCCAGATCCGCATCAGACTGACCAGAGGCCATTGAAGAGGCTGCTCCGCCGCCGAGGCCAATGTTCATCGCGGGCCCGCCGAGCACGATCAGTTTCGCGCCGACGACGATCTCACCCTTCTGCACGTGGTCAGCACGGATGTTACCAATACCGCCCGCCAGCATGATCGGCTTATGGTAGCCACGCAGTTCTGAGCCATTATGGCTGTTCACGCGCTCTTCATAAGTACGGAAGTATCCGTTCAGTGCAGGACGGCCAAATTCGTTGTTGAACGCTGCGCCGCCCAGTGGGCCTTCAGTCATGATATCCAGCGCGGTAACAATACGCTCCGGCTTACCAAAATCTTCTTCCCACGGCTGTTCAAAACCCGGAATACGCAGGTTGGAAACGGAGAAACCGACCAGGCCCGCTTTCGGCTTCGCGCCACGTCCCGTTGCGCCTTCATCACGGATTTCACCACCGGAACCGGTCGCAGCACCTGGCCACGGGGAAATCGCGGTCGGGTGGTTATGGGTTTCCACCTTCATCAGGATATGCGCCTCTTCCTGATGGAAGGTGTATTCGCCCTTCTGCGCATCGGCGTAGAAGCGGCCCACTTTTGAACCTTCCATCACCGCGGCGTTGTCTTTATAAGCAGACAGAACGTGCTCAGGATTGTGTTCAAAGGTGTTTTTGATCATTTTAAACAGCGACTTCGGCTGTTTTTCACCGTCGATAATCCAGTCGGCGTTGAAGATTTTATGACGGCAGTGCTCTGAGTTTGCCTGAGCAAACATATAGAGCTCGATGTCGTTCGGATTGCGGCCCAGTTTGGTGAAGGCATTCAGCAAATAGTCGATTTCGTCATCGGCCAGTGCCAGGCCCAGCGTGGTGTTGGCCTGTTCCAGTGCAAGGCGACCGGCACCCAGCACATCAACGCTTTTCAGCGGCTGTGGTTCATGGTGTGCGAACAACTGCTGCGCATCATTCAGGTCACCGAACACGGTCTCCATCATGCGGTCATGCAGCAGGCTAGCCAGCTGTTGCCATTGCGCTTCCGTCAGCTGCGGCGCCTGCACATAGAAAGCCATACCGCGTTCGAGGCGGATAACCTGGGGCAGATCGCAGTTGTGCGCGATATCGGTGGCTTTTGATGACCACGGAGAAATGGTGCCGGGACGCGGCGTCACCAGTAACAAACGCCCTTGTGGCGCGTGCTCGGCGAGAGAAGGACCGTATTTCAGCAGACGTTGCAGGCGGGCATGTTCATCCGCACTGAGCGGTGCACTGACATCGGCAAAATGGACGTACTCGGCGTAAATATCACTCACTGGCAGGTGAGCGTCCTGAAAGCGGGTCAGCAGTTTGTTTACACGAAATGCCGACAGAGCGGGCGAACCACGCAGAATTTCCATCATCAAAGATCTCTCGTCTTCGAAGCGCCGGGCGACGCTTCATTGGGCGCAACAGGGGAAAACGGGCGGTATTATAGAGAAACAGCACGGGTTACGAAACCGTTTGCGCATAAAATCTGGCACTCAGCATTTGGCTGAATTTTGCACAATTCTTGCTATATAAGTTGCCCTGCTGCACTTTGTTGCGCAAAATGCCCCTCGCTCTGGGAGTAAAAACAACACAAATACTGCCTTTAAAAGACAGAGGCCTGTGAGCCATTACGAGACAACTATTTGAAACGCCTGAAAATAAACTATCTGTTTATCGGTCTGATCACCGTGCTGCTTGCGCTGGCACTGTGGCCTTCCATCCCCTGGTACGGGGGCGGAAAAGACGCGCTATCACAGATTAAATCACGTGGAGTGCTGCGCATCAGTACCGTCAACTCCCCGCTGACTTACTACACCATCAATAATGCACCAGCCGGTATGGATTACGAGCTGGCGAAACGCTTCGCCGATTATCTTGGCGTCAAACTTGAGGTTACGGTGCGTCCGAACCTCGGCGATCTGTTTGACGATCTGGATGATGGTAAGGCGGATTTGCTGGCCGCCGGGTTGATCTACAACGGTGAACGCCTTGCCCACTATCAAAGTGGACCGAGCTACTACTCTGTTTCGCAGCAGTTGGTGTACCGCATTGATAAGCCACGGCCGAAGAATCTCGGCGATTTGAAAGGCCGCCTGATTGTGCAGTCCGGTTCGGCATATCTGTCAACTTTACGTTCCGCAAAAGCTGACAGCTATCCCGATCTCGATTGGGCGATTTCTACCGATCAGGGACAGAAAGCGCTGCTGGAAGCCGTCGCCGACGGCAAGCTGGATTACACCGTGGGCGATTCGGTCACCATCGGCTTATTGCAGCGCATCCATCCGCAGCTGGCCGTAGCATTCGACATCACCGATGAAGAACCGGTCACCTGGTATCTGCCACGCAGTGATGATGACAGTCTGAATGCGGCAATGCTCGACTTCTACAGCCAGATGGGCGAAGAAGGCACAATGGCGCGCCTCGAAGAGAAGTATCTCGGTCACGTTGGCACTTTTGATTACGTGGATACCCGCACCTTCCTGCGCGCGATTGATAACACGTTGCCGGATATCAAACCGCTGTTTGAGAAATACGCGGCGAGCATGGACTGGCGTCTGCTGGCAGCCATCTCTTATCAGGAGTCGCACTGGAATCCGCAGGCGACCTCACCGACCGGCGTGCGCGGCATGATGATGTTGACGCGTAACACCGCTGACAGCCTCGACGTCAACGATCGCCTTGATCCTGAGCAGAGCATCCGTGGCGGCAGCGAATACCTGCAACGTATGATGGAGAAGGTGCCGGACACCATCCCTGATGATGAGCGCATCTGGTTTGCATTGGCGGCGTATAACATGGGCTATGCGCACATGCTGGATGCCCGCAAGCTGACGGCCAAACAAGGCGGTAATCCTGATAGCTGGGCCGATGTCAAACAGCGTCTGCCGATGCTAAGCCAGAAGCGTTATTACGCGCAAACCTCCTACGGTTACGCGCGCGGCCATGAAGCTTACAACTATGTCGAGAACATCCGTAAGTATCAGATCAGTCTGGTGGGATATCTGCAGGAGCAGGAGAAGCGTATCGCTCAGCAGTCGGCGCTGGAAGCCGAATTGGGCGCCGGTTACCCGGCGGTCGAACCTAAGATTGCGATGAACTAACCTTCGCGCTGCGCCTGGCGCAGCGCTTTCTTTTGCTCACGGCGCATGCGGAAGAAGTCACTCAACATTCCGGCACACTCGTCCGCCAGTACACCGCAATCAATCTGAATCTGATGATTCATACCTGGGTGACCAATCACGTCCATGAGCGAGCCCGCTGCGCCCGTTTTCTCATCCTTTGCGCCATATACAAGCCGCGTAATGCGACTGTGTACCATCGCACCGGCGCACATCACGCAGGGTTCCAGCGTCACATATAACGTGGTATCAAGCAGGCGATAGTTTTCGAGGATTTTTCCGCCCTGCCGCAGCGCCATGATTTCGGCATGCGCGGTCGGGTCGCACTGACCAATCGGTCGATTCCAGCCTTCGCCAATCACTTTATCGCCCTGCACTAATACCGCGCCCACCGGCACTTCGCCCTGTTCCCACGCGCGACGCGCCAGCTCCAGCGCATGGCGCATCCAATATTCATCTGTTTGTGGGTTCACCGGGCAGCTCCTGCGAATTTAAAGGCGGCGCATTATAGACGGAATCGCCGCATGATTCACTCCAGCTGTTGCAGCTCACCGCGAGGTGTCACCCGCCAGCGATGCTGGCAGAAGAACAGCAGCGGGTTATCCTGTTTACTGTCGCTGTAACCGCTGTAGAGTTGCAATGGTGTACCAATCTTCTCTTCGAGTTGAGCGACCTTCTCATGCCCGAGGCAACGCATGGCCAGCACGCGTCCCCCTAAACCGGGTTGCATCTGACTGGCAATCAGCTGTACGCGCGGCAGAAAGGCCGAATCGAAATAGACCTGCTCCACCAGTGATTGTGGTGAACCAGTGATCAGCCACACATCCGCATCATCGCTGCTGAGATAATCGGTCAGACGTTGTTGCACCACCGGAAAAGCGGTGACGCGCTCGCGGAACCATGTCGCGAACGCGGCCTCACGCTGACGCAGGCGCAGCTCACTGTGGCCAAAAGTAATGGCCCACAGCAGTAAACTCATTGGCCAGCGTGCGGCGCGTCCTTTAAACAGCATTCCCAGGCCAATTACCGGCAACAGCGGCACCACCAGCAACAGGTTGATCGGCTGGCGTCGCAGCAGATAACGCATAAAGGTGCCAAACATGTCCTGCTGATGCAGCGTGCCATCCAGATCGAAAAACACCACGCGGCGTTGCGTACCCTTTGTCAAACTCCTCTCCTTATCTTTCCTTTCTACGGCTTGCCCTACAGTGTAGCCAGCTTCAACGGCAGGGGCGAAAGCAGTCATTTTTAATTCCAATGGCCACAATGCCAGCTGAATAGTTTATTCTTTGTGTCGGCGTGCTGTCATTAAAACCTGATGGTGCGAAAAGAGACTAAGCTCAAGCGGGATTAGATGGATTAAGGATCGAACATGAGTTCATTGCTGCGAATTCGCCAGCTCTACCCTCGACTGGCGCTAAATGAGCGTCGGCTGGCGGATTTTTTGCTGTCGCAGCCGGATCGGGCACGGCATCTGAGTTCACAAAAACTGGCTGAGGAATCGGGCGTCAGCCAGTCGAGCGTGGTGAAGTTTGCCCAAAAATTGGGCTATAAGGGATTCCCTGCGCTGAAACTGGCACTGAGTGAGTCGCTGGCGGATCGCGACGCCATCACCGTGCACAATCATATTCTTAGCGACGATCCCCTCAAAGTGGTCGGCGAAAAATTACTGACTGAGAAGATTTCCGCTATCCGCGCCACGCTGGATATCAACAGCGAAGAGAAATTGCTGCAAACCCTGCAATTGCTGAAAAACGCCAACCGCATTTTGTTAGTGGGCATCGGTGCGTCGGGGTTAGTGGCGAAAGATTTCTCATGGAAGCTGATGAAGATTGGCATCAACGCGGTAGCCGAGCAGGATATGCATGCTTTACTGGCGAGCGTGCAGGCGATGGCACCGGGGGATGTGCTGCTGGCGATTTCCTATACCGGCGAGCGGCGTGAGATTAACCTTGCGGCACAGGAAGCCGCGCAGCTGGGGGTCGACGTGCTGGCGTTTACCGGCTTTACCCCCAACTCGCTGCAACAGTGCGCTTCCATATGCTTGTACACCGTTGCCGAGGAGCAAAGCACGCGCAGTGCCGCAATCTCATCCACCAGTGCACAACTGGCGTTGACTGACCTGCTGTTTATGGCGTTGGTACAAAACGATCCAGAACGCGCTTCAAGCCACATAAGGCACAGTGAAGAACTGGTCAAAAAACTGGTGTGATACAAAAAAAGCCGTCATTCGGCCTTTTTACTTTGCGAAGCAGAATCGTGACGACAGGCCTGGCGGCTCGCATGCTGCAAGTTATGCAGGCACTCATCGCATAAAGCGGCATCATCAGACATCCAGCGAGCCAGCCACCCTCGCGCAACTCCACACTGAATGCATTGCTGCTTTAAAAACATTTCTTTCAACGAGTTAATTTTTATCATGGTGCTTACGACAAACATTTATGCGGATAATTACCGCACAAAATGATAACTCGGAGTATTCCTAATTCCTATCTAACCTTTGATGAATTTTGCTTGAGTGACGCAATCCTCGCTTTGTTTGATCCCGCGCAATAAACCATGCGACCTTATAAGCCGGTTTTATGATAAGGTGCGCGCCTTCTTTGTCAGGCTAACGGCGATCATGGCTTTACTTATTACGGCGAAATGCATCAATTGCGATATGTGCGAACCTGAATGCCCGAACCAGGCCATCAGTTTAGGTGAGGCGATCTATGAGATTGATGTCGACCGCTGCACCGAATGCGTGGGCCATTATGATGTGCCGACCTGCCAAAGCGTCTGCCCGATTGATAACACCATCATTTCTGACCCACAGCACCCGGAAACCCGTGAGGCGCTGTGGGAGAAATTTGTCGTGTTGCACCCTTAGTCTTCGATGATCACCGTTGCGCAGGCGTAGTGGCGCTCATCGGCCAGCGTGACATGCACATGTTTCACGCCCAACTGGCTGGCAATCACTTTTGCCTGTTCGAAAAAGCGTAAGCCCGGTTTGCCAAGCGCGTCGTTGTACACTTCGAATTGATTAAAGGCCAGACCACCGCGAATGCCTGTACCAAAGGCTTTGGCCGCCGCTTCTTTCACCGCAAAACGTTTGGCAAGAAAGCGCACCGGTTGCTGGTGCGCCTGATATTGCTGCCACTCGGCTTCGCTCAAGACGCGACGCGCCAGACGATCGCCGGATCGCTCAATCACACCGGCAATACGTTCGATTTCAACGATGTCGCTGCCGAGTCCGAGAATCGCCATTAACGACGCGCTTCCCGCATCAGCTGCTTCATCTCTGACACCGCATCCGCCAGGCCACTGAACAGCGCACGGCCAATGATGGCGTGACCAATGTTTAGCTCATGCATCTCCGGCAGTTCAGCGATGGCTTGCACGTTGTGATACGTCAGACCGTGACCGGCGTTAACCTTCAAACCGAGGCTGGCTGCAAATGTGGCTGCGTTGCGAATACGCGATAATTCGGCTTCACGCTCCAGCCCTTCCGGTGCTTCCGCATAGGCGCCAGTGTGGATCTCAATGTAAGGCGCGCCGCTGGCAACGGCCGCTTCAATCTGGCGGTGGTCGGCATCGATGAACAGCGACACCAGAATACCCGCTTCGCTCAGCAGGCGAACCGCAGCATTGATTTTGTCCTGCTGACCCGCCACATCTAATCCGCCTTCAGTGGTCACTTCCTGGCGCTTTTCCGGCACCAGACACACGAAGTGCGGCTTGATATCACAGGCAATGTCGATCATCTCATCGGTCACCGCCATCTCCAGATTCATACGTGTCTGGATGGTGTCGCGCAGAATACGCACATCGCGATCGGTGATATGACGACGATCTTCACGCAGGTGCACAGTGATGCCATCTGCGCCCGCCTGTTCAGAAACAAACGCCGCCTGGACTGGATCGGGATAATTCGTGCCACGTGCGTTACGTACGGTGGCGATGTGGTCAATGTTGACCCCTAACAGCAACTCAGCCATGACAATCCTTAAATAGGTTCAGTGTGTTTGCAGTGTACCGTGCTGAGCATATCAGGCGGTACGACCAGCGCTAGTCGTTTGCCACATCGGGCTTCTTTTTGGGCACAAACTGGCGAAACAGTTCCTGGCTCTTCAGCGGTTTACCGCCCAGATAAGGCTTGAGCGCCATACGCGTGAAGCGCTTGGCAGCACGCAGGCTGTCGGCATCGGGAAACTCGCGTTCCCACAGCGCACGCAACTGGCGACCGGTAAAACTGCGTTGGTTCACCACCAGGCTGGCGATAAACCCCTTCTCTTCACGATAACTGTACGTCATGCCGTCATCGATCTCTTCACCACTGCCCGCACAGTGCAGGAAATCCACGCCGTAACCCAGGTGGCCCAGCAGCGCCAGTTCAAAGCGACGCAGCGCCGGTTCAGGCGTGCCACTGCCTGCGGCCAGCATCTGGATGCAATGGAGATAGTCAAAGAAGAGGTCGGAGAAAGGAATTTCCTGCTCAAGCACGCGAGACAGCAGTTCGTTAACGTACAACCCGCAGTAAAGCGTGATGCCACTGAGCGGTAAGGCCAGCGACACCGCTTCAGCGCTGCGCAGCGTTTTAACTTCGCCACGCCCACCCCAACGCACCAGCAGCGGCGTGAAGGGTTGGAGTGCACCTTTGAGTTGCGAACGGCGCGAGCGTGCGCCTTTGGCGAGGACGCGGACGCGCCCTTCGCTTTCGCTGAACAGATCGAGCAGGAGGCTGGTTTCGCTGTAAGGGCGACTATGCAGCACAAAGGCGCGTTGCCAGCCTTCCATCAATTATTCGTCTGTATAGCCCAGGCTGCGCAGTGCACGTTCGTCATCCGCCCAACCCGATTTCACTTTAACCCACAGTTCGAGATGCACTTTGGCTTCAAACATCTCTTCCATGTCTTTACGCGCTTCAATACCGATGGTTTTAATCTTGGCGCCTTTGTTGCCAATCACCATCTTCTTCTGCCCTTCGCGCTCGACGAGGATCAGACCGTTGATGTCATAGCCACCACGATCGTTAGAGACGAATTGTTCGATTTCCACGGTCACTGAGTAAGGCAGTTCCGCACCGAGGAAGCGCATCAGTTTTTCACGGATGATCTCAGACGCCATGAAGCGCTGTGAACGATCGGTGATGTAATCTTCCGGGAAGTGATGGTCAGATTTCGGCAGGCATTTACGCGCGATAGCGGCAATGGCATCAACGTTCTTACCGCTTTCTGCCGAGATCGGTACAATCTCAAGGAAATTCATCTGCTGGCTCAGGAACTGCAGGTGTGGCAGCAGAATGGTTTTATCCTGAATGTTATCGACCTTGTTAACCGCCAGCACCACCGGCACTTTGCCGTCGCGCAGCTTGTTCAAGACCATTTCGTCGTCCGGCGTCCAGCGGGTGCCCTCAACAACAAAAATCACCAGCTCCACATCACCAATTGAGCTGCTGGCAGCACGGTTCATCAGGCGGTTAATCGCCCGCTTCTCTTCCATGTGCAGCCCGGGAGTATCCACGTAAATCGCCTGATAAGCGCCTTCAGTGTGAATACCCATGATGCGGTGACGCGTGGTTTGCGGTTTACGCGAGGTGATCGACACTTTCTGCCCCAGTAATTGGTTCAGTAAGGTGGATTTGCCAACGTTAGGTCGGCCAACAATCGCGATAAAGCCGCTGTGTGTTTCGATTTCGCTCATTCGAGTCCTGACTTGAGCAGCGTCGCTGTCGACGCTGCGATATGACTATGTATTTTATTCGAGACCAAGCTTAATTAATGCCTGTTCAGCGGCAGCTTGCTCTGCTTTACGGCGGCTGGAACCTACACCCACCACCGGTTCTGCCATGCCACTCACCTGACAGTGAATGGTGAATTCCTGATCGTGGGCTTCGCCACGCACCTGCACCACCAGATAAGAAGGCAGCGGCAGGTGACGCCCTTGCAGAAACTCCTGCAGACGCGTTTTTGGATCTTTTTGCTTATCACCCGGGCTGATTTCATCAAGGCGATTTTGGTACCAATCGAGAATCAGTTTCTCAACGGTTTGAATGTTGCTGTCGAGGAAGATACCGCCAATCAGCGCTTCAACCGTATCAGCAAGAATCGATTCGCGACGGAAACCGCCACTCTTCAACTCGCCCGGTCCAAGACGTAAACATTCGCCAAGTTCAAACTCACGCGCCATCTCTGCCAGGGTATTGCCCCGCACCAGCGTAGCGCGCATGCGGCTCATGTCACCTTCATCCACACGTGGGAAGCGGTGATAAAGCGCATTGGCAATCACATAGCTGAGAATGGAATCGCCAAGAAACTCAAGACGTTCATTGTGCTTACTGCTGGCACTGCGGTGAGTCAATGCTTGCTGCAGTAGTTCCGGATGAGTAAAAGTGTAGCCCAGTTTGCGCTGCAGCTTGTTAATAAGGATGGGGTTCATGCGATTCCAGTTATTCTGTGCGTCTGTAACTCTGCATACGAAACAGGGCTGAGCTTCCAACACGTTCTGTTTCGTTTGCAGTGGCCCCCCGAAAGAGGCCAACCGTGTTGCCCACCGCAGTGGGCATAATGCTTAGTGGATTCCGCCGATGCGACTTAAGCGCACGCCCGTTGGCCACTGTCCTTCTTGTTTCTCAAAGCTCATCCAGATAGCCACCGCTTTACCGACCAGATTCTTCTCAGGCACAAAGCCCCAGTAGCGGCTGTCGGCGCTGTTATCGCGGTTATCACCCATCATGAAATATTGCCCTTCCGGCACGATCCACGTGGATTGCGGCTGACCCGGCTGCTGATAATACATGCTTGCCTGGCTCTGCGCTTCGTTTACTAACAGGATATCGTGCGTCACCGTGCCCAACGTCTCTTTACGTGTTCCCAGACGCAGGCCGCCCTTCATGGTTTCGCCCTGTGGTGCTTCAAAGAAGCCGTTACCGGTTTCATTGCCATCAAAGCCGCTGAAGGTTTGAATGAAGCGGCTTGGCTCCACGTTGGTATAGGTGATCGGCAACGCGGTATCGCATTTGCCCGTGCCACAACCCGGGTTAACCGTCAGCGTTTTACTGTAAGGATCAAACACCACTTTGTCGCCCGGCAGACCGATCACACGTTTAATGTAATCGACGCTCGGATCTTTCGGGTATTTAAACACCGCCACATCACCACGCTGCGGATGACCCGTTGGGATCAGCGTGGTTTGAGTAATCGGATCTTTGATTCCGTAAGCAAACTTCTCCACCAGAATAAAATCACCAATCAGCAACGTCGGCATCATGGAACCTGATGGGATCTGGAACGGCTCAAAAATAAATGAGCGAACGATCAGTACCACTGCCAGCACCGGGAACACCGATGCCGCCGTTTCTACCCAGCCTGGCTGAGCCGCCACTTTGGCCAGCGTTTTGCCGTCCAATGTGTTGCCCGCCTGCGCTTGTGCAGCTGCCTGCTTAGCACGACGCGCCGGAGCCCACTTAAAGCGATCGATACACCAGATAACACCCGTTATAAGCGTGGCGATCAACAGAATCAGGGCGAACATATTAGCCATTAAAGTTCCTTATTTGCTGTCTTTACCGACATGCAGAATGGCAAGGAATGCTTCCTGCGGCAGCTCAACGTTGCCGACCTGCTTCATTCGCTTCTTACCGTCTTTCTGCTTCTGCAACAGTTTCTTCTTACGGCTCACGTCACCGCCATAGCATTTCGCCAGGACGTTTTTACGCAGCTGCTTGACCGTTGAGCGAGCGATAATGTGGTTGCCGATTGCCGCCTGAATCGCAATATCGAACTGCTGACGTGGGATCAGATCTTTCATCTTCTCCACGAGGTCGCGGCCACGATACTGAGAGTTATCACGGTGGGTAATCAGCGCCAGCGCATCAACACGTTCTGAGTTAATCATCACGTCGACACGCACCATGTCAGAGGCCTGGAAACGTTTAAAGTTATAGTCCAGCGATGCATAGCCGCGAGACGTTGATTTCAGACGGTCGAAGAAGTCGAGTACCACTTCTGCCATCGGGATTTCATAGGTCAGCGCAACCTGTTTACCGTGGTAAACCATGTTGGTCTGCACACCGCGTTTCTCAATACACAGGGTGATGACGTTGCCGAGGAATTCCTGCGGCAGCAGCATATGACACTCGGCGATCGGTTCGCGCAGTTCTTCAATATTGTTCAGCGGTGGCAGCTTCGAAGGGCTGTCAACATAGACTGTCTGGCCGTCGGTGGTGATGACTTCATAAACTACCGTTGGCGCTGTAGTAATCAGGTCGAGATCGTATTCACGCTCCAGACGTTCCTGAATGATCTCCATGTGCAGCAGACCGAGGAAGCCGATGCGGAAGCCGAAGCCCAGCGCCGTTGAGCTTTCTGGCTCATAGAACAGTGAGGCATCGTTGAGGCTCAGTTTGCCCAGCGCATCACGGAACGCTTCATAGTCATCAGAGCTGATCGGGAACAGGCCAGCATATACCTGTGGCTTCACTTTCTTAAAGCCTGGCAGGACATGTTCAGCAGGATTGCGTTGCAGCGTCAGGGTGTCACCGACTGGCGCGCCCATGATGTCTTTGATAGCGCAAACCAACCAGCCTACTTCACCGCAGTTCAGTTCATTACGGTCAACCTGTTTCGGTGTAAAGATACCTAAGCGATCAGCGTTATAGGTCTGACCGGTGCTCATCACCTTCACTTTGTCGCCTTTACGCAGCGTACCGTTCTTGATACGAATCAGTGACACAACGCCCAGGTAGTTATCGAACCATGAGTCGATGATCAGCGCCTGCAGTGGGCCTTCCGGATCACCTTCCGGTGGTGGGATATCACGCACCAGACGCTCAAGCACATCCGGAACGCCAACGCCGGTTTTCGCCGAGCAGCGCACGGCATCAGCCGCATCAATACCGACGATATCTTCAATCTCTTCCGCCACGCGCTCAGGATCGGCCGCAGGCAAGTCGATTTTGTTCAGAACCGGTACCACTTCCAGATCCATTTCCATTGCGGTGTAGCAGTTCGCCAGCGTCTGTGCTTCAACGCCCTGACCTGCATCGACCACCAGCAAAGCCCCTTCACAAGCCGCTAAAGAGCGGGAAACTTCATAGGAGAAGTCAACGTGGCCGGGAGTATCGATAAAATTGAGCTGGTAAGTTTCACCGTTCAGCGCTTTGTAATCGAGCGTGACGCTTTGCGCTTTGATGGTAATGCCGCGCTCGCGCTCCAGATCCATAGAATCCAGAACCTGCGCCGCCATCTCACGATCGCTGAGGCCACCACAAATCTGAATCAAGCGGTCAGAGAGCGTTGATTTGCCGTGGTCGATGTGTGCGATGATGGAGAAATTTCGTATGTGCTTCATTTATATGAATATCTTCACGTAAAAAATCAGTGGAAAACTTGAGCACAGACACATTCAGGAAAGTGAGCTTTACCCGGAATCCTGTCAGCCTCATTAATGACGACGCATATTACACTGTTAACGCCGCGCGTTAAAGAATGGAACTGTGGGGAATCGCAACAGATTTCAGCGGGTAAGCCTAAATGAAAAAGCCGCGCATTGCGCGGCCCTGGCAGGGATCAACCTTCATTTTCTACGCGCATGGCATCGGGCGGTAACGCAACGCTGAGGATGATCGGCTGAAAGGCTTCCCGATGACCGAACACGCTGGAAACCCCTTTAGCCACAATAAAGCCACCGATGCCGCCTAACAGTGCACCGCAGGCCGCCGCCAGATCGCTGTGGAACAGCATCTGAAACAGACCTGCGACTAAAAACAGGCCAAACAGCGGCGTCATGTAAACCAGTAGCGCTGAACCCAGCAGACTGCTTTCACGGATACCCAATTCAATGCGCTGTCCGGGCTGTAAAGGCTCCGGGCTGGCAATGGTCATGACATGAGCATTTTTCGGCCCAAGTTGATTGAGCGCGTGGCTGCCGCAGCCTTTGCGGGCTGAACAGCTGTTACAGGAGGTTTTCGCTTCCGAGTGCAGCGTGGCAATGCCTTTTTCCCACGCCACCACGGTGGCCCATTCTCTCATCATTTTTGTGCACCTGAATCTATGCTGTCCGCGATACGTTTGGCCGTTGCAGGGGGTAATTCGCCCACCACGGTGATTTCACGATTATCGCGCACTTCTGTCTGCACCGTACGACGCCCAGTGCGCAATGACTGCGGCACACTGCTTTTATCGGCAGGCGTAATGTTGATAGCAAAGCTAAATAAGCCATCGCTGTACAGACGGGATTCTACGGTTTTATTCATGGCTGGCATATCGCGGCGACTCTGCGAAATCAGTGTCATACCCGCTGGCAACCAGCCTGGCTGCCAGCTGAGCTGCACTTTATCGCCCGCCGGTAATGACAGCGTTGGCGGCAGATTGGCTTTTTCCAGCCCCTGCATCAGATTACGCACGCCTTCATCCACCGCAAAGCTGATGACACGGAACTGCTCCAGCGTTTCACCATCACGATCCAGCAAATCAATGCGTAGCGGCAATTTAGTATCAACATCCAGCCACACGACATAGCTGTAGCGCGTGCCATCACGCGACACGATGCGCACCACTTCGCACATTTGATCGGCCATACGTGAACGTCCTACCGGAATAAAATCGTAGGCATCACCAAGGCGGGAGAAATCAGCAAACATCAATGCAGGCAGCGCATCAATAATGTGATTGCCCGGTAGTGAGAAAGGATCAAGTCCAGGCTCGAAGTAGCTGATGTCATTGCCACGTTGAATCACTTCACGACGCGGCCCATCCATCTGCAACAGTTGGGCAAAGATACGATTATCGATAACTGCATGACGATAGCGCAGAGATTCAATGCCAAGACGAGAGACATTGATGTAGGCGAATTCGTAGTTGAGGTTCTGGCTTGCCTGCTCCATCTGCTGTAACAACGCCCCGGAAGCAGATGTCTGCGCCGGGGCGGTGGAGGACCAAAGCAGGCTGCCTGCCAGCAGGCTAACGGCACACCAAAGTTGCTTCATTACTGCTGTTGAGTTCCTAACGACTGATTTCCGGGAACATTAGCTTGCGCCTGCTGTGGATCATTCTTTTCATCGAACTGAACCTGATCAGCATGCAGACGGCGTTGCAGTTCATAGTCCTGCAGCATGGCATTCACACGACGACGCTGTTCCTGTACCTGCTGGTTAGAGCTATTGGTGTCAAACGCGTCAGAAGGGACACCAAGACTGACAGGAGAAGCTTTACCCATCATCGGCAGCGTATTAAACGCTGGAGAATCTGAGGTTTCCGTTGCACTGCTGCCAGGCTGAGTATTGTAGTGCTGAACACCCACAATCACGGCCAGCGAGACACAGGCAGCCACACCAATCTGCGCCAGTTGTGCAGTCCAGGTGCCGCCACGACGCCAGAACGGCATTTTCTCCCAGCGTGATGGCTCAGGCTGCGCTTCAGGAATCAGCGGAGTCACTTTGCGCAATGGCTCATTTTCAATGGCCGCTGCAACACGCGCGGAGATATCAAAATGCAGCACTTCACCGACATCACCTCGTAAGGTGTCGCGGATTAGATGGTAGCTCTCCCAGCTTTTTTGAAGATCTGCATCCTTCGACAACGACGCCAGCAGCTCGTTATCGAGAGTTTCACCATCCATTAAAGCGGAAAGTTTTTCTTTCTGCATGCTTTGGTACCCTTCCAGTAGCCGTTATCACTGACGTTGGATAAGCGGTTGAACTTTATTATCAATGGCCTCTCGGGCACGGAAGATACGCGAACGAACCGTACCCACCGGGCAATCCATGATGGCGGCAATCTCTTCGTAACTTAAACCATCCAACTCCCTGAGGGTGATGGCCATACGCAGATCTTCGGGAAGCGCCTCAATGGTCCGAAAAACAATTTGTTTCAGTTCCTCTGACAACATTAAGTTCTCAGGGTTCGAAATTTCTTTTAATGCTCCCGCACTTTCGAAATTTTCTGCATCGATAGCATCCACATCGCTAGATGGCGGACGACGCCCCTGAGCCACTAAATAGTTTTTTGCTGTATTCACCGCAATGCGGTACAGCCATGTATAAAAGGCGCTATCGCCACGGAAAGATTCCAGTGCGCGATACGCTTTAATAAAGGATTCCTGAACCACATCAGGCACATCGCCTGAAGGGACATAACGTGAAACCAGGCTCGCCACTTTATGCTGGTATCGAATCACCAGTAAATTAAATGACTTTTGATCTCCCTTCTGAACCCGCTCAACGAGAACCTGATCCGTTAACTGCTCGCTCATCCGAGGTAATGTCTCCCCAAATCTCTTTTTATGCGTAAGTGAACTGCCAGCACATCTCATTGTTCTGAGCAAGCATGCGCTTAGAGTCATATGTTGGCCTGAAGTTCACCACGACCAGATATTTTCCGTATCGGAACCACGACATCATTGTTGTTGATTGTCTTTCAGTGTAGCGACTGGCTACGCCGTTGGCGTCTTTTGCGGCACCGATAATCGCTGGGAGAGTACCCTATGACGCCCTAATTTTCACCTTTATTACCTGAATTTTCAGAGTGTTTGGTATAAAAAACACGATGTGCTTATTTTCGGACATAACTTACTGATATCGCGTGATTATGTCGCCGCTCTGGATAATTTTTCCGCGTAATTTGTTCAAAATACTTCACAGGACCGGCTTCCAGGCTTATGCTCGGGAAACCTTTTGTTTAGTAAATTAAACACCATGACATCGAATCCTGATTACCAATGTGATGTGTTAATTGTGGGTAGCGGTGCTGCAGGCCTCTCTCTGGCGCTGCGACTGGCACCCTATTACCAGGTGACCGTGTTAAGCAAAGCACAGGTGAACGAAGGTTCGACGCTGTATGCCCAGGGCGGTATCGCCGCGGTGTTTGATGAAACAGACAGCATTGAATCTCACGTCGAAGACACATTAATTGCCGGTGCAGGCTTGTGTGAGCGCGAAACCGTTAGCTTTATCGCCAGCAATGCGCGCCGTTGCGTGCAGTGGTTGATTGATAACGGCGTGGCCTTCGACAAGGAACCACAAGGTGACGGCGAAGCGCGTTACCATCTGACGCGCGAAGGTGGTCACAGCCATCGTCGAATCCTGCACAGCGCCGATGCCACTGGCCGCGCGGTGGAAACCACGCTGGTGAGCCAGGCGCTGAGCCATCCCAACATCCGTATTATTGAACGCACTAACGCCGTTGATTTAATTCTTTCCGACAAACTGGGGCTGCCGGGCAAGCGTCGGGTGGTGGGCGCGTGGATCTGGAACCGCAATCGCGAACAGGTGGAAACCTGTCGTGCTCGTGCGGTGGTACTGGCCACTGGCGGTGCAGCAAAAGTGTATCAGTACACCACCAACCCGGATGTGGCCTCTGGTGATGGTATTGCGATGGCATGGCGTGCTGGCTGCCGTGTCGCCAATCTGGAATTCAATCAGTTCCACCCCACCTGTTTATTCCATCCTCAGGCACAGAACTTTTTGCTCACGGAAGCGTTGCGCGGCGAAGGCGCATGGTTGCTGCGCCCGGATGGTACCCGTTTTATGCCTGATTTTGACGAGCGCGCTGAACTGGCCCCGCGCGATATCGTGGCGCGCGCTATCGATCATGAAATGAAACGTCTGGGTGTCGATTGCATGTATCTGGATATCAGCCATCAGCCAGAGAGTTTTGTCCGCGCGCACTTCCCGATGATCTACGAGAAATTGCTGACCTTCGGACTGGACCTGACCAAACAGCCCATTCCGATCGTTCCTGCTGCGCACTACACCTGCGGCGGCGTGATGGTGGATCAGCAGGGCCGCACTGATGTCGATGGGCTATATGCCATTGGCGAGGTGAGCTATACCGGCCTGCACGGTGCCAATCGCATGGCATCGAATTCTTTGCTGGAGTGTCTGGTATATGGCTGGTCTGCGGCAGAAGACATGATTCGCCGCTTGCCGGATGTTGCCGCCGTCGAGCAACTGCCGGCCTGGGATGAAAGCCGGGTCGATGACGCGGACGAACGCGTAGTGATTCAGCACAACTGGCATGAACTGCGCCTGTTCATGTGGGATTACATGGGAATTGTGCGCACCACCAAAAGGCTTGAGCGCGCACTGCGCAGAATTAATTTACTGCAGCAGGAGATCGATGAGTATTACGCGCATTTCCGCCTCTCCAATAACCTGCTGGAGTTACGCAATCTGGTGCAGGTGGCGGAGTTGATGGTGCGCTGTGCGCTGGAACGCAAAGAGAGCCGCGGCCTGCACTATACGCCTGATTATCCCGATCAACTCCCGGAAGCTTTACCGACTCAACTCCAGCCAGAGCATTATCGGAACAGATAGAAATCACTCACCAGACTCAGCCAGTCAGCCGAGTAGCTCTTATCTTCATCACGAATGGCGAGACGTTCCAGCAACGTTTCGCCTGCCGTGGGCGAGAAACCTAACACCAGACGATTCGGCGGACGCTGTGCATAAGCCGCCACATCGTAGCGATACCGCAGATGCCAGCCTTCAGCCAGCGCCAGTGGAATAAGATTTTCTCCCGCATCTTCGGGCAGCACTACGCAAAAAATCCCCTCCTCTTCAATTAGCTGAGCGGCACAGCGCAATAGCGTGGGATGATCCAGGGTGGTGGTACTGCGCGCGCTATCACGCTCTGCGCTGGCTGACGCCGTTCCCGGCGCAAAAAAAGGTGGATTGCTGACGATCAGGGAGTAGCGTTTTTCCGATTGCTCGCTCCAGCTGACGATGTCCTGTTGATGTACAGTGATGCGATCGGCCCAGGGAGAAGCCTGCACGTTTTCCTCAGCCTGGCTAGCCGCACTGGCTTCCAACTCGACGGCATCCAGCATCACTTGTTGTGGCGTACGCTGTGCCAGCATCAGCGCAATCAATCCGCTGCCGCAGCCAATATCCAGAATTCGTCGCGCGCCTGCCACTGGCGCCCAGGCACCCAGTAACACGCCATCGGTGCCGACTTTCATCGCACAGCGGTCATGCGCCACGAAAAATTGCTTAAAGGTAAAACCATCTTTTCTTAACATTGCCCGCGTCTGCGGCTGGTCCTGAGACATACTTCACTACCGTTGAATTATCTACTGCGGGGAGTGTAACGTGGTCGTGAGGGGAATTCACCTTCACCTGCTGCACACAAACAGATGAAGATTATGTCTGTTCTGTCTATAATCAGCGCCCCAAACTGAGGTAGACCATGACCGTAACCACATTCTCCGAACTCGAACTCGACGAAAGCCTGCTGCAAGCGCTGCAGGAAAAAGGCTTCACGCGCCCCACTGCCATTCAGGCTGAGACCATTCCTGCCGCGCTGGAAGGCCGTGACGTTCTGGGTTCGGCGCCAACCGGAACGGGGAAAACCGCTGCTTTTCTGCTGCCCGCTTTACAGCATCTGCTCGACTTCCCACGCAAAAAATCGGGCCCGCCACGTATTTTGATCCTCACGCCAACCCGCGAACTGGCGATGCAGGTTGCCGATCACGCACGTGAGTTGGCTAAACACACGCACCTGGATATCGCTACCATCACCGGTGGTGTGGCTTATATGAACCACGCCGAAGTGTTCAGCGAAAACCAGGACATCGTGGTGGCCACCACCGGCCGCCTGCTGCAGTACATCAAAGAAGAAAACTTTGACTGCCGCGCCGTAGAAACGCTGATTCTGGATGAAGCCGACCGCATGGTCGACATGGGCTTCGCGCAGGATATTGAAACCATCGCAGCGGAAACCCGCTGGCGCAAACAGACGCTGCTGTTCTCCGCCACGCTGGAAGGCGAAAACATCAAAGACTTCGCCGAGCGCCTGCTGAACGATCCGGTATCAATCGAAGCGGATCCCAGCAAAAGCGAACGTAAAAAGATTCAACAGTGGTTTTATCGTGCTGACAACCTTGAGCACAAAACCAAGCTGCTGGTGCACCTGTTAAAACAGCCTGAAGCCAAGCGCGTGGTGGTGTTTGTGCGTAAGCGTGAGCGCCTGCATGAGCTGGTGACCTGGCTGCACGAAGCCGGCATTCGTACCAGCTATCTTGAAGGTGAGATGGTGCAGGTAAACCGCAATGAAGCGATTAAGCGTATCAATGATAATCGCGTCAATGTAATGATTGCAACGGATGTTGCGGCACGCGGTATCGACATTGATGATGTTACTCACGTCATCAACTATGACCTGCCTCTTACTGCCGATATCTACTTGCACCGCATTGGTCGTACGGCGCGAGCTGGACGTAAAGGCACGGCGATTTCGTTGGTAGAGGCACATGACCATGTGCTGCTGGGTAAAATTACCCGTTATATCAACGAACCGATTAAAGCGCGCATCATCGAAGAGTTGCGTCCGGAATCGCGTGCACCGAGTGCTAAAGTCACGGGTAAACCGTCGAAAAAAGCCCTTGCGAAGCGTAAAGAGCGCAAAGAGAAAGAAGCTGAAAAACCGCGTGTTAAACAACGTCATCGCGACACCAAAAATGTCGGTAAACGTCGTAAGGCCAGCGGCAGCAGCACACCTGAGAGCGGTGCAGAATAAATCAGCACTCACTCAATAAAGCGCCTCTGATGAGGCGTTTTTTTTATCTTTAGCCTGCCAAAATAACGCTTCGGTTAAATTTTTGCTGTGAATCCCCTTTCCGGCATTCCCATCTAAGATCGATAAAGACAAAAAAGCCGCGCCGAAGGGTATCGGCGCGGCCTGTATTGCTGTGTGACTTTTCGTCAGCCGATCAATTACAGACTTTCAGTGAAAGTACGAGTAATCACATCGCGCTGCTGTTCAGGGGTAAGCGCATTAAAGCGCACCGCATAACCAGACACACGAATGGTCAGTTGCGGATATTTTTCCGGATGCTTAACCGCATCTTCTAAGGTTTCGCGGCGCAGCACGTTGACGTTCAGGTGCTGGCCCCCTTCAATACGCACCTCGGGTTTCTGCTCCAGCGGGATTTCACGGTAAGCAATGTCGCCCAGATCGCTGATCGCAACGATCTGATCTTCCGTGAAATCGCCTTTTGAGCACAGGCAACGGGCTTCCGCTTTCTCGTCATCCAGTAACCAGAATGAGTTCAGCAGTTGTGGGTTATTGGCCTGAGTAATTTGAATACCGGTAATCATAGTGACCTCCAGGGCTTAAATGCGCGATGTTTCCTATCACGCGGTGTATCCATTGATCTGACACATTGATATACCACCGGGGATTTGCCGCCGTTTTGACCTGTATCAATTATGCTGGCAAGCCAAATTCGCTTCATCGCTAACAAATTGATTTACAACCATTATGCCTGATAACTTTTTCTGTATTTTTTCAAATTATTTTTGCCCTTCTGCTGCCGCGTGCGACACGTTAAGCTAGGCGCAAATTTTTGCAGGGAGTTAACGATGGCTGAGAAGCTGACCTGGCACGACGTGCTGGCTGAAGAGAAAGAAAAACCTTACTTCGTCGAAACGTTAAAAGCGGTCGCCAATGAACGTGCCGCAGGTGTGACCGTATATCCGCCGCAGAAAGACGTGTTCAATGCCTTTCGTCTGACGGAACTGGGCGACATTAAGGTGGTGATTCTGGGTCAGGATCCCTACCACGGCCCGAATCAGGCGCACGGTCTGGCGTTCTCCGTGCTTCCCGGCGTGCCCACGCCTCCTTCACTGCTGAATATGTACAAAGAATTGGAGCAGGATATTGCGGGCTTCACTCGCCCTCAGCACGGCTTCCTCGAAAGCTGGGCCACACAAGGTGTGATGCTGCTGAACACGGTGCTGACGGTAGAAGCCAGTAAAGCGCATTCCCACGCGCGATTCGGCTGGGAAACCTTTACCGACAATGTGATTAGCGCGATCAACCAGCACCGTGAAGGCGTGATTTTCCTGCTGTGGGGTTCGCATGCTCAGAAGAAAGGCAGCATTATCGACACCCAGCGCCACCATGTTTTGAAAGCGCCGCACCCTTCCCCGCTTTCAGCCCATCGCGGCTTTTTTGGCAGCAAACACTTTTCACAAGCGAATGCGCTGTTGAGCCAGTCTGGCCAGACGCCCATCGACTGGATGCCCGTTCTGCCATAGAAATAAAAACGGCCGCAATCAGCGGCCGTTTTTGTATTCAGCAGGGTAATTAGCCTTTGGCTTTGGTTACTGCCACCATCGCTGGGCGCAACAGGCGACCATTGAGGGTATAACCACGCTGCATCACCATCAGTACATGGTTCGGTGCCATGTCTTCTGATTCAATCATCGACATCGCCTGATGCACATCCGGGTTGAATGGCACGTTGGTTTCACCGACCACTTCAACACCATACTTACGCACGGCACCCAGCAGGGATTTCAGCGTCAGTTCGATGCCTTCAATCATCGAAGCCAGTTCGGTGTTCTCTTTATCAGCCACTTCCAGCGCGCGCTCGAGGCTATCAATCACTGGCAGCAGTTCGTTGGCAAATTTTTCCAGCGCAAACTTGTGCGCTTTTTCCACATCCATTTCGGCACGGCGACGGATGTTCTCAATCTCCGCCTGAGCGCGCAGCTGTGCTTCACGCACGCCACCTTGCGACTGGGCTAATTCCGCCTCCAGTTGCGCGATACGCTCATCACGCGGATCCACCTCAGTTGCCGTCTCTGCGTCCACGTGCTGCTGATCCTGTTGAATTTCGTCTGAGACTTGCTCGTTAGGGGTGTTCTGTTCTTTACTACTCATGAATTTCTCCGCGTTTTGCACATTCATCTCGCTGGTTGGCTTATTATGGGGATCAGTTTGACGGTTTCAAGTGAACCCATCACATTGCCTGGCCGTTTTGGCTTATGAGGAACACGCGCTAAATGAACAAACACTTTAACTGCATTGGGATTGTCGGCCATCCGCGCCATCCTACTGCGTTAACCACCCATGAAATGCTCTGGCGCTGGCTGACAGCAAAAGGCTATGAGGTGATCGTCGAGCAGCAGATTGCGCGCGAATTGAACCTGAAAGATGTGGAAACCGGCAGCCTGGCGGAAATCGGCCAACGTGCAGATTTAGCCGTGGTAGTGGGCGGTGATGGCAATATGTTGGGCGCGGCACGCGTGCTGGCACGTTATGACATCAAAGTGATTGGGATTAACCGCGGTAATCTCGGTTTTCTCACCGATCTCGATCCCGATAACGCACAGCAACAGCTGGATGATGTGCTGCAAGGCGAATACTTTGTTGAAAGCCGTTTCCTGCTGGAGGCGCAGGTGTGCAAAGAAGCGTGCTCACCGCGTATTGGAAGTGCCATTAATGAAGTGGTGCTGCATCCAGGAAAAGTGGCACACATGATTGAATTCGAGGTGTATATCGATGAGGTCTTTGCGTTTTCCCAGCGTTCGGATGGCTTAATCATCTCGACACCTACCGGCTCAACCGCTTATTCCCTCTCAGCAGGTGGCCCGATTCTGACGCCATCACTGGATGCCATCGCCATTGTGCCGATGTTCCCGCACACACTTTCTGCCCGCCCGCTGGTGATCAACAGCAGCAGCACCATTCGACTGCGTTTCTCATCTCTGCGTAGCGACCTGGAGATCAGCTGCGATAGCCAGATTGCACTGCCTATTCAGGAAGGAGAAGATGTATTGATTCGCCGTAGCGCGCATCACCTCAACCTGATCCATCCTAAAAATTACAATTATTTTAATACGTTAAGCTCAAAACTGGGCTGGTCAAAAAAATTGTTCTGAAAATCACCGCCAGCCACTTTACTGTATAAAAAACCAGTTTATACTGTATGAAAAACCATATCTGTTTTTACATACAGGTGATTTCATGCTGGCACAACTGACCATCAGTAATTTTGCTATCGTTCGTGAACTGGAGATCGACTTTCATCGTGGGATGACAGCGATCACGGGGGAAACCGGCGCAGGTAAATCCATCGCAATTGATGCGCTGGGCCTGTGCCTGGGCGGCCGCTCTGAAGCAGATATGGTGCGTCAGGGTGCCAGTCGTGCCGATATCTGCGCGCGTTTCCAGCTCAAAGCCTCACCTTCTGCACAGCGCTGGCTGATGGAGAATCAGCTCGATGAAGGCAACGAATGCCTGCTGCGCCGCGTGATCAGTGCCGATGGCCGCTCTCGTGGCTTCATCAATGGCACTTCGGTGCCGCTGTCACAACTGCGTGAACTCGGGCAGCTGCTGATTCAAATTCACGGCCAGCATGCGCACCAGCTGCTGCTCAAGCCAGACCACCAAAAACATCTGCTGGATGCTTATGCGGCCCATGATGACCTGCTTGATGAGATGCGTCAGCACTACCAGCGCTGGCATCAAAGCTGTCGTGCGCTGGCTCAGCATCAGCAGCTGTCACAGGAGCGTGAAGCACGCCGTGAACTGCTGCAATATCAGCTGAAAGAACTGAATGAATTTGCCCCGCAGCCGGGCGAATTTGAGCAGATTGATGAAGAGTACAAACGTCTCGCTAACAGCGGCCAACTGCTCTCGACTAGCCAGCAGGCTCTGCAAATTCTCGCCGATAGCGATGACACTAACCTGCAAAGCTTGCTGTATAGCGCGCGCAATATGCTCGGCGAATTAGTCTCGCTGGATGACAAAGTGAGCGGCGTGTTCAATTTGCTGGAAGAGGCAGCGATTCAACTGAGCGAAGCCAGCGACGAACTGCGCCACTATTGTGAACGTTTGGATCTCGATCCCAATCGTCTGCATGAACTGGAACAACGTCTGTCACGCCAGATTGCCCTCTCACGTAAACATCATGTGTCGCCAGAAACCTTGCCGGTGCTGTATCAGCAGCTGCTGGACGAAGCAGAACAACTGTCGCAGCAAGAGAGCGATCAGGAAACGCTGCAAAATGAAGTGGGTTCACATCATCTGGCGGCGGTGGCCTGCGCGGAAAAACTGCATCAGCTGCGTGAGCAGGCGGCACATGAACTCAGCCAGTTGATCACCCAGAGCATGCGTACTCTGTCGATGCCGCACGGTCAATTTGCTATTGAGCTGGAGTTCAAAGCCGATCAACTCACGGCAGATGGCGCTACACGCATTGATTTCCGCGTGACCACCAATCCTGGCCAGCCGTTGCAACCACTCGGCAAAGTGGCATCAGGGGGTGAGCTGTCGCGTATCGCGCTGGCGATTCAGGTGATCACCGCGCAGAAAATGGAAACGCCGGCCATGATCTTCGATGAAGTGGATGTCGGTATCAGCGGCCCAACGGCTGCAGTGGTCGGTCAGATGCTGCGCCAACTCGGCGAATCCACCCAGGTGATGTGTGTGACGCACTTGCCGCAGGTTGCCGGTTGTGGACATCAGCACTTCTACGTCAGCAAAGAGACCGATGGCGAGATGACCGAAACCCATATGCAGCCGCTGGATAAACGAGCCCGCCTGCAGGAACTGGCACGTTTGTTAGGCGGTAGCGAAGTCACGCGCAACACGCTGGCCAACGCAAAAGAACTTTTAGCAGCCTGATTCCGCACTTTTTTCTGGCCTGGTGGTCATATGCTTGCTCTGTAGAGGTTTCCAATAGGACAAAGGTTTATTATCATCGGCAGTTATATCGCCATAATAAAGCCTGCCGTAAGCAGAGTTCAGAATTTGATGGCAACAAAACAGCCTGACAAAAGGCGTTTGGCCCCAGAAAAGGAATGTATAGATGCGCTGTAAAACGCTGACTGCCGCGGCAGTGGTAATGTTGATGATGACCGCCGGATGTTCCACCCTTGAGCGCGTTGTATATCGTCCGGATATCAATCAGGGGAATTACCTGGTCGCCAACGATGTTTCGAAGATTCACACCGGCATGACGCAGCAGCAGGTTGCCTACACTCTCGGCACACCGATGATGCACGATCCGTTTGGCAGCAATGTCTGGTATTACGTGTTCCGTCAGGAACCAGGCCATGAAGGCGTGAAGCAGCAAACCCTGACGCTGACCTTTGACAGCAACGGTACGCTGACCAATATCGATAACAAACCGAAACTCACTGGCAAAGAAGGCTAAGTGATCGGCAACAAAAAAGGCGCTTAAGCGCCTTTTTTGTATCTGCGATTCCGCTATTTGTTGCTCGCCGAGCGTTCTGCTCGCTGGCGACGCATCTCTTTAGGATCCGCAATCAGTGGGCGGTAAATCTCCACGCGATCGCCATCCTGAACCGCATCACCCAACTTTACTGGCCGGCTGAAAATACCCACCTTGTTGTTGGAAAGGTCGATGTCTTTGCGCAGTGATAACAAGCCCGAGGCTTTAATCGCCTGCTCTACGGTCGCACCCTCTTCCAGGGTTACCGAACGCAAATACTGCTTTTCAGGCAGCGCATAAACGATCTCAACGGTGATATCAGGCACGATAAACCTCTTTCGCGCGCTGACTGAACGCTTGCACCATGCTATTCGCTAATTCTTTGAAGATACGACCAAAGGCCATTTCAACCAGCATGTTGGTGAATTCGAAGTCGAGGCTCAGCTCCACTTTGCAGGCATCATCACCCAGAGACGTGAAGTGCCATCCACCGGTCAGCTTGCGGAACGGACCATCAACCAGCTGCATTAAAATGCTCTGATTGCTGATCAGGGTATTACGCGTGGTAAAGGTTTTACTGATGCCCGCCTTCGAGACATCTACCGCAGCCGTCATCTGATTTCCGCTGTTATCCAACACGCGACTGCCCGTGCAGCCTGGAAGAAACTGAGGATAAGCGTCCACATCATTCACGAGCTGATACATCTGCTCAGCGCTATAGGGGACCAACGCCGAACGGCTAATCTGGGCCATAATGGTTCCTGTTCATCACAAAACCGTTGAATAATACCATTTTCGGACACTAAACAAAATTCACGGGTTTGCCAGCTGTGCTAAAATAGTGTGTTTTTTACCGCCCCCAGGACAGGGGGATGCGCCCACAGACTGAGTGATGTAGACTACGCCGCACTATGACAAAGAAAAAAGCTCACAAACCCGGTTCAGCCACTATTGCCCTCAACAAACGCGCTCGCCACGAATACTTCATTGAAGAAGAGTTCGAAGCGGGGATGTCGCTACAGGGATGGGAAGTTAAATCACTCCGCGCCGGTAAAGCCAATATCAGCGACAGCTACATTTTGCTGCGCGATGGCGAAGCCTATCTGTTCGGTTCCACTTTCCAGCCGCTGGCGGTTGCCTCTACGCACGTGGTGTGTGACCCCACGCGTAGCCGCAAGCTGTTGCTGAAGCAGCGCGAACTCGATTCGCTTTACGGCCGAGTCAACCGCGAAGGTTTCACAGTGGTTGCACTGTCGATGTACTGGAAAAACGCCTGGGCCAAGCTGAAGATTGGCGTGGCACGCGGTAAGAAAGAACACGACAAGCGTAACGATGTGAAAGATCGCGAATGGCAGATGGATAAAGCACGTATTATGAAGAATTCAAAGCGTTAAGCACTGGATTCAACCGTCACTTTTCTGTAGTATAAGAAGTTCTTGGGGCTGATTCTGGACTCGACGGGATTGTGAAGCCTTAGGTGCATGTCGAGGGGCGGTTTGCCTCGTTAAAAGCCGCAAAAAAATAGTCGCAAACGACGAAAACTACGCTTTAGCAGCTTAATAACCTGCCAAGAGCCCTCTCTCCCTAGCTTCCGCTCTTAAGACGGGGATCAAGAGAGGTCAAACCCAAAAGAGATCGTGTGGATGCCTTGCCTGGGGTTGAAGCACTAAATCTAATCAGGCTAGTTTGTCAGTGGCGTGTCTGTCCGCAGCTGGCCGGCGAATGTAAAGACTGACTAAGCATGTAGTACCGACGGTGTAGTAATTTCGGACGCGGGTTCAACTCCCGCCAGCTCCACCAAAATTCTTTCGCGGCGATACCAGAATCGTCCGCTTAAGTCCTAAGAGCCCGCACGGCGCAAGCCCTGCGGGCTTTTTTGTGTCTGCAATTTATCCCGCGAAGTCTGAACCTAACTAAATAAATCCGAACCTTTTAGACACCTCATAAAGCTTTATTGTTTTAAAGGTGCCTCAGACTTTGGAAATACGGTAATGGCAAGACAAACCTCCCTCCGCCAAAGAAATCCAATACGCGTGACCTAAGGTAGCGTACTACGTTCTCTATGATTGAGATGGTCTTAGGCTACTCATCAAATCCATCGATAGTAAATCTAGCAATTGACCTGCTCATCGTTGTAACAACGCGGACACCTTTTACTATTATCCTGGGCAGAAATACCCGAACGGCAACGTACAAAGCAGCTGAGGCCATTGCAAAATCCTTTGGCGCGGATGACGAAACTGCGATGAAAATCGGCCTGACTGTCGACATCGCTGTTCCACCAGGATTTGCATTTGGTATTGGTGCAACCCGGATAGCATCGGTGAGAGCGGGTCGCATCAAACTGATTGAGCATGAATCGATGACGGGTTTAAAACCCGGAGGGCATACGCTTTCCACACACGTTGGCAAAAGCGATGCAGAGTTGTTATCACGTTTTGAAACCAATAAGCGTTTAACGTTCTCTAACACCTTTACTAACCTGCAGATAGCAGAGGAAGCAATATCGAGAGCGCTTTTTGCTAATAGAGCCGTCATAAAGTCTGTTCTCTCAGGTGGCAAGAAAGGTGTCAGACTAACTATTCGTAATGCAGCAGGGAAAACTATTGGCTACGGCTTCAAACGAGGAGACAGCCAGCGGATTGCCATGACAAATGTGAGAGTGGTCATTGAATTTCAACAATTTAATGGAAAACCCTACTACATTCTTACCGCGTTCCCGTCTCTTTAAGGTGCAAAATGCAAAATTTCCATTTTCTTGATCAACTGATTTTCGGTTATTTCAATCAGGACGCCGACATCATTAATGATGGCGAAGACACAGTTGAAGGCATAGTCAGGCTCTTCAAAAAAACAGCCCCAGATTGGATGCTCAAAGATCTCATCGAAGAAGTCGATGATTTTATCTCCGCCTATGATGATGGCGTAGAGGAGGAGTTCAAGCGACGCTATGAGTTTGATTTCTCACCTGAGCTTTGGGACACCACCGCGCGTGAATTCCTGATAACAGTACGTCAAATCTCGCTAGAGAAATGAGAGGTAGGGTGATACTGAACCCATCCCCTGCTCATAATGCCACGCGTCTGGCTTTTCTTCAGTTATGCCCCATGTTCTTAATGCGTGAGTCCCCTGAAATGCGGTATAAAGCCGCATGAAAATTCCAAACCGAATCCAACCGCTGGTCGATGACGGCCTGATCGATAACGTGCTTCAGCGCTTGAAAAGCGGCAAAGAAGCTGACGTTTACACTGTCATGTGCGGCGGCAAAGTCCAGTGCGCTAAAGTCTACAAAGAAGCTTCTCAGCGCAGCTTTAAGCAGGCCGTGCAATACCAGGAGGGGCGCAAAGTTCGCAACTCCCGTAGCGCGCGTGCAATGCAAAAAGGCTCCAAATTCGGACGCAAGCAGCAAGAGGAAGTCTGGCATACTGCAGAAGTCGACGCGCTGTTCCGTCTGGCCAAAGCCGGCGTTCGCGTGCCTGAACCCTATATGTGCCTCGACGGCGTGTTGTTAATGGAGTTGGTCACTGATGCAGATGGCGCAGTAGCACCACGTCTGAGCGATGTGATTTTGTCGCAAGAAGAAGCTCTGACTGATTTCGCCACCATGATTCGCAATATCGTACGCATGTTGTGTGCCGGCATTGTGCATGGCGATCTGTCAGAGTTTAACGTGTTGCAAGATGAGCATGGCCCAGTGATCATCGACCTGCCTCAAGCGGTGGATGCTTCAGCAAACAACCACGCCGAATCAATGTTCGAGCGCGATGTGAATAATATCACCGAATATTACGGTCAGTTTGCCCCGCAGATTTTAGAAACGCGTTATGCGAAAGAGATCTGGCAGCTATTTGAAGACGGTAAGTTAACGCCTGAAACCGTTTTAACCGGTCTGTTTGTGGAAGAAGTTCATGCTGTAGATATGGATTCCCTGCTGGACGAAATCATCTCTGCTGAAGATGAGTATTACGATCGCCAGCGCGCGGCTAAAGAGCGGGATGAAGAATAGTTAACCCGACTAAATTTGCATCAAGGCTTTCGTCCGCGCATTGATATATGCACCTTGAAGAGTATCAAACCTCCAGTGTACATCTGCTGCGCGGCGTCACTTTACTTTACCTCTCATCGAGTATTTCCTCCCCTCCCACTAAACCCGATGATTCAATTAAGGTTATTCCTGGAGCCAATTCGGGCTGAGCGTGCCATTGTTAACTACGCTCATAACTCATAGAGCGATTGATGAGGGAATATTCATGAAAAAGACAATTATTGCTGTATCTGCCCTGCTGCTGGCTTCTTCGGCTTTTGCCGCCACTACACATGCTACTGACGAAACCGTCGCGAACGCACAAGCGGGCGCTGACACTGCGAAAGAGAAGCTGCATCAGGCGCAGCATCAAGGCGAAGAGCAGCAGCTGAAGGCCAAACATGCTGTCCAGGGTAAAAGCGACAGTACCAGCAGCAAAGTGAGCGAAGGCGCACAGAAAGGCTGGAACAAAACCAAAGAAGGCACTGAAAAAGGGTGGGATGCCACCAAAGAAGGTGCGAACAAAGGCTGGAATAAAACCAAAGAAGGTGCCAGCGATCTTAAGAAGAAAGTCACTGAATAATTTCTTCTGACGGAACTCCGAAAGGCCGCGATTGCGGCCTTTTTCGTTTTTGCCGCTTTGCGTCCGGCTCGATATCGACTTACACTTCGCTCAACACTCATTAACCATTTTTTCTTATGTCTGACACCTTCAAACGCCAGCCCTTGCCTTTACCCAACGGTCACAACAAAGTGCTGTTGCACTCCTGCTGCGCCCCTTGCTCGGGTGAGGTGATGGAAGCGATGCTGGCTTCCGGAATCGATTACACCATCTTCTTTTACAACCCAAACATTCATCCGCTGAAAGAGTACGAGCTGCGCAAAGAAGAAAATATCCGCTTTGCTGAGCAGTTCGGTGTGCCTTTCGTGGATGCCGATTACGATAAAGATAACTGGTTTGATCGGGCACGCGGCATGGAGTGGGAACCGGAGCGTGGCGTACGCTGCACCATGTGTTTCGACATGCGCTTTGAACGCACTGCGCTGTATGCGCATGAAAATGGCTTCCCGGTGATCACCAGTTCGCTGGGCATTTCGCGCTGGAAGGACATGAAGCAGATAAATGACTGCGGCGTGCGTGCAGCAGCGCACTATCCTGACATGCTGTATTGGGAGTTTAACTGGCGTAAAGGCGGTGGATCATCACGCATGATCGAGATCAGCAAGCGCGAGCGTTTCTATCAGCAGGAGTACTGCGGCTGCATCTACTCGCTGCGCGACAGCAATCGCCATCGCGTGGCCAGCGGGCGCGAACGCATTGAAATTGGTGTGCAGTACTACCAGCCCGACGAATAAACAATTAGCCTGCTGGCATCGGTTAGCAGGCGCTTACTCTCACCAGGCTAATTGCCTGCCGCTGTAATCGACGTAATGATGTCCGCCCTGCCCGGCAAAACGGTTCAGTTGCGTCACTATTCCCTGAGCACTTTCCACCGCAGTAATATCCGCATCATCACCGCCCATATCGGTTTTCACCCAGCCCGGATGCAGTGACAGCAAGGTTGTTCCACGCTGCTCCATCTGCTGAAGCAGCGCACGGCTCAGCATATTCAGCGCCACCTTACTGGCAGAGTAATACGGACGAATCGCCTCGGCATTCTCCGTCAGGCTGCCCAGACGAGATGTGGTGATGCCAAGCACACCCTGTTTTTCCGTCAGCAACGGCAACAGACCTTCCGCCATGCGCACGGGCGCAACGCTATTGGTCATAAACAGTTGCATCAATTCATCATCGGAAGTGGCGATCAATTCCATTGAATCCGGGCCGAGAATCCCGGCATTGATCAGCGCGCGATCAAACTGCTCGCCTTTGAGTTGCTGAAGTAATTGCTCACGCTGTGTGGCAATAGTGATATCCAGTGGCAGCCAGCGCAGTTTTTCATGCTGATAGGAAACGGCAGTGCTGCGATAAGTCGCCGTAACGTCCCAGCCATCGGCCAGCAGTTGCTGCACCACCGCCAGTCCAATCCCCTTTGAAGCACCGATAATTAACGCGCGTTTTGTTTGGCTCATTTGTCCCTTCCCGCAGTTAAAAGGCAAAAAGGGCAGGATAACCTGCCCTTGGTTTGACTAACGAAACACCAACGTTAGCACAACAATCACCACCATCATGATTAGCAGATGGCACACCACCTTATTAAGATTCCGATTCCGCATAGCGCCTCCATGGAGTTAGAACCACTGGCCGAAGCGTTTGATGTAGAGCATTTTCATGCCCTGTGCGACCACGCAGTAACCTAACAAGGTCGCGACCAGCCATGGGAAGTAAGCCCAGGGCAACGGGGTCAATCCCACCATGTGTCCCAACGGGGAGAATGGCAGCAGAATGCCTGCAATCATCACACACGCCGTAGTCAGCAGCACCGGCAGTGCAGCACGGCTCTGGATGAACGGGATTTTCTGGGTGCGCAGCATATGCACCACCAGCGTCTGCGACAGCAATCCTTCTACAAACCAACCGGACTGGAACAGTGACTGCATTTCCGGCGTGTTGGCGGCAAACACGTACCACATCACAGCAAAAGTCGTGATATCAAAGATTGATGATGTAGGCCCAATCCACAGCATAAAGCGTTTGATATTACGCGCGTCCCATTTGCGCGGTTTGCGCAGGAACTCACGGTCCATTTTGTCCCATGGCAGCGCCAGTTGAGACAGGTCATACATCAGGTTCTGAATCAGCAAATGAATCGCCAGCATTGGCAGGAACGGAATAAAGGCGCTCGCCACCAGTACAGAGAACACGTTGCCAAAGTTGGAACTGGCGGTCATGTTGAGATACTTGATGATGTTGCCGAAGGTTTCGCGTCCTTTCATCACCCCCTCTTCCAGCACCATCAGATCTTTTTCCAGCAAGATGATGTCAGAAGACTCTTTCGCGATATCTGCTGCGCTATCCACTGAAATCCCGACATCGGCATCACGCAGGGCTGGCGCATCATTAATCCCATCGCCGAGGAAACCGACGGTGTGTCCTTGCTGCTGCAATGCACGCAAGATGCGAGATTTCTGCAGCGGCGTCAGTTTGGCAAACACCGCGCTGTGCGCTGCCGCCTCTGCCAGTTGCTCATCGCTCATCATCGCGATCTGATCGCCAGTCACGATATCGCCACTGTCGATACCAACTTGCTGGCAAATACGTGCGGTGACCACCGGGTTGTCGCCGGTCAGCACTTTGACGCTGACGCCGTTTTCACGCAGCGCGTTAATGGCTTTGGCGGCACTCTCTTTAGGTGGATCGAGGAAAGTGAGCAACCCTTCCACGGTTAACCCTTGTTCATCCGCCACACTCAATGCCTGCTGCAAGCCCGGCTCTTCCAGTACACGACTCGCCACCAGCAATACACGGAAACCTTGCTCGTTGTACTGGTGTGCCAGAGCTAACAATTCTGCACGGCGTTTTTCATCCAGCGGCTGAACCAGTTTTCCTTCACGCTCAGCCGTAGCGATGCTCAGCATCTCTTCTACCGCGCCTTTACAGATCAGCATCTGTTGATTCAGACGACGATCGCGCACCACAACAGAAACGCGGCGACGCACAAAATCAAACGGCAACTCATCCACTTTGGCGTAATAGTCGCCCATGTCCGCCGTTACACGATCCTTGCCGTAGCGCAGAATCGCACGATCCATCAGATTCGGCGTGCTGCTCTGATATTGGCTGTTGAGCCAGCTCAGCATCAGTACGCGAGAGTTTTCCACCCCGGCGCAATCCAGATGATGCTCAAGAATGATATTGTCCTGGGTCAGCGTGCCGGTTTTATCGGTACACAGGATGTCCATTGCGCCGAGGTTCTGAATCGCGTTCAGCCGTTTCACAATCACTTTGCGGCGTGACATGGCAATCGCACCTTTCGCCAGATTCGAGCTGACAATCATCGGCAGCATTTCCGGCGTCAGACCGACCGCTACCGCCAGCGCAAACAGCGAGGCATCCAGCCAGTCGCCTTTGGTTAGCCCGTTAATCAGCAGAACCACCGGTACCATCACCAGCATGAAGCGGATCAGCAGCCAGCTGACGCTGTTCACACCGCGATCAAAAGCAGTTTGCGAGCGATTACCGACAATCGATTTCGCCAGGCTGCCAAAGTAGGTTTCGCCGCCGGTTGCCACTACCACCGCTTTGGCGCTGCCGCTGGAGACGTTGGTGCCCATCAGACACACGCTACCGAGTTCCAGCAGTGAAGCCCCGTGATCGCTCGCTCCCGCGCCTTTGCTGGTGACGTGGCCCGTGACGTCATATTTCTCCACCGGCAGTGATTCACCGGTCAGGATCGCCTGGCTGATAAACAGGTCACGCGAATCCAGCAAACGTACGTCGGCAGGCACCAGATCGCCAGCCGATAGATAGATAATGTCGCCGGGGACTAAAGTGGCAATATCCACTTCCTGTCTAGCCGGTGGTTGCTGGGCAGATTCCCGGCGCAGCACAGTGGCAGTCGTGCGCACCATGGATTTCAACGCCTGCGCGGCTTTATTGGTGCGGAACTCCTGCCAGAAGCGCAGCAAACCGCTGAGCGTTACCATCGTCACAATGATGATGACACCGGTCAGGTCGGTCTCCTCGCCTTTACGTAATGGCAGCAGGTAGTCAGTGAAAAAACTCACCGCTGCCAGCGCCATTAATACGTAGATGAACGGGTTATTGAATGCCTGGATCAGCTGAATCAGCGCGTGCGGCGCTTTATCATGCGCCACCTGATTGCGGCCATAGACTTCCAGACGCGCTTCGGCTTCGCGTTCGCTCAGGCCCAGCGCATCACTGCGCAGGCGAACCAGGGTTTCATCGGCGGTGAAACCGGCTTCATCTTCAATCAGATAGCGCGGCGTTTTCTGACGCTGCGGGCGGGCGTTGCTCCAGGATTTTTTTTCCTGGTTGAGTTTCATGTCAGTCATGATGACATTCCTCTATTTTTTACGGCAATAACAGTCCCTGTGCATGGAGCACATAGTTCGGGATAAATTAAATTAACGACGCTGCGTTAGATGATTAAAAATAACCTATCGGGAATTTCCATATAACCTCCCGTAAATAAAAGACGAAGAAATTCGCTCGTTAAAATAACGAGAAATAGCGATGACGATGTCAATGATGCCGCTGAGAGCGATCTTCAGTCAGTCCAGATTTGCCAGTTAGCCTGAGCACGGACGTGCCAAAACGCGCTAAAACAGCGGTTAATTATGCACGCTGAAAATCAGCGCGCGCATCGAGGTGGAGGAAAAAGTGCGTTTAAAATCATGTGCATGATGAAATCCCCACGGGCATCAACCCGCTACTGTCGTTTTAAGGGGAACAATCATCAGAGAGAAGAGAGGATTGCTGCCCGCCGTGTTGGCAAGCAGCGACAAAAGAATTCGCGCGTCAGCTTGCCTTGTGTTGCCATCTAAAAGGGTGACTGTCCAACTGAATTCTCCTGTTTGAAGTTGGCGCCATTATATTCCTGAAGACTTCGAAGTAAAGTTAATTATTTCCGTTCAGCAATGAGTTTAAATTCCGTTGTGATTTGGTTGATGAAAGGACAAAAATTAGCGAGTCTGTAGCACTGCGCGGCACGATAACAATAACGGCATATTTAACAGGCTTATAACCAATCCGTCGCGCTTAGAACCGTAAAGCATATGTATAGCCATAAATTGACTATTCTTCATTACGGCGCTCTCGTAAACTCGCGTTACTTTTTTAAGGCAAGGAAACAACATGAAAAAAATCATTCCCTCACTGCTGGCGTTATCGCTGGTAGCCGCCTTCTCTGCTCAGGCCGCAACACCAAAAGATACGCTGGTGATTGCGCAGTCGACTGATGATGCTGATAGCTTCGATCCGGCACAGGGCTTTGAACTCACCACAGTGCAAGCATTCACTAACATCTATCAACGTCTGGTTCAGTCGGATCCGACCAATCCCACCGATCTGAAGCCAACGCTGGCCACCTCCTGGACGCCAGGCAGTGACAATCGCAGCCTGACCTTTGAACTGCGCGAAGGCGCGCAATTCGCCAGTGGTAATCCGCTGCGTCCGGAAGATGTGATCTTCTCGCTGGGTCGCGTGGTGAAACTTAACCTCGACCCTTCCTTTATTCTGACGCAGCTCGGCTGGAATAAAGACAACGTCGATACCTTCCTGAAAAAAGTCGATGACAACCATGTGCAGATCAGCTGGAGCGCCAACGTCAGCCCGGCTTATGTGCTTAGCCTGCTGTCTGCACCGGTCTCTTCGATTGTGGATGAGAAAACTGCACAGGCGAATGCCAAAAACGGTGACTTCGGTCATGCCTGGTTAGGCACCCACTCCGCGGGTAGCGGCCCGTATCAGATTCGTAAAGTGGTGCTGCATGAAGTGGTATTGCTGACCGCCAACCCGACCTCACCGGCGGGCGCACCGAAGCTGAAGAACATCCTGATCAAGAACGTGCCGGAACCTGCTGCGCGTCGTCTGCTGCTGGAACAGGGCGATGTGGATATTGCTCGTAACCTCGGCGCAGACCAAATTGCGGCGCTGAAAGGCAAAACGGGCGTGAAGACCGAAGCGATTCCGATGGCCTCGCTCTACTACATTCAGTTCAACGTCGGTGAGAATCCAGTGTTGAAGAACCCGGCACTGTGGGAAGCGGCGCGTTACCTGTTCGACTACAAAGGTATTGCTAACGACCTGCTGAAAGGCCAGTTCGAAGTACATCAGACCTTCCTGCCTAAAGGTTTCCTCGGTGCGTTGAATGACACGCCGTACACCTACGATCCGGAAAAAGCCAAAGCGATTCTGAAGAAAGCAGGTTTAACCAACGTCAGCTTTAAGCTCTCTACCAGCAATCAACCGCCGTACCTCGACATTGCGCAGGCATTACAGGGCAGCTTTGCCAAAGGTGGCGTGAAAGTCGAAGTGCAGCCGGGCCTGAGTTCTGAAGTCTCTACTCGCGTGAAAGCGCATCAGTACGAAGCGACACTGAACGCCTGGGGTGCGGATTATTTCGATCCGAATACCAATGCCGCCTCGTTCGCCTATAACCCGGAAGATGGCAGCAAAACCATTGCTTACCGCTCTGACTGGCACATTCCAGAGCTGAGTAAACAAACGCTGGCCGCCACCGCCGAAGCTGACAGCAATAAACGCGTTGAGCTGTATCAGGCGATGCAGCGTGAAGTGCTGAAGAACTCGCCCTACGTGATCGGCTTGCAAGCGCGCAACCTGATTGCATTGCGCGATAACCTGAAAGGCTATGTGCAGGGGATTAACCCTGACATGGTGTATTACTCGCAGGTTTCTAAGTAATGGCAGTGTCTGCTTCACAGGCCGGGTTCGCCCGGCCGCTCTGGCAACGTTTCAGCCGCCTGGTCACCAGCCTGTTATCGCTGCTGGTGACGCTAATCGGTTTGTTAGCGTTCACTTTCATGCTGTCGCACCTGTCGCCGGTTGATCCGGTTCAACAGATCGCCGGCGATCACGCCAGCGAGGCGACTTACGCACAGGTGCGCCACGATCTCGGCCTCGACCAGCCGGTGCTGGTACAGTTCTGGCGTTATATCAGCCATCTGGCGCAGGGCAATTTAGGACTCTCGCATCTGACCAATCAGCCTGTCAGCACGGATCTGATGCGCACCTTCCCCGCCACCATTGAACTCGCCACCTGTGCGATGATCTTTGCGGCGGTATTTGGCATCACTTTAGCCTTGCTGGCCGCGTGGAAGCCGGGCAGCGTGATCGATAACGTAGCGCGCTTTATCTCGCTGCTCGGCTATTCCGTTCCGGTATTCTGGCTGGGTCTGCTGGGTCTGCTGCTGTTTTACGCGGTGTTGCATTGGTCTGCCGGGCCGGGACAGTTGGATGATATCTGGATCTACACGCTGGAGCCGAAAACCGGCTTTGTGCTGATTGATAGCTGGCTGTCTGGCGATCCCGAGATGTTCCGCAATGCGATTGCCCACCTGTGGCTGCCGGTGGTGATTCTTGGCTTACTGGCGATGGCCGGTATTACACGCTTATTGCGTGCCGCGCTGTTAGAAGAGAGCAGCAAAGAGTATGTGATTCTGGCGCGCGCCAAAGGCGCAGGGCGGACTCGCATCTTGCTGCGACACATCTTCCCCAACGTGCTGGGGACGTTGATCACGGTCATCGCCCTCTCCTACGCCACCCTGCTGGAAGGTTCGGTGTTAACCGAAACCGTCTTCGCCTGGCCCGGTGTCGGACGCTACATGACCAACGCGCTGTTTTCCTCTGATACACCAGCGATTCTCGGCTCGACCCTGCTGATTGGCAGCTGCTTTATTCTGCTTAATGCCGTGGCCGATGCCCTCACCTGGTTAACCGATCCGAGAACCCGATGACTCAACAACTCTCTGAACTGGAGACAGTTCGTCCACGCCGCCGCCGTGCGCGCGTGACTTCACTGACCATCGGTCTGACGCTGGTGGTGATTGTGGTGGCGATGGCGCTGTTTGCTCCGCTGCTGGCACCGTTTGATCCTAACGCCCAGGTGATTGCCCAGCGTTTGCAGGCCCCTTCCGCGCTGCATTGGTTTGGCACCGATGGCTTTGGCCGCGATTTGCTGTCACGCGTGATCTACGGTGCGCGTCCTACGCTGCTGCTGGTGTCACTGATTCTGGTACTGACCATTCCGGTGGGCCTGCTGGTCGGGATTACTGCCGGCTATGTGGGCGGCTGGGCCGAACGCGTGCTGATGCGCATAACGGATATCTTCCTGTCGCTGCCGAATCTGGTGATTGCTTTGGCGCTGGTGGCGATGCTCGGTCCAGGATTGATGAACGGTGCGCTGGCGCTGGCATTAACCAGCTGGCCGCCATTTGCCCGTCAGGCGCGTGCGGAAACCCTGGCACTGCGCCGTAGTGATTATCTGGCTGCCGCACGCATGCAGGGCATTACCGGTTTGCGTTTGATGTTCGGGCACATTTTACCGCTGTGTTTGCCCACCGCAGTAGTGCGTGCGGCGCTGAGCCTCGGCGGCATCATTCTCTCCGCTGCGGGCCTCGGCTTCCTGGGCATGGGCGTGCAACCGCCAACCGCCGAATGGGGTTCGATGGTGGCGGAAGGCAGTAAAGTGATTTTCGACCAATGGTGGGTGGCTGCCGCCCCCGGCGGTGCGATTCTGTTCGCCAGTCTGGCGTTTAATCTGACAGGCGATGGCCTGCGCGACCGACTGGATACCCGTCATGCCAAATGATCTGTTAATTGATGTGCAGGGGCTGACCATCCGCAGCGAAGATACGCTGTTAGTGGATAATATCGCCTTTCAAATTGGCCGTGAGCGCGTGGCGCTGGTGGGTGAATCCGGTTCGGGCAAATCACTGACGGCCCGCTCGCTGATGGGGCTGCTCTCTCCTTCATTGCACCTGCAGGCCGATCGCTTACAGGTGGTGGGTGCCGATGCGCTCAACCTGCGCGAACGTGACTGGATCGCCCTGCGCGGCGGCAAAGTCGCGATGGTGATGCAGGATCCAAAATACGCACTGAACCCCACCCGCACTATCGGCTGGCAGGTTGAAGAGCCGCTGGTGCTGCACCGCAAACTGAGCCGTGCCGAACGTAAAGAGAAAGTGTGCGAGATGCTGGATGCGGTCGGTCTGCCGGATCCCCGTCAGTTGATGAAGCGTTATCCGCATCAGCTTTCCGGCGGCATGGGGCAGCGTGTGATGCTGGCGATCGCATTGATCACCGATCCCGATCTGCTGATTGCCGATGAACCGACCTCGGCGCTTGATCATGCGATGCGCGATCAAGTGCTGGCACTGATTCGTCGTTTGGTGGAGCAGCGCAATATGGGCTTACTGCTGATCAGCCACGATCTGCAGCAGGTCTCTGAGCACTGCGATCGCGTGATGGTGATGTACAAAGGCAAATTGCTGGATACGTTGCCTGCGGCAGAGCTATCTAATGCGACTCATCCTTACACACGCACGCTATGGTCCTGTCGTCCGAGCAAAGCCACGCACGGTGAACGCTTGCCGGTGCTGGATCGTGCTGCGCTGGAGGCCAGCAATGATTGAGTTAAACAATCTGAGCGTGTCGCATAAGCAGGGCTACGAACTGCGCACCGTGGTGCATGACGTATCCTTGCAGGTGGCGGCGGGAGAATGTTTCGGTCTGGTGGGGCCATCGGGCTGCGGCAAGTCATCGCTGCTGTGGGTGATGGCAGGTTTGAACCCGTTCTGGAGCGGCAGCATGCAACTGGCCGGCACCGATGTGCAGCCAGGTAAAGCCTTTACCGGTCCGCTGCGTCGTGATGTGCAGATGGTGTTTCAGGATCCGTATGCCTCACTGCATCCACGCCATCGTCTGCGCCGCACCCTGGCCGAACCGTTGAAGATGTTGAAGCGCGATAATATCGACGACCGCATCAATCAGGGTTTTCGCCATGTAGGGCTGGATCCAGCGCTGGCGGATCGTTATCCGCATCAGCTGTCCGGCGGCCAGCGTCAGCGCGTGGCGATTGTGCGCGCCCTGCTGCTGGAGCCAAAGATCCTGTTATTGGATGAGCCAACCTCGGCGCTGGATATGTCAGTGCAGGCGGAGATCCTGAATCTGCTGAATGATTTGAAGCAGAATGACGGGTTGACCATGGTGCTGGTGAGTCACGATCCCGATGTGATCGATCATATGTGCGACCGCGCGGCGCATATGGCATTGGGTCGGATTGTCGGTTAACGCATTTTCACTCAACCGTTGCGGCGCGATTTTTCATCCGCATCTAAATCGATCATATCGCAAACAGATGCATGCTCCATCGTGCCGCCACGGACAGGCGTAAATTGATGCACCATTCAATTTACGCTAAATGTGATCTCTGCTTAATGCGCCATCGCCTGCAGCGTCTCGCTGCGAATCGACTCGGTCACTTCGGCCTTTAACGCCATAAATTCGGGTGAGGTTTTAATGGTGTAATCGCGCCCATTGTTGAAATTCACTGCCACCTCCTGCTTGATGCGGCCCGGCCGGGCGCTGAAAATCGCTACCTTGTTAGCCATGAAAATCGCTTCGTCGATATCGTGCGTCACGAACAGCACGGTTTTGCGCGACTGCTCCCACACCGACAGCAACAGCTCCTGCATCATCACGCGCGTCTGATTATCCAGTGCGCCAAACGGCTCATCCATCAACAGCACTTTGGGATCGTTGGCCAGCGCACGGGCGATCGCAGTACGTTGCTGCATGCCGCCCGAGAGCTGGCGCGGATAGTGCTGCGCAAAGCCGCGTAATCCCACCTGCTGGATGTAGTAGTCGCTGCGCTCTTTCTGCTGCGCTGCACTGATGCCACGCTCCTGCAGGCCAAAGCGGATGTTCTCCTCCACCGTCAGCCACGGAAACAACGTATAGCTTTGGAACACCATGCCGCGATCGGCACCCGGCCCTTCCACGCTTTTACCGTCCAGCCAGATTTCCCCGCGCGTGGGCGTATCCAGTCCGGCGATGATGCGCAGCAGCGTGGATTTACCGCAGCCTGAGGGACCGAGGATAGTGATGAAATCATTCTCCTCCACCTGATAGTGGATCGGCTGCAGCGCCTGGGTCTGTTCCCCTTTCGGTCCGGTAAAAATGCGTTCCACGCCGCGCACGTTGAGTTTGCTGTGTTTCATTACAGGGTGCTCCATGCAAACAAGCGCCGATTGAGCACTTTGAACAGATAGTCAGAGATCAAGCCAATGCAGCCGATCACAATAATGCCGAAAATGATCTGCCCGGTATTCAGCAATGCCTGACTGTCGACGATCATATGGCCGATGCCACTTTCCGATCCGATCAATTCGGCGACGATGACGTAAGTCCACGCCCAGCCGAGCACCAGGCGCAGCAGTTCAGCAATGCCCGGTGCCGCGCCGGGGATCAGCACGCGTCGTACGATCGAGCGGTTGCTGCAGCCCAGCGTGTAGGCCGCTTCCACCAGATCGCGACGGGCGCCGCTCACGGTGACCGCCACCATCAAGACGATTTGGAAGAAGGAGCCAATAAAGATCACCAGGATCTTCTGGGTTTCACCGATACCGGCCCACAGAATCAGCAACGGCACAAACGCCGAGGCCGGTAAATAACGGCAAAAGGAGACGAAGGGTTCAAGAAACGCTTCCCAGGTTTTGTAAGCGCCCATCATGATGCCCAGCGGCACACCTATCACGGCCGCCAGCAGGAAGCCCGACAGAACGCGCATCACCGTCATGCCGATATCCAGCGAGAAGTTGTACTCGGTGAACAGCACCACACCTTGCTGCAGCATGGTGAGAGGATCGGCGAGGAAAGTAGGCGACACCATGCCGCCCAGCGTTACCAGCGTCCATACCGCGATAAACAGCACAAAGAACGCCACGCCGAGCGCGACACGTAAGTGCAGCGAAATCGCTTTCAGCGGCACCATCAACGGATTGTGCCAGCGCTGCGGCGCCTCCGGCAGCGCTGCTGGCGGAGTCACGGGTTGGCTTTTACTCATCTCCATCTCCTTTCTCCTGCTTACTGCACAAAGCTGGCGTCGTACAGGCTTTTCACATCCGGCATTTTCTTGATCACCCCTGCACGCAGCAGCAGTTTGCCGGCTTCATCACTGAAGGTTTCAATTTCACCATTGAAGAATTTCTTGTTCTCTTCCGGCCCCTGCCAGCGCAAATAACTGGCCGACTCCGCAAACTCTTTGCCAGTGGATTTCACCGCTGCACCCATGATCTCGTTGGATTTATCCGGCTGCTGTTTGATCATCTCCAGCGCATCGTAATAGCTGGCCACCAGCGCTTTCGCGGCCTGAGGATGTTCTTTCAGGAACGTCGGCGTACAGCCGAGCGTGTCCATGACCATCGGATAATCCAGCGTGGTGGCGAGGATCTTACCTGCCTTAGGCTGGTTGCGGATCACCGAGAGATAAGGTTCATAGGTCACTGCCGCATCGTTTTGACCCGCAGCAAAAGATTGTGCCGCCGCCTGCGGTGCCATGGTCGCGAGACGCACGTCTTTCATCGTCATGCCGTTTTTGTCCAGCATCCACGCCAGCAGGAAATACGGTGAGGTGCCGGGCGCATCCACCGCGATGGTTTTGCCTTTCAAATCTTTGATGCTGGTGATGTCACTGCGGGCGGCGAGGCCATCGGCACCGTAAGATTTGTCCAGCTGAACGATCTGCTTAATCGGCACGCCTGCGGCGTTCCAGGAGATGTAGGTTTCTACCGTGGTCGCCGCGCACTGAATGGTGCCGGAAGCCACCGCCAGATGTCGGCTGCTCTGCGGGATCATCTTCACATCGACATCAAGGCCGTGCTTTTTGAAAATCCCAGCTTTATCGGCCAGCGTCAGTGGGGCAAATCCGGTCCAGCCGGAAATACCGATGGCGACTTTGGTGTCGGCCGCCTGTGCTCCTAAAGCACTGGCGCACAGGACTGCGGCGGTTAATGCACGAACAACGAGTTTCACTGGCTTGCCCATCTTCCACTCCTGATAAAGGTGATGAAAAACAACGGTTGTATAGTCTTATCTATACAAGCCAAGCAATGGCTGTGCCAGATTGTGAAAGCCCATTGTGATGGGGAGAGGGGGGTTGAGATCGCGCACTGAAACGGTGCATAAACCCTATACCGATGATCACACTGGTGCGAAAGCAACCTTCGGCGGATGGCGCTATAATCACGCCAATTTTTCAACAGAAGGAACACCGTATGACGGTGAAATTGCGTCCGCTTGAGCGAGAAGATCTGCACTTTGTGCACCAGTTAGACAACAACGCCAGCGTGATGCGTTATTGGTTTGAGGAGCCGTACGAAGCTTTTGTCGAGCTCTCGGATCTCTACAACAAGCATATCCACGATCAAACAGAGCGTCGTTTTGTCGTTGAACACGATGGGCAAAAAGCGGGATTGGTGGAACTGGTCGAGATCAATCACGTGCATCGTCGCGCTGAGTTTCAGATCATCATTGATCCTGGGCATCAGGGCAAAGGCTTAGCCAGTCAGGCGGCTAAACTGGCGATGGATTATGGCTTTTCGGTGCTCAATCTCTACAAACTCTACCTGATTGTTGATCAGGAGAATGAGAAAGCGATTCACATCTACACCAAACTGGGATTTGAAGTGGAAGGCGTGCTGAAGCACGAATTTTTCATCAATGGTGAATACCGCAATACCATTCGCATGTGCATTTTCCAGCAGCAGTATCTGGCGCAGCATAAATCCGGTCATGCCATGGTGAAGCCGACAGCGCAATAGCTTGAAATCGACTCTCATTGTCGCTGCCGTCTTGAATATCAAACGGCAGCTATGTGATTTATCGCTTTTAACTAAAAAGATGATGCTGAACCTTAGCAGCGCGGTGTATCGCGCATCTCTCAGCGACATACCTGCTTCGGAGATGCACAAAAAATTGCGCCGCGACCACGCCATGCGGTTTAACCGCCGCGCGCACCCACCACGTTGAGACGTGGCTGAGGATGTTCAGGTTTCAGGTCGTACATGCCGCCATAGAACGGATCCACCAGCAGCCAGCCGGGGAAGCCCAGTAACGGGATATTACCCAGCAGATACCACAGGTTGGCACTGGCCTCGATCGGCAGCGTCACCGGCACGTAGCCCGGACTCTCCAGCATCACCTGATAGTGTTTTTTACCAAAATAATTACCAGTGGATTTTGCCAGCTCGACGGTTTGTGGCGTGTAGCCCTGCGCCACTGCGCGGCCGGTCTCATCCTGCACGGTGAAACGCGCGCCTTGCGGGACAGAGTCGATTTTTACCGGCTGCGTTTCCGTGCCGACAATGGTGGCACAGCCGCTCAGCAGCAATGCAGTGGCAGGAAGAAGGTGTCGCAGGTTCATGGCAGGTCCGCTATAGAATCAGATAGGACAGTCTAAACTGCCCTATCCTGCTTTTCACTCGCCTCAATCGCCCTATCAGTGCTGCTTTTCTGGCCTTTATTGCGGTTGACAACAGGCGGCAATCGCCGCGATATCCTGCGGTGTGGTGCGGCAACAGCCGCCAATCAGCCGTGCGCCCGCTTGTTGCCACTCAGGGAATTTATCCTGCAGCGTGCAGCCCGATGGCGCCGAGTGCCAGGTTTTGCTGCTCGCATCGTACTGTTCACCGGAGTTGGGATAGACCAGCAGCGGTTTAGCACACAGCGCCTGCAAGGTTTGCAGCGCCGGTGTCACGCTCTCCAGTGCTACGCAGTTGATGCCCATCGCCACCACTTGCGGTGCCGCATTCACCAGCTCAGCGACCTGACTCAGCGGCGTGCCGTCGCTGATGTGCTGCGCATCACACAGGGTGAAGGAGAACCAGGCGCTGCTGTTTGGGTACTCTGCCAGCAAACTCACCAGCGCCTGCGCTTCGGCAAACGACGGCAGGGTTTCACATGCCAGCAAATCCACGCCCGCGTCCAACAGCGCCTTGACGCGTGGGCGATGGAAATCTTTCATCTCCGCTTCTGGCAGGGCGTAATCACCTCGATACTCAGCACCATTAGCAAGGTAAGCGCCATAAGGCCCAACGGAACCGGCCACCAGCAAAGCGGCTTCACTGCCTGATGCCGCACGATAATCATCACGCGCACGTTGTGCCAGTTTCACACTTTGGTCGATCAATGTGAGCGCTTGCGCCTCATCCAGCCCACGCGCCGCAAAGCCCTGCGGCGTGGCCTGATAGCTGGCGGTGATCGCCACATTGGCGCCGGCCGCAAAATAGTCGTAATGCACCTGATAAATCAGCTCAGGGTTTTCCATCAGCACTTTGGCAGACCAGAGCGCATCGGCCAGATTGCAACCGCGCGCCTCCAGTTCGGTGGCCAGCGCGCCATCCAGAATCAGTGTGTCATGTTGTGTTAAGGCTTCTGCGACAGGATTACGCGACATCATTGGCCTCCCCGGCCTTCAGGTTACGTCGATGCGTGACATGGTATGCGGCATAGCAGAACAGCACAAATGGAATGCCACACCACAGCGCAATACGCTGCGACGGATCGAAGGCCAGCCCTACACACGCCAGCAGGCACAGCAGGAAACCGAGAATCGGCGTTAGAGGATAGAATGGCGCGCGATAGGCGAGTTGTTGCAGCGAACCGCCTGCGGCCAAGTGGCGACGACGGAACACATAGTGCGAGGCACAGATACTCAGCCACACCGCCACCACCGCAAAACCTGAAATGGCTGACAGCGCCACAAATACGGTATCCGGCGCGATCACGCTGGAGAACAGCGCCAGCAGGCCGCCCAGCATACTGACGGTGATCGCCAACACCGGAATCCCGCGGCGGTTCACCTGGGCGAAACAGCGCGGCAAGGTGTTCTCATTCGCCAGTGACCACAGCATCCTGCCCGATGCATACAGACCCGAGTTGGCGGCGGACAGGATCGCCGTCAGGATCACGAAATTGAAGATATCAGCCGCATAGGGAATACCGATCTTCTCGAACACCAGCACAAACGGGCTTTTGACGATGCCCGCCTGATCCATCGGGATCAACGCCGCCAGCACAAATACTGTACCAATAAAGAAGATAATCAATCGTGCTACGGTCGTGCGGATCGCCAGCGGCAACGCTTTCTGCGGCTGCTCGGTTTCGCCAGCGGCAATACCAATCAGCTCAGTGCCGGAGAAAGCGAAGTTCACCGCCACCATGGTCATCAGAATCGGCAAGGTGCCGTGCGGTAACCAGCCTGAGGCCGTCAGGTTACTCAGGCCCGGCGCGGCACTGCCATCTTTCATCGGGATAAAGCCAAACATCGCGCCCGCACCGAGGATGATAAAGGCAATGATAGTGACCACTTTGATGATGGAGAACCAGAACTCCCCTTCCGCGAAGAAGCGCGTGGAGACGATATTCAGCAGATAGATGGCGATACAGAACACCAGACACCACAGCCACACCGGCGTGGTCGGGAACCAGTATTGCATGCAGAATCCGGCAGCTGTCAGGCTAGAGCCGAGCGCCACCGTCCACGTCAGCCAGTAAAGCCAGGCCACGGTGTAGCCGGTTGCCGGGCTGAGATAGCGCGCAGCATAGACATGGAAGGCGCCGGTTTCCGGTATCGCTACGGCCAGTTCGCCGAGACATACCATCACCAGCCACACCACCAGCGCGCCGATCAGATATGCCAGTAGCGTGCCCGCCGCCCCGGTGGTTGAGATGATATAGCCGGTGTTGAAGAACAGTCCGGTGCCAATCACACCGCCCAGCGACAGCATCACCAGATGCCGCACTTTCATGGTGCGCTTAAAGTTTTCCTGCGAAGGGATTTCCTGCTGTTGCATGGTTTTTATCCGTATGGACGTCTGAACATCTATATGGACACAGGGTTATACGCGCCAGCGTGTCAATTTGCAACGTGGCAAAGGGTGAGGGTTTTAAAAAGTCGGGGGTGGCCCCGCGTCAACGGGGCACCACATCAGGAGCCAAATACGCCTTGCAGATAGCGCTCAAGCGCGATACGCGAGCTAAAACCGTGCGGAATACCGTAATGTTCCTGGGATTCACCCATCAGATAAAGCGGGAACTGGGTGTAATGATCGCAGGTTTTCATTTCTGAGGCGGGCTCGGCAAAGTGCTGACTTTTCTCTTTCAGAGTGGGGTGAATGATCAATGCGGTGCGGCCCATGCGCGCTTCGCGATTGACGTAGACATAATTTTCACCACGACGATAACCGTAAATTTTTGGCGTCAGGGTGTCCATTTCGAACCCTGCTTTTTCCAGTACGCGCGCTACCTCATCCGGACGTAAATACATGCTTGCTCCTCTCTTCTCACAGCCCCGCAACCTTACAACAGCCCGGCATACAGGACATTCGGAATTTCCCTAAAGCCTGGCATACGCCTGCGTTTAGTCACGTTTCGTCTACACTCAGTATTACTTGTTAAATCAAAGGGAGCGAAAAAATGTTTAATCGCGTAAGCAAAAACGATGACATTGATATCAATCAGGATGTAAACGAGCTGGCAGATTCGCTCGAAGCATTACTTAAATCTTACGGCAGCGAAGCCAAAGATGAAGTGGATAGCGCACGCAGTAAAGCACAGTCGCTGCTGAAGCAGACCCGCGCAAAACTGAACGGCGGCAACAGCCGCGTTTCTCAGGCAGCGCGTGACGCCAGTTATCAGGTTGATGCCTACGTGCATGACAAACCCTGGCATGGCGTGGGTGTCGGTGCAGCCGTGGGTCTGGTGTTAGGTGCGCTGTTGATGTCACGCCGTTAACCATCATTAGCGTTTAAAGAGAGCCTCGCGATTGCGGGGCTTTTTTGTGCCTGCCGCAAATGAAAGTGCACAAAATTTGACCTAAATTTTGCCTCCCTCGCCTTTACAAAAAAATTTTCGGGCCTGGAAGGTGCATGATCTCTGGTGTTAGCATTTATCCGAAGATAAAAATACAAAATCCCTATATCTGGTGGGCTTGACCGCCACGAGCACTACATCTAGTATTCAACCCATCAACTCGCTACCAGATGTCGTCAAGGACGAAGTTCGCTGCAAATAGGATTTTGCTTCGTATCTCGCATCCAGACCGCAACCAAAGGGAAATACGAATCATGCGCATTATTATTTACACTAAAAACAATTGTGTCCAGTGCAACGCGACAAAAAATGCCATGGACCGTAAAGGTATCGACTATCAGCTGATCAACCTCGATACCCAACCGGAAGCCATTGATAACCTCAAATCCCTCGGCTATCGCCAGGTGCCCGTCGTCATGACCCATGATGACCACTGGAGCGGCTTCCGCCCTGACAAAATCGCCAGCCTGCGCCAGCTCGCTGCAGTCGGGGGATAAGGCGATGTTCCCACTGGTCTACTTCTCTAGCCAGTCGGAAAACACGCACCGATTTATCACTCGTCTGGGACTGCCTGCTTGCCGCATACCGCTTGATGGCAAGCAGCGCCTGCATATCGACCAACCCTTTATTTTAGTGGTGCCGAGCTACGGCGGCGGCAGTGCGCGGGGTGCGGTGCCCAGACAAGTGATTCAATTCCTAAATGATGACGCCAACCGACGCGGTATCCGCGGGGTGATTGCTGCCGGTAACCGCAACTTCGGTGAAGGCTATTGCCTGGCAGGCGACATCATTGCGCAGAAATGTCAGGTTCCTTATCTCTACCGCTTTGAGCTGATGGGAACCCCCGACGATATCGCTAATGTAAAAGCGGGAGTAACCCAATTTTGGCAACGACAGACACCCTGAACAGCACGCAGCTGGATTATCACGCGCTCAATGCGATGCTGAACCTGTATGACGCCGATGGCCGCATTCAGTTCGAAAAAGATCAAGAGGCTACGCGCCAGTTCTTCCTGCAGCATGTAGAGCCGAATACCGTACAGTTCGCCTCGGCGGCCGATCGCCTGCGCTATCTGGTTGAGGAAGGCTACTATGAAGCCACGGTACTGAATCAGTACGACTTCAGTTTCCTGTGCCAGCTGCACGATGAAGCCGATGCCTGGGGTTTCCGTTTCCACACCTTCCTCGGTGCGTGGAAGTTTTACACCAGCTACACGCTGAAAACCTTCGACGGTAAACGCTATCTGGAAACCTTCGAGCAGCGCGCCTGCATGGTGGCGCTGACGCTGGCACGCGGCAACGAATCGCTGTCACGCGAATTGCTGGCAGAAATGCTCAGCGGCCGCTTCCAGCCAGCCACTCCAACCTTCCTCAACTGCGGTAAACAGCAGCGCGGCGAGCTGGTCTCGTGCTTCCTGCTGCGCATCGAAGACAATATGGAATCGATTGGGCGTGCGGTGAACTCGGCGCTGCAGTTGTCAAAACGCGGCGGCGGCGTGGCGTTCCTGCTCTCTAACCTGCGTGAATCCGGTGCGCCGATTAAGCGCATCGAAAACCAGTCGTCAGGCGTAATTCCGGTGATGAAAATGCTGGAAGATGCATTCTCTTACGCCAATCAGCTTGGTGCGCGTCAGGGCGCGGGCGCGGTGTGGCTGAATGCGCATCACCCCGATATCTTCCGCTTCCTTGATACCAAACGCGAAAACGCCGATGAGAAGATCCGTATCAAAACGCTGTCGCTCGGTGTGGTGATTCCGGATATCACCTTCCAACTGGCGAAAGAGAATCGCGATATGGCGCTGTTCTCGCCGTATGACGTTGAGCGCATTTACGGCAAAGCGTTTGGTGATATCAGCATCAGCGAACTGTATGAAGAGATGCTGGCCGACGATCGTATCCGTAAGACTTACATCAAGCCGCGTGATTTCTTCCAGACGCTGGCCGAAATCCAGTTTGAGTCAGGCTATCCGTACATCATGTACGAAGACAGTGTGAACCGTCATAACCCGATTGCCGGTCGCATCAATATGAGCAACCTGTGCTCGGAGATTTTGCAGGTTAACAGCGCCAGCGAATTCTATGACGATCTTAACTATCGCCGCGTGGGCAAGGATATCTCCTGTAACCTCGGCTCGCTGAACATCGCGCATGCTATGGATTCCCGCAATCTGGCGCAGACCGTTGAAACCGCGGTGCGCGCATTGACGGCGGTTTCTGAGATGAGCGAAATCAATTCGGTGCCGTCGGTCGCCGAAGGCAATCGTCGTTCACATGCGGTGGGCCTGGGTCAGATGAACCTGCACGGCTATCTGGCGCGTGAAGGCATGGCTTATGGCTCGGAAGAGGCACTGGATTTCACCAATCTCTACTTCTACTGCGTCACCTATCACGCGGTGCGCACCTCGAACCTGCTGGCACAAGAGCGTAAACAGAGTTTTGATGGCTTTGCCCAGTCCCAATACGCCAACGGCCACTATTTCGATAAGTATGTGGATCGTGCCTGGCTGCCGCGCACCGCGCGTGTGGCACAGATTTTTGCCGATGCAGGCATTGCGTTACCGACGCAGGCAGACTGGCAGGCATTGCGCGAATCAGTGATGCAACACGGCTTGTTTAACCAGAACTTACAGGCGGTGCCGCCAACCGGTTCGATCTCGTATATCAATCACGCGACATCGAGTATTCACCCGATCGTGTCGCGCATTGAGATCCGTAAAGAGGGTAAAACCGGCCGCGTTTACTATCCGGCGCCGTTTATGACCAACGAGAATCTGGATCTCTATCAGGATGCGTACCAGATTGGTCCGGAAGCGATTATTGATACCTACGCTGAAGCCACGCAGCACGTCGATCAGGGCTTGTCGTTGACGCTGTTCTTCCGCGATGACGTCACCACGCGTGACATCAACAAAGCGCAAATTTATGCGTGGAAGAAAGGCATCAAAACGCTCTATTACATTCGTCTGCGCCAGATGGCGCTGCAAGGCACCGAAGTCCAGGGCTGCGTCTCCTGCTCATTGTGATGAAAACTATGCAACTTAAACAAATTCAAGCGATTAACTGGAACCGAATCCAGGACGAAAAAGACCTCGAAGTGTGGAACCGTCTGACCAGCAACTTCTGGCTGCCGGAAAAAGTGCCGTTGTCCAACGATCTGCCTGCGTGGCAGTCACTGGACCACCAGCAGCAGCAGCTGACCATTCGTGTGTTTACCGGTTTGACGCTGCTCGACACTATCCAGAACGTGATCGGCGCGCCGGGCCTGATGGAAGACGCCATCACGCCACATGAAGAAGCGGTGCTGTCGAATATCAGCTTTATGGAAGCGGTGCATGCGCGTTCATACAGCTCGATTTTCTCCACCCTGTGTAACACCGCCGATGTCGATGCGGCGTATCGCTGGAGTGAAGAGAACGAAGCGTTGCAGAACAAGGCGAAGATTGTGCTGGAGCACTATCGTGCCGAGGACCCGCTGAAGAAGAAAATCGCCAGCGTGTTCCTGGAATCGTTCCTGTTCTACTCCGGTTTCTGGCTGCCGATGTACTGGTCAAGCCGTGGCAAATTGACCAACACCGCTGACCTGATTCGTTTGATTATTCGCGATGAAGCGGTGCACGGATATTACATCGGCTACAAGTACCAGAAGGCACTGGAAAAAGTTGACGATACACGCCGCGAAGAGCTGCAGCAATTTGCCATCGATTTGCTGCTGGCGCTGTATGAAAACGAAGTGGTGTACACCGAAGCGCTGTATGCGGATGTGGGTTGGGCAGAGGAGGTGAAAACCTTCCTGCACTACAACGCTAACAAGGCGTTGATGAATCTGGGATATGAGGCGTTGTTCCCGTCAGAGCTGACGACGGTGAATCCTGCCATTCTCTCAGCTTTGTCACCGAATGCCGATGAAAACCACGATTTCTTCTCCGGTTCAGGTTCTTCCTACGTGATGGGAAAAGCCGTGGAAACCGAAGACGAGGACTGGAATTTCTAGCATCAGGCCTGCTGCACAGGGCGCGCCACAACGCGCCCTTTCAGCGCCTTCATATTTCCCGTTCAGATTACCAAATATTCTCTCGTTATTTGCGTTTCTCACCTTCATTATTTTGTCATTTTAGCGCCATTAATTCGTCCATTATATCGCCTACATAAGCGCAATTTATTCGTGTTTCATTGAGCATTTGCCGTGAAAGCGGGTTAATTTCATAAAAAATTCAGAAAAAAATGATTCGCTCTCATCCCTTGTGAGCACTGGAATTATCGCCAATCTGCACGCGCTCGCTCAGCCAAATATCCGAACCAAGGGTTGTCAGATATTCTCACTATGCTAGGTTATAGGGCGCTTAAATTTAATCGAGATCATTACAAGAAATAGCTAAACATTTAACCGGGAAATTAATTACTGCATGGCAATTAAACTCGAAGTAAAGAATTTATATAAGGTATTTGGGGATCACCCCGAAAAGGCATTTAAGCTGATTGAGAAAGGCGAAAGCAAAGAGAGTATTCTTGCGAAAACCGGTCTCTCCGTCGGCGTAAAAGATGCCAGTCTGGCCATTGAAGAAGGCGAGATCTTCGTCATCATGGGGCTCTCCGGTTCAGGGAAATCCACCATGGTTCGCCTTCTCAATCGTCTGATCGAGCCCACTCGCGGCCAGGTGATCATTGACGGTGTCGATATTGCGAAAATATCGGATGCTGAACTGCGTGAAGTACGCAGAAATAAGATCAGCATGGTATTCCAGTCGTTCGCATTAATGCCCCATATGACGGTGCTGAATAATACCGCCTTCGGCATGGAATTAGCGGGCGTGCCGTTACAGGAACGTCAGGAAAAAGCGCTGGAAGCATTGCGTCAGGTGGGACTGGATAATTATGCTCACTCCTATCCAGATGAACTCTCCGGCGGTATGCGTCAACGTGTCGGATTAGCGCGCGCGCTGGCGATCAATCCCGATATTTTACTGATGGATGAAGCCTTCTCCGCCCTCGATCCGCTTATTCGTACCGAAATGCAGGATGAGCTGGTCAAACTGCAGGCGAAACATCAGCGTACCATTGTGTTTATCTCTCACGATCTCGATGAAGCGATGCGTATTGGCGATCGCATCGCCATCATGCAGGGTGGCGAAGTGGTACAGGTCGGTACGCCGGATGAAATCCTGAATAATCCCGCTAACGATTATGTGCGCACCTTCTTCCGGGGTGTCGATATTAGCCATGTGTTTAGCGCCAGGGACATTGCCCGTCGTAGCGCCGGCGCACTGATTCGTAAAGCGGCCGGTTTTGGCCCACGTTCCGCCATTAAACTGCTTCAGGATGAAGACCGCGAATATGGCTATGTGCTGGAGAAACAGAAATTTGTCGGCGTAGTTTCAACCGATTCACTTAAAGCGGCACTGGCTGCGGGTGAAGGTCTGGATAGCGCCCTGCTTGAGACGCCGTTAGCGGTTCCTGCGGATACCTCACTGAACGATTTGCTCTCCCACGTTGCACAAGCGCCCTGCGCGGTGCCGGTGGTGGGCGAGGAGAATCAGTACGTCGGTATTATTTCCAAAAGCATGCTATTGCGCGCTTTAGATCGTGAAGGAGCCCAGTCATGAGTGAACAAACCAGCAATCCGTGGGATAGCGCCAGCCAGACCACGCAGCAACCCGCGACCACAGATTCGAGCGCGGCAGCCAGCAGTAGCGATCCCTGGGGCGGCAGTAGCAGCAGCGCACCCGCCGACAGCACGTCCAGCAGCGGTTCCGCCGATGCATGGGGCGATCCTTCAGCGGCGAGCGGTGGACATGATGCTGCCAGCAGCGCAGCCAGTAGCAGTGGTTCAGCCGATGCATGGGGTGATCCCTCGGCGGCGAGCGGTGGACATGATGCCGCCAGCAGTGCCGCCAGTAGCAGCGACTGGCTCAACAGCGCGCCCGCTCCGGCTCCCGAGCATTTTAATATCATGGATCCGTTCCACAAGACCTGGATCCCACTCGACAGCTGGGTGACCGAAGGCATCGACTGGGTCGTCAGCCATTTCCGCCCGGTGTTCCAGGGCATTCGCGTGCCGGTCGACTATATCCTCAGCGCATTCCAGCAGTTGCTGCTGGGCATGCCCGCGCCCGTGGCGATTGTGGTATTTGCGTTGATTGCCTGGCAAATTGCCAGCCCAGCCATGGGGATTGCTACCCTCATTTCCTTGATTGCGATTGGTGCTATTGGCGCGTGGTCGCAAGCGATGGTGACACTGGCGCTGGTACTGACTGCCCTGCTGTTCTGCATCATCATCGGCCTCCCGCTGGGGATTTGGCTGGCACGCAGTGAACGTGCGGCACGCATTATTCGTCCGTTGCTGGATGCAATGCAGACCACGCCAGCCTTCGTGTATTTAGTGCCAATCGTGATGCTGTTCGGTATCGGTAACGTGCCAGGCGTGGTGGTGACCATTATCTTTGCGCTACCGCCGATGGTTCGTCTGACCATTCTCGGCATTAAGCAGGTGCCCGCCGATTTGATCGAAGCGAGCGAATCCTTTGGTGCCAGCCCGCGTCAGATGCTGTTTAAAGTACAGTTGCCGCTGGCGATGCCGACCATTATGGCCGGTGTGAACCAGACGCTGATGCTGGCGCTGTCGATGGTGGTTATCGCATCGATGATCGCTGTGGGTGGCTTAGGCCAGATGGTGCTGCGCGGTATCGGTCGTTTAGATATGGGTCTGGCAACTGTCGGTGGCGTAGGCATCGTGATTCTGGCAATTATCCTTGATCGCCTGACTCAGTCGGTCGCCCGCGACAGCCGCAGCCGTGGCAACCGTCACTGGTACAGCACCGGTCCAATTGGCTTGCTGCTGCGCCCCTTCAGTAAAAAAGCCTGATTTCTATGGACGGCCCAGCGTGGCCGTCCGTCTCCGACGCAACACGTAAAATAAGGAATGACTATGCGCAAGACAGCTCTGTTCGCTGCCGTCCTGACGACGTTCGCCGCGACGCACGTGTCCGCCGCCGACCTGCCGGGTAAAGGCATCACCGTTAAACCGCTGCAAAGCACCATCGCAGAAGAAACTTTCCAGACGCTGATTGTCAGCCGCGCGCTGGAAAAACTGGGCTACACCGTTGAGAAGCCGGGCGAAGTCGATTACAACGTGGCCTACACCACCATCGCGGCGGGTGATGCCACCTTTATAGCCACTAACTGGAAACCGCTGCATGACGACATGTATAAAGCTGCAGGCGGTGATAACAAGTTTTACCGTGAAGGCACTTACGTTGGCGGTGCTGCCCAGGGTTATCTGATCGATAAGAAAACCGCCGAGCAGTATCACATCACCAACATCGAACAGCTTAAAGACCCGAAAATCGCCAAACTGTTCGACAGCAACGGTGATGGCAAAGCCGACATGACGGGCTGTACGCCGGGTTGGGGCTGTGAAGCAGTGATTAACCACCAGAATAAAGCCTATGGCCTGGCGGATACGGTTACGGCCAACATGGGTAACTATTCAGCAATGGTGGCTGACACCCTGGCACGCTACAAGCAAGGCAAACCTATCCTTTATTACACCTGGACACCTTACTGGCTGAGCGACGTGCTCAAACCGGGTAAAGATGTGGTTTGGCTGCAGGTGCCATTCTCTTCCCTGCCAGGAGAGCAGAGCAAAGTGGACACCAAACTGCCTAATGGTAAAAATTACGGTTTCCCGGTCAACACTATGCACATTGTGGCCAACAAAGCCTGGGCTGAGAAGAACCCGGCGGCGGCAAAACTGTTTGCTGAAATGAAATTGCCGATTGGTGATATCAACGCCGAAAACGCGGCCATGCATGCGGGTCAGGCTTCTGAAGCTGACATCAATCGTCACGTAGATGGCTGGATCAAAGGCCATCAGGCCGAGTTTGATAAGTGGATTTCTGACGCACAAGCGGCGGCAAAGTAATTCTCTTCCCTTAAAAGCGGCCTTTTGGCCGCTTTTGTTCTCAATCCCCGCACAGTTCGTGCGTTATAGCGCACTGGTACGTCCTGTCAATTAACACACCATTGAAATAATTTTTTGGGTTACTATTAACCACAAATGATTATCTACGCCTTTCTTCCGCCCTGAATGCTGCTAAGCCGAGACTTATCTCTGCGCTGCCTGAGGTTAAATTCTCTCAACGAATGCAATTCATCATTTTAGCTGGTACGGTATTGGTACCGGAATTGTTACGATTAAGTTAATTAACCCATTGATTTCGTGATGTAATGCATTCAGCTAAAGTGTTTAGAAAGCGTAAAGACCAACCCAATCACGTGAGTGAGACTATTCATTGATGATTGAGTTTGTTATGGTTAGCAGCACAGTTATTCACCAGAGTTATTTTTTCTCGAGAAATTATTTTTTCTTAAAAATATTTCACGATGTGAATTGATGACAATGTAACCATCCTGCGTGGCACGTTGTCAGGGCGAAGTGCCCAGGGTTATGGAACGACCTGGAATGCCAGATGTTGACAATGTGATCGTGCGAACAATCACTGGCGGAAAATATGACTACGCTTAATCTGTCACCATCCTTACTATACCAGTTGCAACTAAGAGGTTTTTTTTAAAATGGAAAGTTCGTTTACTCCCATTGAACAGATGCTGAACATCCGTGCTAACCGCCATAAAGATTTTCCGTTGCAGGAAATCATCCTGACTCGTCTGTGCATGCATATGCAGGGAAAACTGCTGGATAACCGCAACAAGATGTTGAAGGCACAGGGAATTAACGAGACCTTATTCATGGCGCTGATCACACTTGATGCGCAGGAAAACCAGAGCATCCAGCCTTCAGAACTGAGTTCTGCACTGGGTTCTTCACGTACTAATGCGACGCGTATTGCTGATGAGCTGGAAAAACGCGGCTGGATCGAGCGCCGTGAGAGCGATAATGACCGTCGCTGCCTGCATCTGCACCTGACTGAAAAAGGTAACGAATTCTTACGTCAGTTGCTGCCACCGCAGCATCAGAGCCTGCAGTATCTGTGGTCTTCGCTTTCAACATCTGAGCAGGATCAGCTGGAAGCGATTACGCGCAAGTTGCTTAACCGTCTTGATAAAATGGATGAAGATCAGGTTATCGCTTCCCTGTCGCGCTAATAGCAAGAAGTGCGACACAATCACCTTCCGAAATCGCTATTTTAATCCCCTTTTATCCGGCCAGCGTCTAATACGCTGGCTTTTTCGACTCGGGAAACCGTGTTGAAGGATCAACACAGCCCGGCTAAATGGAAAACGTGGAGAACAACATGAGTGCGACCGCGGAAGCGCAAAGCCCGCAACAGCCAGCGAATAAAAAGAAGAAGCGCAAAGGTGTGCTGATCCTGCTGGCTATCGTGTTTGTATTGATTGGGGTGGCGTACCTGGCCTACTGGTATTTGGTGCTGCGCCATTTCCAGGAAACCGATGACGCCTATGTGTCAGGTAATCAGGTGCAGGTGATGGCACAGGTTTCCGGCAGCGTGAATAAAGTCTGGTTCGATGACACTGACTTCGTGAAAAAAGGCGATATTTTGGTGTCGCTGGATAAAACCGATGCGGAGCAGGCGTTTGAAAAAGCGCAGACTGCACTGGCCACCAGCGTCCGCCAGACGCATCAGTTGATGATCAACGGCAAGCAGTATCAGGCCACCATCAAGCTGCAACAGACCGCTCTGGATCAGGCTGAAGCCGATCTGAAACGTCGTGAGCCGCTGGGTGCATCAAACCTGATTGGTCGTGAAGAACTGCAGCACTCACGTGATGCCGTGGCCACGGCGAAAGCGCAACTTGATGTCGCCGTGCAGCAGTACAACGCGAACCAGGCGATGATCCTGAACACCGATCTGGAACAGCAACCCGCCGTCAAACAAAGCGCGGCTGAACTGCGTGATGCCTGGCTGGCGCTGCAGCGCACCGATATCCGTAGTCCAATGGATGGCTATATTTCGCGTCGTAGTGTTCAGGTCGGTTCGCAGATCTCCACCAGCACGCCGCTGCTGGCGGTAGTGCCTGCCACGAATTTGTGGATTGATGCCAACTTCAAAGAAACGCAGCTTTCCGGTGTGCGCATCGGTCAGCCCGCTACCGTAATCAGCGATATTTACGGTGATGACGTGGTGTATCACGGCAAAGTTGTCGGTCTGGATATGGGCACCGGCAGCGCCTTCTCTCTGCTGCCGGCGCAGAATGCGACAGGTAACTGGATCAAAGTGGTTCAGCGTTTACCGGTGCGTATTGAGCTGGACCCGCAACAGGTGGCCGAACACCCGCTGCGTATTGGTCTCTCCACCTTAGTCAAAGTGGATACCCAGAACAAAGACGGGGCCACACTGGCCAGTAGCGTGCGTCCACAAGCGGCGTATGAAAGTAACGCATTGGCAATCGACCTCGCGCCGGTTAACAAGCTGATTACTGATATCGTCCGTGCCAACGCCGATTAATTCCGCGGGAGGCTGTGATGGCACAAAAACCGCTTGAAGGTGCGCCGTTAGTCCTGATGACCATCGCCTTATCATTGGCGACGTTTATGCAGGTTCTCGACTCCACCATTGCTAACGTGGCGATTCCAACGATCGCCGGTAACCTTGGTGCCTCGAACTCACAGGGCACCTGGGTGATTACCTCATTCGGGGTGGCAAACGCCATCTCGATACCGATTACCGGTTGGCTAGCCAAACGTATCGGTGAAGTGAAGCTGTTTACCTGGTCGACCATTCTGTTTGTGCTGGCCTCATGGGCCTGCGGCATGTCAGAAAGTCTGGAGATGCTGATCTTCTTCCGTATCATTCAGGGTGTGGTTGCCGGTCCATTGATTCCGCTGTCGCAAAGTTTGCTACTGAACAACTACCCGCCCGCGAAGCGCAGCGTGGCGCTTTCGCTGTGGGCGATGACGGTGATCGTTGCGCCGATCTGCGGTCCGATTCTCGGCGGCTGGATCAGTGATAACTATCACTGGGGTTGGATCTTCTTTATCAACGTGCCGATTGGGGTTGTGGTTGTGGCCCTGACCTTGCAGACTTTGCGTGGACGTGAAACCAAAACCGAGATCCGCCCGATTGATATCGTCGGTCTGGTGCTGTTGGTCGTGGGGATTGGTTCGCTGCAGGTGATGCTCGACCGGGGTAAAGAACTCGACTGGTTTGGCTCCACGGAAATCATCGTACTCACGGTAGTCGCCGTGGTGGCGCTGGCAGTGTTGTTGGTGTGGGAGCTAACGGACGACCATCCGATTGTCGATTTATCGCTGTTTAAAAAGCGAAATTTCACCATCGGCTGTTTGTCGATCAGTCTGGCTTACATGCTCTACTTCGGCTCGATCGTATTGCTGCCCCAGTTGCTGCAGGAGGTATATGGCTACACCGCCACCTGGGCAGGATTGGCGTCAGCGCCGGTCGGCATCATTCCGGTGATCCTGTCGCCCATCATTGGTCGCTTTGCCCACAAGCTGGATATGCGGCGATTGGTGACCTTCAGCTTTATCATGTACGCGGTGTGCTTCTACTGGCGTGCGTATACGTTTGAGCCGGGGATGGATTTTGGTGCGTCGGCATGGCCGCAGTTTATTCAGGGCTTTGCCGTGGCGTGCTTCTTTATGCCACTGACCACCATTACGCTGTCAGGGTTGCCGCCAGAGCGTATGGCAGCAGCATCAAGCCTGTCGAACTTTGTGCGTACGCTGGCGGGTTCTATCGGAACGTCGATCACTACCACCATGTGGACGGATCGCGAATCGATGCATCACAGCTACCTGTCGGAATCGGTGAACCCATTCAATCCGAATTCGCAGCAAATGTATGACCAGCTGCAAAGCATGGGCATGACGCAGCAGCAGGCATCAGCCTATATCGCACAGCAAATTACCAATCAGGGCCTGATTATCTCGGCGAACGAGATCTTCTGGGCATCGGCGGGAGTGTTTTTAATCCTGCTGGTCTTGGTGTGGTTTGCTCGTCCGCCATTTGGTGCGGGCGGTGGCGGCGGTGGTGCGCACTAAACTATAGAAACAAAAACGGGCCTTTCGGCCCGTTTTCTTTTATGCGTTCTGACGCCACCATTCGGCGAGCAGAATGCCGGTGGCAACGGAGACGTTAAGACTCTCAACGTTGCCGGTACCGCCAATCGACAGGCTGATATCACCCTGCTGGAAGGCGCTGTCGGACAGACCTTCACGCTCCTGACCCAGTACCAACACCATTTTGGCTGGCAGCTCAGCTTTCGCCAGCGGCGTGCCTTCATGGCTTGAAGTCGTCACGATGGTGTAACCCGCTTTGCGGAAGGCTTCCAGACCGCTGGCAAAACTTTCACCGCTGATCGCCTGCACATGTTCTGCGCCACCTTCGGCAGTACGTACTGCCGCACCCGATTCCAGCAGGGAAGCATCGTTAACCAGCAAACCTTTCACACCGAAGTGTGCGCAGCTACGCATGATGCCACCGAGATTGTGCGGGTTGCTGACATCTTCCAGCGCCAGCACGCAATCCCTGGTATCCGCTTTTTTCAGCCACTCAGAGACTTCCATTCCCATACGCTTCTTGATGATGAAGCACACGCCGCCGTGGTGTTCGGTGCCTGAAGCCTTAGTCAGCTCGGCATCATCCACTACGTGGTAGGCTTTACGGTTGGCCGCTAACCAGCGTAGCGTTTCGCGGAAGCGCGGGGTGACGCTCTGGATAAACCAGGCACGTACAATGCTCTCTGGGCGGCTGGCAAACAGCGCCTGGCAGGCATTTTCGCCGTAAACGCGCGTCTCTTCCTGACGCTGACGGCGAATCTGCTCGGGATCGATCACCGGCTTGTTGCTGGCTGCATCATCAACCTGGCTGTCATCAGCCACTGGCGGACGAGAAACGGTGCGCCACGGAGAATCACCGAAGCTGCGATTGTCATCACGATCATCGCGACGACCGAAGCTGCGACCGCGGTCAGCATTGCGTGCATCACGCGCGGGCGTTCCGCGTCCACCTGCACTGCTGCGACCACCTTCTTCATTATTACGTGCAGTACGAGGACCAGAACGACGATTATCTTCCTGGCGCGCAGCAGGACGGCCGCCTTTGCCGGTACGGGGATTTGGCTTTTGGCCTGCATCCTCATCACGTACATACATCACTTTTACCTTGCCGCTTTTGCCTTTAAATTCGTCGTTCATTTGTTCCTCCTGCATTGAGAGCGCGAAGATTACCTGATGTGCTGGAGCTTAGCTATCAACTATTGAACCTATTGGGCAATCCAGATTGAGCATAGCACTCAACCTTTTCATAATGTTCGGCAATCATAACATTTACAGGTCCGGTTTGAGGTGACGATGAATACTGTATGTGCCTCCTGTCAGGCAACTAACCGCGTTCCCGAGGAACGTATTGCCGATGGCGCCAAGTGTGGTCGCTGTGGCGACGAGCTGTTTAATGGTGAAGTCGTGAATGCCACGGCAGCTACGCTGGATAAATATTTGCAGGACGATTTGCCCGTGGTGATCGACTTTTGGGCGCCGTGGTGCGGCCCGTGCGTGAACTTCGCGCCTGTTTTTAAGGATGTCGCTGACGAACGCCGCGGTAAAGTGCGCTTTGTGAAAGTGAACACGGAAGCCGAACCGGCACTCAGCTCACGCTTCCGCATCCGCAGTATCCCGACCATTATGGTGTTCAAAAAAGGTGAGATGGTCGACATGTTAAACGGGGCAATGCCCAAAGCGCCGTTTAATGAGTGGCTCGACGAATCACTTTAAGCACCTCAGGCCAGCCCCTGTGCTGGCCTTGCCGTTAGCCTTCCATTAAACTGGCGTTTTTTCCTGCCTGCGATTCTATGTCTGAAAATGCCGTTCTGCGCTTACGTGCGCAACGTTTAGCACGCGCTACGCGCCCGTTTCTTGCCCGTGGCAATCGCGTGTTGCGTTGCCAGCGTTGTCTGTTGCCGCAAAAAAACTGCCTGTGCGCCACCCTGCAGCCACAGCAAGCACGCAGCCGTTTTTGTCTGGTGATGTTCGATACCGAGCCAATGAAACCCAGTAATACGGGGCGACTGATCGCCGATATCCTGCCTGATACGCTGGCGTTTGGCTGGTCACGCACCGAACCTGATGAAGCGATGCTCGCAGCAGTGCAAACCGCCGATTATCAGCCACTGGTAGTATTTCCGGGCTCGTATGCCGATGCAGGCAGGGAAGTCCTCACCACACCTCCGCTCACCGGCAAACCACCGCTATTTATTATGCTGGATGGCACCTGGACCGAAGCCCGCAAAATGTTCCGCAAAAGCCCCTGGCTGGATGCGTTCCCGGTGATGTCACTCAACGTTTCCACACCGTCGCGCTACACGCTGCGGGAAGCGCACGGCGAGGGCCAGCACTGTACCGCTGAAGTGGCCGCCGCGCTGCTGGAACAGGCTGGCGATGCTGAGGCAGCAAGCGCGTTACAGCAGCATTTTGAGCATTTCCGTCACGCTTATTTGGCAGGCAAGCCGCATCATCCTGTGCACTATCAGGAAAGTGTGCTGTAGGGATCGCCTGATTTTTTAACTCGTCCGTTTGATTTATAGTCGCACATCGCCATGGAGTTGGCTCTCAACATAAGGATGATGCGCTATGAAAGTCTGGTGGCTTGTTGTGCTGCTGATAGCGGGCTGCAGCACGGCACCGCAAACTGACCGCCCTTACCCACTGCAGTTACAATCCGTTAGCACACGCCCAGGTGGCATCATTAGCGTTGCTGAATTGCAGCCCGGTGATTTGCTGCTCTCCTCCGCCACCTCGCCTCAATCCTGGGGCATTCGCCTGATTAGCTTCAGCGGTGTCAGCCATGCCGCAATCTACCTGGGTGATCGGCAAGTGGCGGAAGCCGTGGGCAGTGGTGTCAAAATCATTCCGCTGCAACAGGCTATTGAGGAGAGTAATAATGTGTTGGTGCTACGCGTGCCCAGCCTCACTCAAGACCAAAGCTCTCTGTTGCGCGAATTTGCCCACCAGCAACAAGGCAAAAAATACAATTTCAAAGGTATCGTGATGTTCATGCCGTTTATGGTTTCGCGCCGCGTCTGCGAGCTGCCGCTGATGCATGAAAATCTACGCAGTGCCTGTCTCACTGCATTAGCGCGCGTGCAACTCGCCGACGTTGACGATCCTCAAGCCAATCGCTTCTTCTGCTCAGAATTCGTCATCGCAGGATATCGCCATGCAGGCGTCGAGCTACTTCAGGGACAGGCGAGCTGGGTCAGTCCGGCTGATCTCATGCATCTGCGTGATGGAGATGTCTCAGCATGGCGTAGCGAGCAGAATATGCAGTACATCGGCCATTTAAAGCGCTGGAACCTTAAAGAGATCCTCAGCCTGCGATCGGCGAGTCGGCAAGCAGAGTAAAAAGCGTTTACAATCATGCCAATCTTGATGTCGGGAGCGGATGATGAGCCAACGCGGACTGGAAGCACTGTTACGACCTAAATCAATCGCGGTGATTGGTGCGTCAGTTACACCGGGGCGCGCCGGCTACTTTATGATGCGTAATTTGCTGGCTGGCGGATTTAGCGGTCCGGTGCTGCCGGTCACGCCGAAGTATAAAGCCGTGAGCGGTGTGCTGGCCTGGCCGGATATTGCCAGCCTGCCGTTCGCCCCCGATCTCGCCATTATCTGTACTCATGCCAAACGCAATCTGGAGCTGCTGCAGCAGCTGGGTGAAAAAGGCTGCAAAGCCTGCATCATTCTCTCCTCGCCCGCCAGTCAGCTTGAAGAATTGAAAGCCTGCGCCAGCCAGTGGCAAATTCGCCTGCTCGGCCCGAACAGTCTGGGATTGCTGGCCCCGTGGCAAGGATTAAACGCCAGCTTCTCGCCGGTGCCGATCGCAAAAGGACGCATTGCCTTTATTTCTCAATCCGCTGCGGTATCCAACACCATTCTTGATTGGGCTCAGCAGCGCAATCTCGGCTTCTCCTGGTTTATCGCTTTGGGCGACAGTCTGGATATTGATGTTGATGACTTGCTGGATTTCCTGGCGCGTGACGGTAAAACCAGCGCTATTCTGCTCTATCTAGAGCATCTCAGTGATGCGCGCCGCTTTGTTTCGGCCTCTCGTAGCGCCTCACGCAATAAACCGATTCTGGTGATCAAAAGCGGTCGCAGCCATCAGGCACAGGCGATGATTGGCACACTCAGCGGGCTGGATGCAGCATGGGATGCCGCGATTCAGCGTGCCGGTTTGCTGCGGGTGCAGGACACGCATGAACTGTTTTCAGCGGTGGAATCGCTGAGCCATATGCGTCCATTGCGAGGGGATAGATTGATGATCATCAGCAATGGCGCAGCCCCCGCTGCCTTAGCACTGGATGAGCTGTACGCGCGTAATGGCAAACTGGCTACGCTGAGTGATGAGACTTTACAAGCCTTGACCACGTTGTTGCCCGAAGGCGTTGGGCGCGGTAATCCGCTGGATCTCAAGGACGATGCCACCCCAGCGCGCTATGTTGCCTGCATTGAACAACTACTGGATAGCCATGAACTTGATGCATTAATGATTATCCATGCCCCGAGCGCTGTGTCTCCTGCCACCGAAACGGCCGAGCAAATTATTGCGGCAGTGGCAAAACATCCGCGCGGCAAACAGGTGACACTTCTCACTAACTGGTGTGGCGAATACTCGTCACAAGCCGCTCGTCGTGCTTTCACTCAGGCCGGAATCCCCACCTGGCGCACACCGGAAGGCACTGTAACTGCATTTATGCATCAGGTTGAGTATCGCCGTAACCAAAAACAACTGCGTGAAACCCCCGCCTTGCCGATCGGCCTGACGCAAAATAGTACGCAGGCGCACCAGTTGATTCAGCAAGCGCTGGATCAGGGGATCAACACGCTGGATACCCACGAAGTGCAGCCGGTGCTGCAAGCGTATGGTTTGTCGACGCTACCGACCTGGATTGCGAGTGACAGCCGTGAGGCCGCCACTATTGCCGATCAGATTGGTTATCCGGTGGCGCTTAAGCTGCGGTCGCCGGATATTCCACACAAATCAGAAGTTCAGGGCGTGATGCTGTATTTGCGCAGTTGTGAGGAGGTTGAGCAGGCCGCTGAAGCGATATTTGATCGCGTGCGCCACACCCATCCTCAAGCCCGAATTGATGGATTGCTGGTACAAAGCATGGCGAATCGTGCGGGTGCGCAGGAATTACGCGTGGTAGTGGAGCAAGATCCGCTGTTTGGTCCCATCATTATGCTGGGTGAAGGCGGCGTAGAATGGCAGGCCGATAAACAGGCTGCCGTCGCACTCCCCCCATTGAACATGACGCTGGCGCGTTATCTGGTGATTCAGGCGATGAAGAGCGGCAAAGTGCGCAGTCGCAGTGCGTTGCGTCCACTGGATATTGCCGGGCTGAGCCAATTGCTGGTGCAGGTTTCAAATCTGGTGGTAGATTGCCCGGAGATCCAGCGGCTGGATATCCATCCGCTGCTGGCCTCCGCGAATGAATTCACCTTGCTGGATGTCACGCTGCAACTCGCGCCCTTTACCGGTGATAACGAAGCACGCCTGGCGATTCGCCCTTATCCACACCACCTTGAAGAACAAGTACAGCTGAAAGATGGGCAGTATTGCCTGTTCCGTCCGATCTTGCCGGAAGATGAACCACAACTGCGCGCGTTTATCGCTCAGGTAACGAAGGAAGACCTTTATTATCGTTATTTCAGTGAGATCAATGAGTTCACACATGAGGATCTCGCCAACATGACCCAAATCGACTATGACCGAGAGATGGCCATTGTTGCAGTACGACAGCACGACGGTAATGATGAGATTATTGGTGTGACGCGTGCGATCTCGGATGCCGATAACATTGATGCGGAGTTTTCGGTGCTGGTGCGCTCCGATCTTAAAGGACTCGGGATGGGCAGACGATTGCTGGAAAAGATGATCCGCTATACGCGCGATCATGGTCTGCAACAATTGAACGGTATCACCATGCCACACAACACCGGCATGATTACGCTGGCACGAAAACTGAATTTTCGTGTGAATATTCAATTGGATGATGGCATTGTCAGCCTGAATTTACCGCTCGGTGAGGCGTGATGATATCCTGTACAGAAAGGTAAAAATCCTCCTTATCAGGCCGGTTGATGTTATTATTTACCGTTAGGATCATGATTTGATGGCAAAAGGCCATGCAATGAACAGAGAAGAAGTGCACTGTGATGTTGTCTAAATTTAAACGCAATAAACACCAACAACACCTCGCACAGCTGCCTAAACTGTCACAATCCGTGTCGGATGTGACCACGCTTTACTCGCCTGCCGAGTTCCGTGAGACCCTGCTGACGAAAATCGCTGCGGCTGAAAAACGCATCTGCATCGCCGCGCTCTATCTCGAGAACGACGACGGCGGGCGTGGCATCATGCAGGCACTCTATGCTGCGCGTCAGGCAAGTCCGGAGCTGGATATCAGCATTCTGGTGGATTGGCATCGCGCGCAGCGTGGCCGAATTGGCGCCGCTCGTGGACTGACCAACGCTGATTGGTATTGCGAGATGGCAGCACAGCATCCCGATATCGCTATTCCAGTGTATGGCATTCCCGTTAACACGCGTGAAGCACTTGGCGTACTGCATCTTAAAGGCTTCATTATTGATGACACCTTACTGTATAGCGGCGCCAGCTTGAATGATGTTTATCTGCATCAGCATGATAAATATCGCTATGACCGCTATCAGCTAATCCGCAATCCACAATTGGCGGACACCATGTACGCGTGGATTTGCGAAAATCTCAAGCAGTCCGATGCGGTTAATCGCCTTGACCAGACTGAGCGTCCATCTAGCCCTGAAATTAAAAACGAAACACGCCAGTTCCGCCAGGATTTGCGCAGTTTTAACTACCAGTTCGCGGGGAATACTGACAATGAGTCACTGGCGGTCACGCCACTGGTGGGCCTTGGCAAACGCAGTCTGCTCAATAAAACCATCTTCCATTTGATGCCGTGCGCCGAGCGTAAACTGACGCTGTGCACGCCTTACTTCAACCTGCCAGCGATCCTGGTGCGTAATCTGATCCACCTGCTGCGTCAGGGTAAAGAAGTGGAGATCATCGTGGGCGATAAAACCGCCAACGATTTCTACATCCCGCCTGATCAGCCGTTTAAAATCATCGGCGCACTGCCCTATCTGTATGAGATCAACCTGCGACGCTTTCTGAGCCGTTTGCAGTATTACGTCAATAACGGCCAGTTGACGGTGCGTTTGTGGAAAGACGGTGAAAACAGTTATCACCTGAAAGGCATTTGGGTGGATGACGAGTGGATGATGATTACCGGTAATAACCTTAATCCGCGCGCCTGGCGACTGGATTTGGAAAATGCGGTGCTTATCCATGATCCGAAGAATGAGCTGGCAGAACAGCGCGAGAAAGAGCTGGCGTTGATTCGTGAACATACCACGACGGTTCAGCACTTCCGCGAATTAGAGAGTATTTCTGACTATCCGGCGAAAGTACGTAAGTTAATCCGTCGTCTACGCCGTATCCGTATTGACCGTCTTATCAGTCGCTTACTCTAGCAGATGCGTGCGTTCATCCTCTGCGTAGTTTTACTTTGTAGTGGATGTGCGCATGTGGCACAAGATAACTGGACCGGTAAGGACAAAGCCGAACACTTCTTCTCTTCTGCCGTGCTAGCCGCTGCCGGCAGTGAAATCTCCCAACACCAGCATCAAAGCCGTGGACAAAATTTACGTTTTGGCTTTTTGTTCTCGCTGAGTTTTGGCGTAGGAAAAGAGTTATATGACAGCCGCTCTTCGGGGAGCGGCTGGAGTTGGAAAGATCTCAGTTATGACGTTGCGGGAGCGGCCACTGGCGTTGCCTTGTGGAATTTAAGCCAATAATCACAGTGTAATGCCCTTCCCTTTGCGATGGAGCATCAGGGAAATAACGAAGGCCAACGCCCCCATCGCCGACACATACCAGAAGAAACTGGTTTCAATCCCCTCTTTCTTCAGCAGTAAAGCGACATACTCGGCCGAACCACCAAAGATCGCATTAGCCACCGCATAAGATAAGCCGACGCCTAGCGCGCGCACTTCTGGCGGGAACATTTCTGCTTTCAGAATGCCACTGATGGCGGTATAGAAGCTGGTGATAATCAGCGCCAGCATGATCAGTACAAATGCGGCCCAACCGCTCTGCACATTTTGCAGCATCATCAGGATCGGCACGGTACAGATCGCTGCACCCGCACCAAAGATCATCATCGAGGATCGACGACCGATCTTATCTGAAAGCGCTCCAACGATCGGCTGAATCAACATGAAGACGAATAATGCAGCAGTCATCAATCCGCTGGCACTGCGTGCATCCATCCCTGCCGTGTTGACGAGATACTTTTGCATATAGGTGGTAAAGGTGTAGAAGCTCAGTGAACCGCCGGCAGTAAAACCCAATACCATCAGAAATGCGCGTGAGTGATTGCGCAGCAAACCCATAACGCTGCCCGCATCTTTATGTTCCCGATTCTTTTTCTCGGAGGTTTCATTCAGTGAGCGACGCAGCCACAGAGCGACTACCGCCAGCACGGCGCCAAGGAAGAATGGGATACGCCAACCCCAACTCCGCAACTCTTCGTCGCTGAGGATCTGTTGCAGCACCACTACGGTAAGTACCGCTAACAGCTGCCCGCCGATCAGCGTCACGTACTGGAATGATGCGTAAAATCCTTTACGGCCCTCTAAAGCGACTTCACTCATGTAAGTTGCGCTGGTGCCATACTCTCCTCCCACTGACAACCCTTGAAACATACGCGCCAGCAGCAGGATCACCGGTGCCGCTACGCCAATTTCGCCGTACCCTGGCAGGCAGGCGATCACCAGGGATCCTAAACACATCATGCAGACAGAAATCAGCATTGAGTTTTTACGTCCATGGCGATCGGCGATATAGCCAAACAGCCAGCCACCAATCGGACGCATCAAAAATCCAGCGGCGAATACACCTGCTGTTTGCAGTAACTGCGTAGTAGTATCGCCTGCCGGGAAGAATACATGCGCGAAATAGAGTGAGAAAAAGGAGTAAACGTAGAAATCGAACCATTCGACCAGATTGCCTGATGATGCGCCAACAATTGCCCAGATGCGCTGTTTGCTGTTTATCGTTGATTCAGATGGTGCCACTTTTTGTTGTAGTGAGTCGGTCATGTTTTACCTCATTTCCTTGCGATAAATTAATGCCAAAGGATTCAGTAAAGCACGTGTTGGGCGGTTTCGGGAATTGGATGACGTTGAAGGTGCTAATTTGTGATTAGTAAGGGATTTTGGGGGTGAAATTAGGGCGATTGCATGCAATTTCAGCGTTATATAGACGTAAAAAAACCCTGAACTTTCGTTCAGGGTTTCTTCACTTATTTAATGCCTGGCAGTTCCCTACTCTCGCATGGGGAGGCCCCACACTACCATCGGCGCTACGGCGTTTCACTTCTGAGTTC
>NZ_JBWXON010000024.1:0-105250 GCF_056678875.1 Pantoea folii | reverse complement strand
TTACCCAAGGGCGGTAAAAAAGAAGCCGCAACGTTATCCGTTGCGGCCTCCATTAAGATCTTAACTGACAAGCATTACGCTTGCGCGGCCTTTTCAACAGGTGACAACTTAGTGTTTGTGCTCGACCGGATGGCCTTGCTCAATCTCCGCTTTGTTCTTACCAAAGCGGCGACGTACCACCACAAAGAACACCGGCACGAAGAAGATCGCCAACGCAGTTGCGGTTACCATGCCGCCCATTACGCCAGTACCTACGGCGTTCTGTGCGCCGGAACCAGCACCGGTACTGATGGCCAGCGGCAGAACACCGAGGATAAAGGCCAGTGAGGTCATCAGAATTGGACGCAGACGCATACGTGCTGCTTCCAGTGTTGATTCCACCAAACCTTTCCCTTCCTTCTCCATCAAATCCTTGGCGAATTCAACGATCAGGATGGCGTTCTTCGCCGACAAGCCAATGGTTGTCAGCAGTCCCACCACGAAGTAGACGTCGTTACTGAGTCCGCGCAAGGTGGTGAAGATCAATGCACCGACCACACCCAGCGGCACCACCAGCATAACGGAGAACGGAATCGACCAGCTCTCATACAATGCGGCCAGACACAGGAACACCACAATCAGCGAGATGGCGTACAGGGCAGGGGCCTGGTTACCGGACAGACGTTCCTGGTAAGACATACCGGTCCAGTCATAGCCGATACCCGCAGGCAGTTTGCCCGCCAGCTCTTCCATCAGGTTCATGGCATCACCTGAGCTCTTACCAGGCGCCGCCTGACCCAGGATTTCCATCGATGGTAAGCCGTTGTAGCGTTCCAGACGCGGTGAACCGTACTGCCACTTCGCCGAAGAGAAGGCGGAGAACGGAACCATGGTGCCAGAGCTGTTACGCACAAACCATTTGCTGATGTCATCTGGCAACATACGCGAGTCAGCCTGGCCCATGACGTACACTTTCTTCACACGACCACGGTCGATGAAGTCATTGACGTACGAACCACCCCAGCCCGCGCCGAGCGTGGTGTTGATGTCAGACAGCGACACACCCAATGCCTGCGCTTTTTCCTGATCGATGATCAGTTTGTACTGTGGCGTATCTTCCATACCATTTGGACGCACGCCCACCAGCGTATCCGGATGCTGGGCAATCATGCCAAACAGCTGGTTACGCGCGGCGGTTAACTTCTCGTGACCCAGGTTACCCTGGTCCGTCAGCATGAAGTCGAAGCCGGTGGCGTTACCCAGTTCGATAATTGCTGGCAGGTTGAACGGGAAGACCATCGCATCTTTGATCTGACCCAACGCCTGCATGGCGCGTCCGGCAATCGCTGGCACTTTCAGGCTGGCATCGCCACGCTCATCCCACGGTTTCAGGCTGACGAAAGCAATACCGGTGTTCTGACCACGACCCGCAAAGCCAAAGCCGTTAACGGTAAATACCGAGTTAACGCTGTCTTTCTCTTTGTTCAGGAAGTAATCGGTCACCTGATCCAGCACTTTCTGCGTACGTTCCTGGGTTGCACCGGCTGGCAACTGCGCCTGCGCCAGTAACAGACCCTGATCCTCTTCCGGCAGGAAGGAGGTAGGCAGTTTCAGGAACAGATACGCCATGCCGACCACGATCACCAGGTAGATCACCAGATAACGACCGGTGCTACGTACGATGTGACCTACGCTATCGACGTAGTGGTTGGTGCTCTTATCGAACAAGCGGTTGAACCAGCCGAAGAAGCCAGTGGTTTTACCGTGATCGCCTTTCTTGATCGGTTTCAGCATGGTGGCACAGAGCGCCGGCGTCAGAATCAACGCCACCAGTACTGACAGTGCCATCGCGGAAACGATGGTGATCGAGAACTGACGATAAATAACCCCGGTCGAGCCGCCGAAGAAGGCCATCGGGATAAATACTGCGGACAGCACCAGGGCAATACCCACCAGCGCACCCTGAATCTGCTCCATTGAACGTTTAGTCGCTTCTTTCGGCGGTAAACCTTCTTCCGCCATCACACGCTCAACGTTCTCTACCACCACGATGGCATCATCCACCAACAGGCCGATGGCGAGCACCATCCCGAACATCGTCAGGGTGTTTATCGAGTAACCAAAGGCACTGATAATCGCAAACGTACCCAGCAGGACCACCGGCACCGCAATGGTCGGAATCAGCGTGGCGCGGAAGTTCTGCAGGAACAGGTACATCACCAGGAACACCAGCACGATCGCCTCAAACAGCGTTTTCACCACTTCGAAGATCGAGATCTTCACGAACGGCGTGGTGTCGTACGGATAAACGGTTTTCATGCCTGACGGGAAGAACGGCTGCAGTTTGGCCAGCTCATCTTTCACCGCTTTGGCGGTATCCAATGCATTCGCACCGGTTGCCAGTTTCACACCGATACCCGAAGCCGGTTTGCCGTTGTAGCGGGCGATGATCTCGTAGTTTTCACCACCGAGTTCAATCTTCGCCACGTCACGCAAGCGTACCTGTGAGCCATCCTGGTTAACTTTCAGCATGATGTTGCCGAACTCTTCAGTATTGGTCAGACGGGTCTGCGCAATGATCGAGGCGTTCAACTGCTGGCCCGGTACTGGCGGTGTGCCACCCAACTGACCGGCGGCGACCTGGGTGTTCTGAGTACCCAACGCACTGATGACATCCACCGGCGTCAGCTGGTAGTTGTTCAGTTTGTGTGGATCAAGCCAGATGCGCATCGCGTACTGCGCACCAAACACCTGAGTATCACCGACGCCAGGCGTACGGCTGATCGGATCTTTGATGTTGGAAGCGACGTAGTCAGAGATGTCATTCTGCGTCATGCTGCCGTCATCACTGACAAAGCCGGCCACCATCAGGAAGCTGCTGGAAGACTTTTTAACCTGAATACCTTGTTGCTGTACTTCCTGCGGCAGCAGTGGCATGGCCAGCTGCAGCTTGTTCTGTACCTGTACCTGCGCAATATCTGCGTTAGTACCGGACTGGAAGGTCAGGGTCAGAGTCAATGTACCGGACGAGTCACTGCTCGAGGCCATATACATCAGGCCATCGATGCCGTTCATGTTTTGTTCGATAACCTGGGTTACCGAATCCTGCAGCGTTTTCGCATCAGCACCCGGGTAGGTTGCCTGGATTTCAACCGCCGGCGGCGCAACATTGGGATATTGCTCAATCGGCAAGCTGATAATCGCAAGAGTACCTGCCAGCATAATGATGATGGCAAGCACCCAGGCAAAAATGGGGCGATCGATAAAGAACTTAGCCATGTATCAGTGGCTCCTGTTTAGGACGATGATTTAGCAGACTGTGATTCCGGTGCTGCTTTGGCATCATCTTTGACTTCTTGTGGTGTCACCTGCGCACCTGGCTTGGCACGCTGAAGACCGACGGTGATCACGCGATCGCCTTCTTTCAGGCCATCAGTTACCAGCCATTTGTCGCCAAATGCCTGATTAGCGGTGATATTACGGACTTCCACTTTGTTATCTGCGCCCACTACCATCGCGGTTGCCTGACCGGTTGGGGTACGAGTTACGCCCTGTTGCGGTACCAGCAGTGCGGTTGGGTTGGTGCCTTCATCCAGACGCGCACGCACAAACATCCCTGGCAGCAGGCGGTGGTCCGGGTTCGGGAAGATGGCGCGCAGCGTGATGGAGCCGGTAGTTTCATCCACGGTCACATCAGAGAATTCCAATGTGCCTGTCTGCGTGTATGCGTTACCGTTTTGCATCAAGAGCGTGACGTTGGCTTTGCCGTCATTCTGTTTCAGCTGACCGGATTCCAGTTCTGCGCGCAAACGCAGGAAATCATCACTGGATTGGGTCACATCGACATACATAGGATCGAGCTGCTGCACGGTTGCCAGCGCAGTGGTTTGACCGCTGGAGACCAGAGCGCCCTCAGTGACTGACGATTTACCAATGCGACCGCTGATCGGCGACGTCACTTTGGTGTAAGCCAGATTGATGCGGGCGGTTTCCACGTTAGCCTGGGCTGCCTGAACGGCTGCAGCCGTCTGTGCAGCGGTGGCCGCAGCGGTGTCATAGTCCTGCTGACTGATGTACTTAGTACCCAGCAGCGGCTTATAACGTTTGATGGTTAACTGCGCGACGTGTGCATTGGCTTGCGCCTGTGCTAAATCGCCTTTGGCGCTGTCATAAGCCGCCTGGTAAGTTGCCGGATCGATCTGATACAGGGACACGCCTGCTTTGATATCCGTCCCTTCCTCAAAATTACGCTTCAGAATAATGCCTGACACCTGAGGGCGCACTTCTGCCACGCGGAATGCCGAAGTACGTCCTGGCAGTTCGGTGGTAATTTTCAAAGGCTCGTTTTTTAACGTCACAACACCCACTTCTGGGGGCTGCTGCTGGGCGGCTTGCTGGGATTTATTATCATCACATCCTGTTAACACAAAGCTGCCTGAAAGCATCAGGACGGCCGCCAGAGGCGCTAATCCTCTGTTTTTATTCATAAATAAACCTCTAGTGTCCGATATCAAATGATCAATGGATCACAAACCGATAAACCCATTGCTGCGTTAAAACACGGGTCGTGCTATGGTACATACATTCACAAATGTATGTAAACTTGCCAGTTTGTAAAAAAAGTCCTCTATGGCACGAAAAACCAAAGCGCAAGCACTTGAAACGCGGAACCAAATTCTGGATGCCGCTTTAGCACACTTCTCTGAACACGGTGTGGCTGCCACATCCCTGGCAGATATCGCAGCAGCGGCCGGCGTCACGCGCGGTGCTATCTACTGGCATTTCAAAAATAAAGCCGATGTTCTGCATGAAATCTGGCTTCGGTGTGACGCTGGGCTTGACGATGTGGAACTTGAGTATCAGACAAAATACCCGGGCGATCCACTTTCTGTTATCCGTTCGATGTTGATCTATATCCTTGACGCCACAGCAAAGGATCCACAAAGACGCGCTTTAATGGAGATTATCTTCCATAAATGTGAATTCGTTGGCGAAATGTCGACATTACAGGATATGCGTCAAAGTTTACTGCTTGAGTGTTACGACCGAATTGAATTGGTGCTACGTGAGTGTATCGAAGTGGGCCAGTTGCCTGCGGGATTGAACACGTTGCAATCGGCGCGTCTGATGTGCGGCTATATCAACGGTATGATGGAAAACTGGCTGTTTAACCCGCAGGCGTTTGATCTGGCAGCAGATGCGCCGCAGTTGGTGGATGCCTTTATTGATATGCTGCGACTCAGTCCCACTCTTTCCTCGGCGCGTTAATTTACGCCCTCTGCCGCCTGTTTCTGCTGATAATCGCGTTGGACAATCGCCAGCGCGGCTAACACGGTTGCGGTCGGCACCTGGTTCTCTTCCAGCAGTTGAATCAAATCCACTGCCAGTTTGATCTCATCGGATGCAGTTTCCAGTGACATGATCTCTCCTTGTTAAATACGTAATTTTGCCGCCACCAGCAGCATCAAAATGGAACCCAGCAGTGCCACCCCAAAGCCAGCGGGATGCAACGTCGCTAAATCACCCGTTGTAAAATAAGTCGCGATGTAACCCCCAATTAACGCACCAATCACGGCCAGCACCAGCGTCGGAACAAACCCACCCGGCCGACCGGGAAAAACCATGCGCTTGATGCAGCCAGCCACCACGCCAATCGCTATCCACATAATTAGGGTCATGATTTTCCTCCTTCATTCATAGGGGGAGTATATATCCTAAATAATTTCAGGTGCAGGCAAGTGGCAAAGGAATGAACCCGCAGGGGCTTACTCATGCAGACACGGGGGGAATGAGCGTAGCCAACGCACCTGCCCTGTGAAGTATGACGGATATAAAGGAAAGTGGGCGGTGATTACCGTGTCGGGCCTGACATTTCCAGTTTGTGCATCGCATGGCGACAGCGTGCCAGCCGCTCGTGCAGCACTTCGATATCGCGGATCAACTGCTGCTGCACGCTGAGGGTTTCGGCGCGCGCCAGATGTTGCTCACGTTGTTCGATCATCGCCAGCAAGCGCGTTTCATAGCCCTGATACTCTTCGCGCTTCGACTGGCGCGGATCAACGCGAGGACGCTCACGCGGGGTGCGCAGTTGCTGGCTCTGGCATTCGCGTTGCAGGGCGGCAATCTGGTCCAGCACTTTCTCCGCCAGCCACTGACGGCGTATGACGTTGGTATCAGCAGCGATGAGCTGGGTTAAATTCTGTTCCAGCTCAGCAAGATAATCAGCGAGCCGCGTGCCTTTGCAATGGAACAGTTGGGCGTCAAAACGGGGCTGTCGGCACGCACCATCGCGTTGCTGCGCGATTTGCCGTCGTAGCTGATCGACAATGGCGAGCAGACGTTGATGTGCGGGCGGTTGGGGCATCACTCTGATTCCGACTGTGTTAACGTAGCGCAGTTCCGATTTTATCAGGCATCAGGCATGCAACGAATTTTTCTTCTGTGTCTTGGCTGGCTGGCGATTGTGCTGGGCACGCTGGGCATTGTATTACCTTTATTACCGACCACGCCATTTATGTTGCTGGCCGCCTGGTGCTTTGCCCGTTCGTCACCGCGTTTTCATCACTGGCTGCTGTGGCGCTCGCCGTTTGGTCGCTATATCCGCCACTGGCAACAGCATCGCGCCATGCCGCCCGGCGCCAAAGGCCGCGCCATGTTGCTGATTGTCATCACCTTTGCCGTCTCTATTTATGTAGTTAACATGCTGTGGGTGCGGATTATGCTGGGCATCATGTTGTGCGCGCTGCTGTTGTTTATGTGGCGTATCCCGGTAGTGGCAGAAAATGCTGACAGCGGCGATTAAGTGCGGCAGGGTTGCATTTAGACAGGTATTTGCATAGATTTGGGCATCTTCGTGCGTGGCTTCCCTTTTTAAACGTCTTCGCTTAACCCGGTTTCCGGGTATTGGCGCTGTCGGATGCTGCGCGTATTAGATATTTTTCCAGGCGTAACACTTATGACCGCAACTGCTCAGCAGCTTGAACTCATCAAAAACAGCATCAAAAGCATCCCTGACTACCCTAAGCCGGGCATCCTGTTCCGTGACGTCACCAGTTTGATGGAAGATCCGCAGGCCTATGCTGCGTCGATTGCCATTCTGGTTGAACGCTATCGTGACAAAGGTATCACCAAAGTGGTGGGTACCGAAGCACGTGGCTTCCTGTTTGGTGCACCGGTGGCACTGGGTCTGGGTGTCGGTTTTGTGCCGGTGCGTAAGCCGGGCAAGCTGCCGCGTGAAACCTACAGCGAGAGCTATGAGCTGGAGTACGGTTCTGATGCGCTGGAGCTGCACAAAGATGCCATTAAGCCAGGTGATGTGGTGCTGGTGGTGGACGATCTGCTGGCCACCGGCGGTACGCTGGAAGCCACGGTGAAACTGATCCGCCGTGCCGGTGGTGAAGTGAAAGATGCTGCGTTCGTGATCAACCTGTTTGATCTGAGCGGTGAAGCGCGCCTTAACGCGATCGGCATTGATTGCTACAGCCTCGTGAATTTCCCCGGCCATTAAGGTCTGTGCGCCGCTGGCCTTGGCCATCGCGGCGCATTTCATTGCGCGTTCCTGCCGTCGTACCTTTGTATCAATATCTGATAAATCGTACCGCTCAAGCGGATGCGCGATGAAATTCAGCGCCTGCAGCGCGGGTATAGGCATATCCTGTTGTGGCTGTTAGACTACTGCCCATATAAACAGGGGTTGCGAAGCTGCATTTTTCCTCTTTGTCTTGTGGCGGAACCCGGTTCACTTAGCCGCACCGCTGTGCCAACTCAATAAATTCCAGTGATTGAATCCACATGAGCTATCAGGTACTTGCGCGAAAATGGCGTCCCCAGGCTTTCGCTGACGTAGTCGGTCAGGAACATGTGCTGACTGCGCTGGCCAACGGATTGTCACTGGGACGAATCCATCATGCTTATCTCTTCTCCGGTACACGCGGCGTGGGGAAAACCTCGATCGCCCGTTTGCTGGCGAAAGGTCTTAACTGCGAAACCGGCATCACCTCCACGCCATGTGGTCAGTGTGATAACTGCCGTGAAATCGAGCAGGGGCGCTTTGTCGATCTGATTGAGATCGATGCCGCGTCGCGCACCAAAGTCGAAGACACGCGCGATCTGCTGGATAACGTGCAGTACGCCCCGGCGCGCGGTCGCTTCAAGGTTTATCTGATCGATGAAGTGCACATGCTCTCGCGTCACAGCTTTAATGCGCTGTTGAAAACGCTGGAAGAGCCGCCGTCGCACGTCAAATTCCTGCTGGCGACCACCGATCCGCAAAAACTGCCGGTGACCATACTGTCGCGTTGCCTGCAGTTCCATCTTAAAGCGCTCGACGTCGAGCAAATTCAGCAGCAGTTAGTGCATATATTGCAGCAGGAGCAGATTGCCGCCGAGCCGCGTGCACTGCATCTGCTGGCGCGTGCCGCTGATGGCAGTATGCGTGATGCCCTGAGTCTCACCGATCAGGCGATTGCCATGGGGCAGGGCAGCGTGACGCGTGAAACCGTGGCGCAAATGCTGGGCACGCTGGATGACGAACAGCCGCTGGCGCTGATTGAAGCGCTGGTGGAGGGCCAGGGCGAACAGGTGATGGCACTGCTGAATCAGGCGGCATCGCGTGGTGTCGAGTGGGAAGCGCTGCTGGTCGAGATGCTGCGATTGCTGCATCGTGTGGCGATGGTGCAACTGCTGCCGGCTTCGCTGGGCGAGGATGATGTGAATCAGGCACAGCGCTTGCGCGATTTAGCGCGCGTCTTACCGCCCACCGACGTGCAACTTTATTACCAGACTTTGCTGATGGGACGTAAAGATCTGCCGCTGGCACCGGATCGTCGCCTCGGCGTCGAGATGACGCTGCTGCGCGCGCTGGCATTCCATCCGCAGGCGACTATTGCCGAGCCGGTTGCGCGGCCCAGCCTGATTCCGCAGGCGGCATCGCAAGCGTCTGCTGGCACTGCTGCGCCAGCGTCCGGCGCTCAGTCTACTGCGCCGGCGGCTTCTGCCACCGCTGCTTCATCTGCAACGCCGGCGGCTTCAGCTCACACCGCCGGACCTGCTGCCACTTCTTCGGCACCTCGCACCGCCTCTGCCGCGCAGCCGCAGATGGCGCCGCCGATGCAGGACGCACCGCCGATGGCTGATGATTACGCCGATATGCAACCGGCGCCAGAACATATGTCCGACTCCACCAGCCAGCTGTTACAGGCGCGAACGCAGTTGCTGCGTCAGGGAGCCGGCAAAGCAAAAAAGAGTGAGCCGGCAGCGCGTCCCGCGCGGCCGGCGAACCCGGCGCTGGAACGTCTTGCCAGTGTCACCGAACGCGTGCAGCAGCGTGCGTCTGAACCCGCGGTAAAAACGCCCGCGAAGCCAGAAGCCTATCGCTGGAAAGCCCAGCAAACGGTCGAGGTAAAAGCGGAGCCTATCGCAACGCCAAAAGCCTTGCGTTCCGCTCTGGAGCATGAGAAAACGCCTGAGCTGGCGCTTCGTCTGGCCGAAGAAGCCCAGCAGCGCGATGCGTGGGCCGCCGAAATAGCCGCACTGACGTTGCCAAAACTGGTGCAGCAGGTGGCGTTAAACGCGTGGAAAGAGGTGGGCGAGAACGCCGTCACGCTGCATTTGCGCAGCAGTCAGCGTCACCTGAATTCAGCGTCGGCAAAACAGGCGTTGACGGAAGCGCTCAGTCAGGCAGCCGGACAAACGGTTGAACTGACCATCGTTGAAGACGATAATCCTGCGGTGTTGACGCCACTGGAATGGCGTCAGGCCATTTATGAAGAGAAACTGGTGCAGGCGCGCCAGTCGATTGAAAGCGATACTCACATTCAGACATTGCGTCGATTCTTCGATGCCGATCTGGATGAAGAGAGTATTCGACCCGTTTGAACACCCGCTGTCGCGCGTGAGTGGCGCGCAGCCCCAGCAGAGAGAGAAGACTATGTTTGGTAAAGGCGGATTGGGCAACCTGATGAAACAGGCCCAGCAGATGCAAGACAAAATGGCCAAAGTTCAGGAAGAGATTGCCGCGCTGGAAGTGACCGGTGAATCAGGCGCTGGCCTGGTCAAAGTCACCATCAATGGTGCACATAACTGCCGCCGTGTTGAAGTCGATCCAAGCTTGCTGGAAGACGACAAAGACATGCTGGAAGATCTGATTGCGGCAGCCTTCAACGATGCAGCACGTCGCATTGATGAAACGCAGAAAGAGAAAATGGCCTCTGTGTCATCTGGTATGCAGCTGCCACCTGGCTTCAAGATGCCGTTCTGATGCAAACCAGTCCACTGCTTGAATCTTTGATGGAGTCGCTGCGTTGCCTGCCGGGTGTGGGCCCGAAATCGGCGCAGCGCATGGCTTTTCAGCTGTTACAGCGCGATCGTAGCGGTGGTATGCGTCTGGCGCAGGCTTTGACCCGCGCGATGTCGGAAATCGGCCACTGTGCCGATTGCCGCACTTTCACCGAGCAGGAAATTTGCACCATCTGCGCCAATCCGCGCCGTCAACAAAACGGCCAGATTTGCGTGGTGGAGAGTCCTGCCGATATCCACGCCATTGAGCAAACCGGCCAGTTTGGCGGCCGTTACTTTGTGCTGATGGGCCACTTGTCACCGCTGGATGGCATCGGTCCGCAGGATATCGGTCTGGATCGGTTAGAGCAGCGGCTGGAGCGTGAAACGCTGACCGAAGTGATCCTCGCTACCAACCCAACGGTGGAAGGTGAAGCCACGGCCAATTACATCGCTGAACTGTGCGGGCAATATGGCGTCGATGCCAGCCGCATTGCACACGGTGTGCCGGTCGGCGGTGAGCTGGAAATGGTCGATGGCACCACGCTGTCGCACTCACTTGCCGGACGCCACAAGATTAAATTCTAATCACTTGCCGATGTCTTCACCGACATCGGCTTGAAATTCCCATCATCATCCCCATTTCTCTCTCGACATATGATCAACCCCGATTTAGTTGAGGTAGCAATGACCATGAAAGGACAAGAGACGCGTGGCTTCCAGTCAGAGGTAAAACAACTTCTGCACCTGATGATTCACTCCCTCTATTCAAACAAAGAGATTTTCCTGCGTGAACTGATCTCCAACGCTTCGGATGCCGCCGACAAACTGCGCTTCCGCGCCCTGTCCACGCCGGATCTGTATGAAGGCGATGGCGACCTGCGCGTGCGTATCTCGGTCGATAAGGATAATCGTACGCTGACCTTAAGCGATAACGGTATCGGTATGCGCCGTGATGAGGTGATTGAGAACCTCGGCACCATCGCGAAGTCCGGCACCAAATCTTTCCTTGAATCGATGGGCTCAGACCAGGCGAAAGACAGTCAGCTGATCGGTCAGTTCGGCGTGGGCTTCTACTCGGCGTTTATCGTTGCGGATAAAGTCACCGTGCGTACTCGTGCTGCGGGCGCGAAAGCCGATGAAGCCGTGTTCTGGGAATCGGCGGGCGAGGGTGAATACACTCTGGCAGAAATTGAGAAAGCCGATCGCGGTACCGAAATCACGCTGCACTTCCGCGAAGGCGAGGATGATTTCCTTGATGCGTGGCGCGTACGCAACGTGATCAGCAAATACTCCGATCACATTGCGCTGCCGGTTGAGATTGAGACCAAAGACGAAGAGAACGACACCACCACCTGGGAGAAGATCAACAAAGCCCAGGCGCTGTGGACGCGCAACAAGTCTGAAATCAGCGACGAAGAGTACAACGAGTTCTATAAACACATCGCCCATGATTACAGCGATCCGGCGATCTGGAGCCACAACCGTGTGGAAGGCAAGCAGGAGTACACCAGCCTGCTGTACATCCCGCAGCGTGCGCCATTCGACATGTTCAACCGCGACAGCAAACACGGCCTGAAGCTGTATGTGCAGCGCGTGTTCATCATGGACGATGCCGAGCAGTTCATGCCGAACTACCTGCGCTTCGTACGTGGCCTGATAGATTCCAACGATCTGCCGCTGAACGTCTCGCGTGAAATCCTGCAGGACAGCCGTGTCACCCAGAGCCTGCGCGCCGCGCTGACCAAGCGTAGCCTGCAGATGCTGGAAAAACTGGCTAAAGACGACGCCGAAAAATACCAGCAGTTCTGGAAAGAGTTTGGTCTGGTCCTGAAAGAAGGCCCAGCGGAAGACAACACCAATCAGCAGGCGATTGCTAAACTGCTGCGCTTTGCCACCACGCAGAGTGAAGGCGCTGAGCAGACCATTTCGCTGGACGATTACCTGAGCCGCATGGTGGAAGGGCAGGATAAGATTTACTACATCACTGCTGACAGCTATGCCGCCGCGAAGAGCAGCCCGCATCTGGAACTGTTCCGCAAAAAAGGTATCGAGGTGCTGCTGCTGTCCGATCGTATCGACGAGTGGATGATGAGCTACCTGACCGAGTTCGACGGTAAAACCTTCCAGTCAGTGAGCAAAGCGGATGAGTCGCTGAGCAAACTGGCCGATGAAGAGACCGAGGAGCAGAAGGAAGCGGAAAAAGCGCTGGAGCCGTTTGTTGAGCGCGTGAAAACGCTGCTGGGCGAGCGTGTGAAAGAGGTGCGTCTGACTCATCGTCTGACCGACACCCCGGCGATTGTCACCACCGACGCCAACGAAATGACCACCCAGATGGCGAAGCTGTTTGCTGCTGCGGGTCAGGATGTGCCGGATGTGAAGTACATCTTCGAAATCAACCCGGAGCATACGCTGGTGAAACGCGTGGCGGATACCCACGACGAAGCGCAATTTGCTGAATGGGTTGAGCTGCTGCTGGATCAGGCGCTGCTGGCTGAGCGCGGCACGCTGGACGATCCCAACCAGTTTATCCGTCGTATGAACCAACTGCTGACGGCATAAGCCATTCAGCGCCCGCGCCGGTTGGCATCAATACCGGCGGCAGGGTTGGCAAGAGACAAAAAAGGTCGGCATTGAATGCCGACCTTTTTTTAATGCAGCGCCTGATCGCGCAGCCAATCCCGGAACAACGTTATCTCCGCATCATGCTGACGTGACATTTTCGTCATCATCCAGGTGGCGCGGTCCACCCGCACAAATCCCAATGGAGCGATAAGCGTACCGTCGCTCAACTCCTGCCTGACCAGTAAACGCGGGGCCATGATCACCCCTAAGCCATTTCTCGCCGCCTGAATGCCCAGAGTGAGATTATCGAAATGCTTACCGACCCAATAATTGCCACGCGCACCGCTGGTTTTCGCCCACTCGGCCCAAGCGTGCAGTCGTGTATCGGCATGCAGCAGCGGCAATGACGCTAAATCCTGCTCATTGTGAAAACGCGCGGCATACTGAGGCGCGCACAGCGGGCCGATGTAGTCATCGCTGATCAGCGTAGCATCAATATCCTCATCCGGTGACTGCTCATAGCTAAGGATCAGCACATCGGTGTGTTCACTGCGCAGCTGATCGATCTCCACCAGCGGCTGAAACTGCACTTCAATATCGGGATAGCGTTGATAAAAACTGCTAATACGTGGAATCAGCCATTGCGAGAGAAAACTGGGCGCGCAAGAGACGCTGAGGTGATGACGCATGCCGGTGCGAATGCTTTCGCAGGTGGTGGAGAGTTCGCTAAACGCCTTCTGACAACTCACCAGCAAGCGCTCGCCGTGTGAGGTTAATTTGACGCGCCCATTGGTACGGACGAATAAGGGCTTTCCCATCCAGCTTTCCAGCTGTCGAATCTGATGGCTAATGGCGCTGTGTGTCACATGAAGACGCTCGGCCGCCACGCTAAAACTGCTGTGCAGTGCTGCCTGATGAAAATAGTGCAGTGCACGTAACGACGGAAGCGCGGTCATACTCATCCCCTGTGTAAAAACCTAACAGGGATTGTCAGTTTATATCATTTTAATGTCCAGCCGCATTGGCCTAACCTTTCCCCCAGATTATGGCGGGTTGACGGATGGCGTTGTCTGTGTTTAACGCGGCTAATGTTCCCCCTCAATCTGCGACACACACAGCATTTTTATAATTAGAGAAATCTCACGCGATGGATCACCAACATGCTTCTGCCAGGGCGGCGGCAGCGCGCGATCGACTTCGCGGCTTGCTTTCACGTCACTATCGGCTGGAAAATTACGACCTCTTCTTTGCACCTTCTTTGCATATTTCGCGGGTGCTGCTCTCACAACTGTTTTTACGTCAGGAACAGGCGCGCAATCAAACGCGTTACGCTTCGCAATATCCGGTCAGTGAACTGAGTGTGTTACCCGCAGTGCCGATGATGGCTGGTAACATTGCGCTGGTGGAGCATGTCGACATGCTGCAGGGGCGGGTGCGTCCGCTGGCGGAGTGTCAAAGTCAGGGCGTGACCGACGCCTCGGAATCCTTTGCCACCTTGTTGCATAAACGATTAATCAGCGATGCGCGATTGTTTGTGGCGCGGCTCGATCGTCATGCGGCGTTAAGCAGTGACCTGGTGTTAATTGCATTGAAAACCAGCGATTTCAGCACGCTGGTGCGCAGCGAATTGCGGTTATTTGAGCAGGGGCTGGCCTTTGGCTCGTCGCTGGATCAAACGCTGGAAATGATGGAAAACAGCGACTGGCGGCCGTTTAATATCGCTAGCGTGGATAATATTACGCTTGAGGCCCCGGTTCAGCTGCAATCGATTCAGCAGCACGGCTTACCGTTCGCCCTGTTCCCCATGCCGGTCAGTCTTATCTTGCCCGACTTACCGCAGGATATGCATCTGCTTCCCGCTCATCACCGATTGCGCCTGCATGCCAACGTGCGAGGCGGTGTGAACAAAAATCAAAACGTCACGCCGATCCTGAAGAGACGTCTGAAAGACGTGTTAAGCGTTAGCCTTGATTCTTAAAAACGGGCACTCTGCTGGTGTTTTGCGCTAAAGCAAGTCAAAGTAAAGCTTTCACCGGAAGCGCGCCCGTTTCCTTGTGGTGCGCGGGTCATAATGGTATGTTCTTGGCCTTCTCAGATTGATCAATGCGATTCGCAAGGGGAATTACGCAATGCGTATTATTCTGCTCGGGGCACCGGGCGCAGGTAAAGGCACTCAGGCTCAATTCATCATGGAGAAATACGGTATTCCGCAAATCTCCACCGGTGACATGTTGCGTGCGGCAGTTAAAGCAGGCACCGAACTGGGCCAACAGGCGAAAGCCATCATGGATGCCGGTAAACTGGTGACAGACGAGCTGGTGATTGCGCTGGTTAAAGAGCGTATCGCGCAGGAAGACTGCAAAAACGGTTTCCTGCTCGATGGCTTCCCACGCACTATCCCACAAGCTGATGCCATGAAAGACGCGGGCATCAATGTGGACTTCGTGCTGGAGTTTGCCGTACCGGACGAACTGATTGTGGATCGTATTGTTGGTCGTCGCGTGCATGCGCCGTCTGGCCGCGTGTATCACGTCACCTATAATCCTCCAAAAGTGGAAGGCAAAGATGACGTGACCGGCGAAGAGCTGACCACGCGTAAAGACGACCAGGAAGAAACCGTGCGTAAGCGTCTGGTGGAATACCATCAGCTGACTGCACCGCTGATTGCTTACTACAGCAAAGAAGCGGAAGCCGGTAACACCCAGTATCACAAGATCGACGGCACCCGTAAGGTGGCTGAAGTGAGCACGCAGCTGGCCGGTATTCTCGGTTAATGCGGATCAGGGGCCGGTTGTCCGGCCCTTTTGCAGCAATTGCTTTCCCCTCCCACGATTTCCGCTACAATTTCCCCCTGATTTTGATCCATTCGTTTTGACATCAAGGAAATACCAATGAGGCAAGAAAAGCCTGGGGTTTTGCTGGTCAATTTAGGCACACCTGATGCGCCTACAACACCTGCCGTTAAGCGCTATCTTAAACAGTTCCTTGGCGACCCGCGCGTGGTGGATACACCGCGTTGGTTATGGTGGCCGATTCTCAATTTCGCCATTTTGCCGTTCCGTTCGCCGCGCGTGTCGAAGCTGTACGCCTCGGTGTGGATGAAAGAAGGCTCTCCGCTGATGGTGTTCAGCAAGCAGCAGCGCGATGCGCTGGCGCAGCGCGTGGATATGCCGGTTGAGCTGGGCATGAGCTACGGCCAGCCAAGCCTCGACGGGGCGGTACAGCGTTTGCTGGACCAGGGTGTCACCAAACTGATTGTGTTGCCGCTCTATCCGCAATTCTCGTGCTCGACGGTGGCTGCCGTTTGGGACGGATTATCCGCCAGCTTTAAACCGCTGCGCTCCCTGCCTGAAGTGGCTTTCATTCGCGATTATGCCGAGCATCCTGCCTATATCGCAGCACTGAAGGCTTCGGTTGAGCGTTCGTTTGCGCAGCATGGCGAACCGGACCTGCTGGTGCTGTCGTATCACGGCATCCCACAGCGCTTTGCCGACGAAGGTGATGATTATCCGCAGCGCTGCAAAGACACCACCGAGGCGCTGGCTGCCGCGTTGGGCATCGCGCCGCACAAAATCATGATGACCTTCCAGTCACGCTTTGGTCGCGAGCCATGGTTGACACCGTACACCGACGAAACCATGCAAGGTTTACCGGCCAAGGGCATCAAACATGTGCAGGTGATGAGTCCCGGCTTCTCCGCAGACTGCCTGGAAACCCTGGAAGAGATCAGCGAGCAGAACTGTGAGTTCTTCCTGCACGCCGGTGGCGAGAAGTTTGAATACATTCCCGCGCTCAACGCCGATGACGAGCACATCGAGATGATGGTTCAGCTGGTCAACGCACGCCGATAAAGTGCTGGCAGAGAGTGTGATATCATTCTCTGCCAGATTTCCCTTACGGCAGCCACGATGAAATTTCCCGGCAAACGCAAATCCAAACACTATTTCCCCGTTAACGCGCGCGATCCGCTGCTGCAAGCCACACCTCAAGAGCAGGAAGAGGGCAGTTGGGTGGTGGGTATCGACCAGACGCTGGTGGATATTGAAGCCAAAGTTGATGATGACTTTCTGCAACGCTACGGACTGAGCGCCGGCCACTCGCTGGTGATCGACGATGCTACCGCAGAAGCTTTGTATAACGAGCTGATGCGCGATGCGCTGATCAGCCATCAATTTGCCGGCGGCACCATCGGTAATACGCTGCACAACTATTCCGTGCTGGCCGATGACCGTTCCGTATTGCTCGGCGTGATGTGCAACAACATCCAGATTGGCGGCTACGCTTATCGCTATCTGTGCAACACCTCCAGCCGTATGGATCTCAACTTCCTGCAAGGCGTGGATGGCGCGATTGGCCGCTGCTTCACTCTGATTGGTGAGCAGGGCGAACGCACCTTTGCCATCAGCCCGGGTTTAATGAACCAACTGCAGGCGGACAGCATTCCGGAAGAGGTGATTGCCGGGGCGTCGGCGCTGGTGCTGACTTCCTATCTGGTGCGCTGCCAGCCGGGTGAACCGATGCCAGCGGCCACGCTGCGTGCCATCGACTACGCGAAAAAACATAACGTGCCGGTGGTGCTGACGCTGGGAACCAAATACGTGATTCAGGACGATCCGCAGTTCTGGCGCGATTTCCTGCGCGATCATGTATCGATCGTGGCGATGAACGAAGAAGAGGCGCTGGCGCTGACGGGTGAGCAGGATCCGCTGCTGGCGTCGAATATTGCGCTGGACTGGGTGGATCTGGTGCTGTGCACTGCTGGCCCTACCGGTTTGTATATGGCTGGCTTCACCGAAGATGAATTCAAGCGCAAAACCAATCATCCGCTGTTGCCGGGCGCGATTGCCGAATTCAACCAGTATGAGTTCAGCCGCGCTATGCGTCATCAGGATTGCCAGCAGCCGCTGCGCATCTTCTCGCACATCGCGCCTTATATGGGCGGCCCTGAGAAGATCATGAACACCAATGGCGCGGGCGATGGTGCTCTGGCCGCGCTGCTGCACGACATCACCGCCAATAATTTCCACCGCCAGAAAGTGCCGAACTCCAGTAAACACGCACGCGGTTATCTCACCTATTCGTCGCTGGCGCAGGTGTGTAAGTATGCCAACCGGGTGAGTTATCAGGTGCTGAATCAGCATTCACCGCGTCTGATGCGCGGGCTGCCTGAGCGGGAAGACAGTTTAGAAGAGTCGTACTGGGACAGGTAACAGTGAACCCGTAACGGCGCGATTTATCGCGCGTTTGTTGGCAGCGGTGCTGCTTGAATTGCGCGATTAATCCCGCCGCTACGGTGTCTGTTGAATAGCGGCGCTACGGTATCAGTTGAATTATGGCGCTACGGTGTCTGTTATATCGGGCATTCCCGCACAATCGGGTTCTGCGCGATCTCTTCCTGCAGCACGTTCAGCATGCTGTTGGCGATCTCACGCTCGCCCATCACCACGCGATTGGCACCGCGCTCCATGATGTAATTCACTTCATCGTCGTAATGCGCGCGGGCAATAATTTCGATATCCGGACGCTTCTCACGCGCGGCGGTGACAATCTCCCCGGCTTCGTAACCGTTTGGAATGGTCAGCAGCAGCCAGCGTGCACAGTCGAGTCGGGCTAACTCCATGGTATCGACGCGAGCCGCATTGCCCAGCACCGCCTTGATCCCTTGCTCACGCAGCGCTTCAACGCGCGGACGGGAATTTTCCACCACCACCAGCGGCACATCGGCTTCCATCAGCTGCTGGCCCAGCAAGCTGCCAACGCGGCCATAACCCACAATGACCGCGTGATTGCAGATATCTAGCGGAATCTGCTTCTCTTCTTCAATCGCCTCTTCCAGCGTCTGCTCTTCGATGGTTTCAGTCTTATCGAGGTAGCGCTCCAGAAGGGTAAATAGAATCGGGTTGAGCATAATCGAGAGGATCGCAGCCGCCAGCACCAGATTGCGTCCTTCATCACTCAACATGCCGAGTGAAATACCTAATCCGGCAAGGATAAAAGCGAATTCCCCAATCTGCGCCAGACTCACCGAAATGGTCATAGCGGTGCGGCGCGAGTGGCCGAGCAGCGTCACCAGCAGCCAGGCGGCGATGGATTTCCCGAGCACGATGATCGCCAGCGCGCCCAGCACCGCCAGCGGCTGCTCGATCAAAATCATCGGGTCAAACAACATACCGACCGAGACAAAGAACAGCACCGCAAAAGCATCGCGTAGTGGGAGAGTATCGTGCGCGGCACGGTGGCTGAGTTCGGATTCGTTAAGCACCATACCGGCAAAGAAGGCGCCGAGGGCGAAGGAGACATCGAAGAATTCAACCGCACCGAAAGCGATACCCAGCGCCAGGGCCAGTACGGATAAGGTGAACAGTTCACGCGATCCAGTCGCGGCGCTTTTTGCCAGAATCCACGGCACCACACGACGGCCCACCACCATCATCAGCACCATAAAAGCGACGACTTTGCCGATGGTCAGCATCAGGTCCCAGAACAGCAGAGAGGGGCTGGCGTTGCCTTCTTCCAGCATCCCGGCAATGGCGGGCAGCAGCACCAGCGTCAGGACCATCACCAAATCTTCAACAATCAGCCAGCCAATGGCGATCTGCCCCCGCTGGCTATCAATCAGTTGGCGCTCTTCCAGCGCACGCAGTAACACCACGGTACTGGCGGTGGAGAGACAGAGGCCAAACACCAGACCGGTCATCCACGACCAGCCCATCGCCCACGACAGCCCCATTCCCAGCAGCGTGGCCACCGCGATCTGCGCGATGGCGCCGGGAATGGCGATCGACTTTACCGACATCAAATCCTTCAGCGAGAAGTGCAAACCCACGCCAAACATCAGCAGGATAACGCCGAGTTCGGCGAGCTCAGGCGCGAGGTTAGTATCGGCGACGAAGCCCGGGGTAAAGGGACCGGCGAGCACGCCAGCCAGCAGATAACCGACCAGCGGGGAGATTCGCAGACGGTTGGCAATCATTCCAAGGATAAAGGCGAGGACCAGGCCCCCGACAATGGTGGTGATCAACGGTGTGGTGTGATGCATGCCTGTCTCCTTGTGTGCAAATGTATCCGCTTGTAACAACCTAGTGTAATGCACAATCGCTAACCACGTTTAAACATTTGAGCGGTGAAAAGCGAATAAATTGAAAAAATGAGAAGAAAACGCAGCTGAAGCAGCATTTTCCTCAGTTATCTCACACTATCGGCAGGTTTTACGCAGAATGGAGGGGGGCGAGGAAAAAGCGTTGCCCCCCAAAAGCGGCTTACGCGTGGCGGTTATCAGGTAAGAAAGCGGTCAAAAGGCCAATTAAAGGCAGCCAGGCACAGATTTGATATACCCATTCGATGCTGGTGTGGTCTGCCACCACGCCGAGTACTGCAGCACCAAGCCCGCCCATGCCAAAGGCAAAACCGAAAAACAGCCCGGAAACCATACCGATACGTCCTGGCATCAGCTCTTGTGCGTACACCAGAATGGCGGAAAACGCTGAAGCGAGAATCAACCCGATGATCACACTCAACACGCTGGTCCACATTAAGTTGGCGTGAGGCAACAGCAAGGTGAAGGGAGCAACGCCGAGAATCGATACCCAAATCACGTATTTACGGCCGATTTTATCGCCAATCGGCCCGCCAATAATGGTGCCCGCAGCCACCGCGCCGAGGAAGGCAAACAGATGGAATTGCGAGGCCTGAACAGAAAGTCCGAACTTCTGGATTAAATAGAAGGTGTAGTAGCTGCTCAGGCTGGTGAGATAGAAGTATTTAGAGAAGATAAGCAGCAGCAAAATGCTGATCGCCAACGCCACTTTCTTACGCGGCAGCGGGTTAACCGGCGCAACCGTTGCCTTTGCCTTACTGGCGCGCTGCTGGTGGCTATACCAGCGGCTGACCTGCAGCAGCACGATAATGCCGAGCAGTGCCGCCAGCACGAACCAGGCAAGATGCCCTTTGCCGTAAGGGGCCACGATCATCGCTGCCAACAGTGGGCCTAACGCGCTACCAAAGTTGCCGCCCACCTGGAACAGGGATTGAGCCAGGCCATGACGTCCACCGGAGGCCATACGCGCCACGCGCGAAGATTCCGGATGAAACACCGAGGAACCACTGCCCACCAGCGCGGCAGCGAGTAGCACCTGCGGATAGGTGCTGGAGAACGTCAGCAGCACCAGACCACACAGCGTAAAGCCCATCCCCACCGGCAAAGACCAGGGTTTTGGGTATTTGTCGGTGTAATGACCGATGATCGGCTGTAGCAGCGAAGCGGTGACCTGAAAGGTTAGCGTTATCAGACCTATCTGGACGAAGTTAAGGCTAAAATCTTTTTGCAGCATCGGGTAGATCGCCAGCAGCAGCGATTGCAGCATATCGTTGAGCAGATGCGCGAGGCTGATGGCACCTAAAATGCCAAAAGCGGTCCGTCCCGGTGCGCGTGCCGGGGTTGCGATGTCACTTGCCATAAAAATCCTGAAGAGTGCGGTTATCGTTATCAGTTTGTTACTACCGCATGACTCTATAAGCCTTTAGTCTTGAGTTAAAGTGCCATCTGTGCGACACAGAAGGGTGATAAAGCACATTAAGTCCACGGCAAAGTGGAAAGACGCAGAATAAGGAGATCGGCTTTGTTGTTATTCCCGCGGAGAGGGCGCTGGCTGGCGCTGATCATGCTGTTGCTGCCGATGCTGGCGCAGGCATGGCAGACGGATCGCAGTTATCGATTCAGTATTCTGCACACCAATGATCATCACGGTCGCTACTGGACCAATGCGCAGGGCGAATACGGTCTGGCGGCGCAGAAAACGCTGATGGATAAACAGCGTTATGATGTGCAGGCTAAAGGCGGTGGTGCCTTGATCCTTTCCGCCGGGGACGTGAATACTGGCGTGCCGGAATCGGATCTGCTCAATGCCGAACCCGATATTCGTGGCATGAACCTCATCGGCTACGATGCCATGGCGCTCGGCAATCACGAATTCGATAAGCCGCTCAGCGTGCTGCAACAGCAACAGAAGTGGGCCAAATTTCCCTTCCTCTCTGCCAATATCTATCAAAAGGGCACCGACCAGCGTCTGTTCAAGCCGTGGGCGATCTTTAATCGCATGGGGCTGAAGATCGCGGTGATTGGCCTGACCACCACCGATACGCTGAAAATTTCCAATCCGGAAAATATTGCCAATATCGACATCCGCGATCCGGTGAAAGAGACGGAAAAAGCGGTGGCGGAACTGCGTGCCAGTGAAAAACCCGATGTAATTGTGGCGCTGACGCACATGGGCCATTACGACGATGGGCAGCACGGCAGCAACGCGCCGGGTGATGTGGAACTGGCGCGCAGCCTGCCGCCGGGCACTATTAATGTGATTATTGGTGGCCACTCGCAGGACGCGGTGTGCATGGAAAAAGATAACGTCAGCGTGAAAGATTATCAGCCCGGCCAGCCTTGTCAGCCCGATCGCCAAAATGGCGTGTGGATCATGCAGGCAAAAGAGTGGGGCAAATACGTCGGGCGCGGCGATTTCACCTTCCGCAACGGCGAATTGACGCTGGACAGCTATCAGCTGATCCCGGTGAACCTCAAGCACGAAGTGAAGAATCTGGATGGCAGCGTTTCCTGGCTTACCTGGCAGGAAGAGATCCCACCCAACAGCGCAATGATGAAATTGTTGACGCCGTATCAACTGCGCGCGGCAAAGAAACTCGACGTCACGGTTGGCAGCAGTGATGGCGTGTTCGTGGGCGAACGCGACAAAGTGCGCTTTGAACAAACCAACCTAGGGCAGCTGATTCTGCGCGCGCAGATGGCAGCGACCCAAGCGGATTTCGCGGTGATCAGTGGTGGTGGCATTCGCACTTCACTGGCCGCAGGCAAACTGAGCTGGCGCGATCTGTTGCAGGTGCAGCCGTTTGGTAATCAGGTGGTGTCAGTCACGCTGACCGGAGACGAATTACTGAAGTATCTTGCCACGGTTGCCAATATCAAGACCAACTCCGGTGGTTTCGCGCAATTCAGCAATATCAGTCTGGTGGCGGATGGCAAAGCGGTGAGTGAGGTGAAGATCAATGGCGAGCCGCTGCAAAAAGACAAAACCTATCGCATGGCCACCAACAGCTTTAATGCCAGCGGCGGTGATGGTTATCCCAACATCGAGGCGCATGCGGGCTTCAGCAATACCGGACTGCGCGATGCAGATGTGCTGCGCGATTTTGTCACGGCGCACTCACCGCTGAAAATCGCCGACTATGCGCCAACCGGCATCGTGCATTTGACGGAGCAGCAGGTACAGGAGCGCGACAAAGCGCAGGAAAAACCCAGGAAGCGCAGCTACCCGCAAGCCATTTTGGCGTGGATCTGGCCGCGTGCGCTGCACAATTAAAAACGGCGCCCGATTGGGCGCCGTTGTTTTATGCCTGACAGGATTTCTGCGTCAGCCAGCGCTGGCGCAATTTATCCCACATCCAGTTATAAGCCATGGTATAGGGCAGGAAGAACAGGAAGAACGCCACTTCCAGCATGAAGGCTTCCAGCAGCGTGATCTTCAGCATCCAGGCGGCGATCGGCAAACCGATAACGATAAAGCCCCCTTCAAAGCCCAGCGCGTGGATGGCGCGCAGGCCGAGGCCGCGTTTTCTCTGCGGCGGCCAGATGCGATCAAAACCGGTGTTATAGATCATGTTCCACAGCATGGCGACCGTTGACAACATAATCGCCAGCGCGCCCATCTGAAACAGCGGCTTTTCCATAATCCAGGCGGCCAGCGGAGCCACAGTGAGAATCGCCAGCACTTCAAATCCTGCAGCATGATAAAAACGTTCTTTCAGCGAACGGGTACGCATATAAACCTCCTTTTGGGTAACGCGACACATTTTCTCACCGCAAAATGCTAAGATAAAATGATTACCTATCGATAAAAGCGATGGTTCACCATGAAATACTCCCCGGAATCCCTTGAGGCCTTTGTCCAGACTGTCGCCAGCGGCTCGTTTTCTGCGGCGGCGCGTGCGCTGGCCAAAAGCCAGTCCACCATCAGCAGCGCCGTGGCAAATCTGGAAGACGATCTCGGTTTCACTCTGTTCGATCGCAGCGGTCGTCAGCCGGTACTAACCGAGCAAGGACAGCGCGCACTGGCGCAGGTACAGCAGATTCTGGCGGCCAGCCAGCGGTTGGATGAGCTGGCGGTGCGGCTGTCACAGGGCGTGGAACCGCGACTCAGTCTGGCGATTTCTGATTTCTGGCAGGCCGATCATCATGAAAATCTGCTCAACCGCTTTGAAGCGCGTTATCCGGATATTGAATTTGAATGCATGATTGCTGAGGACGCGGACGCGCTGGACCTGCTGCAGGCCGGTCGCGTGCATCTCGGCGTGGTGCGTGCGCAGCCGCAGCTGCCGCCTGATTTAGCGGTGGCACGTTTACAGGTGGGGGCGGAAATGGCGATCTATCTGCATCAGGAGCATGTGCTGGCGCAGTCAAAACAGGTGAGTGAAGCACAACTCGGTGAATTGCGTCATTTACGGCTTAATACCTGGGTGCAAAACCGTGAACCCTTGCCTGCTGGCCGAGTGTGGTCGGCGCCTTCTTATTTATTGCTGCTGGAAATGGCGGAGCAGGGATTTGGCTGGAGCGTATTACCGCGCTGGCTGGTGGAGCAGTTTGGTCATCAGGTGTTGAAAGAGTTGCCGGTGCCAGGCTGGCCACAGCGCATCGCGGTGGATGTAATCTGGTCGCGACGCAATCCGCCAGGTCCTGCCGGGCGCTGGATGATTGATCAACTCTGCGCCCAGCAACCGGATTAATCGCGGCGCGACACGTCGGGCAGTGCGGCATCCAGCAGCCGGATTAATCGCGGCGCGCCACGTCGGCCAGTGTGGCATCCAGCAGTCGTGCCAGGTCATGCGCCGCCAGTTCTATATCCAGCCCGCGCTTACCGCCGGAGACAAAGATGGTGGCAAATTCTGCAGCCTGCTGATCGATCACCGTTGGCAGACGTTTTTTCTGACCCAGCGGGCTGATGCCACCCACCAGATAGCCGGTGACGCGCTGTGCCAGTTGCGGGTCGGCCATATCCGCTTTTTTGGCGCCCAGCGCCTTTGCCACTTTTTTCAAATCGAGCTGCGAGGAAACTGGCGTCACGGCTACCGCCAGCGCTTTGGCATCGCCGTTGAGCGCCACGAGCAGGGTTTTGAACACCTGGCGTGCATCGAGATTGAGCTTACGCACCGCCTCATCACCAAAATTTGTTTCGTGGCTGTCATGCTCATAAGGATGAAGGGTAAAGGCGACCTTTTGTTTTTCCAGCAGTTTTACGGCGGGTGTCATGTTCTGTCCTTGCTACGAAAATTCTTATTTCAGTTTTGGTGAATAATACTGGCGAAATTCTGAACTTTGCGCGAAAATTGGCCCGCGCCAGCAATGCTGGTGATAACCAAAATCATAAACAAATTCCTCTTTGACGGGCCGATAGCAATATTGGCCTTCTTTTTTGCCTGCAATTCGCCGCGCATCCGCTTTGTTTGCCATCTGCTGCTCAACGGCTCAACGGCTCAACGGCTCAACGGCTCAACGGCTCAACGGCTCAACGGCTCAACGGCTCAACGGCTCAACTGCTCAACGGCTCAACGGCTCAACTGCTCAACTGCTCAACTGCTCAACTGCTCAACTGCTCAACTGCTCAACTGCTCAACTGCTCACTGCTCATCCGCTGTGCCAACCCTCCGCCGCGCATCCGGCAAAGCACATTTCCGCACAATCAGAGAGACGCACGTCATCGATCTGATCGCTTTCAGGACATGAGGATGCATAAGGTCTTGCGGTGACGGCATTTGTTACGATTTCAACAATCCTGGCAGGTTATCCTCGCCATACAGATGCAGTGCACCGACAGCCACCACATAGCGGCCTTTCGGCAGCGCCTGCAATAACTCGCGCCAGTGCTGATTGCGATTGCGCATCAGCGAGTCATTGAGATCGCTACTAAAGGTAGTCGGCAGAGCCACCGGTTGCTGCGTGGGCGGTGCATCCAGCCACCAGCTGATCATGGTTTGCAGCAGGCGGGCGTTGGTGTGCCAATGCTCCAGCGTGTCCAGTAACAGCGATAACCCCTCCTGCGGTAGCGACTTCAGCAGTGCGATCTGGGTTTCCGGGCCTTCCAGTTCAATAATGCGCTTATTAGCCGATTTCGCCGCCATCAGCAGTTGGTAATCAATGCCATATTGCGGCCGTAACCCCAGACGCTGCGCCTGTTGTGCCTGCAGCATCAAGGCGATTTGCCAGAACGGCAGCGTGTCGAACACTGCCATGGAAAGCGAAAGCTCATCGCACAGCACATCCAGTCGCTGCAGCACCTCGGCATCCAGACGCATTGACAGCGGTGCACAGGCATCATCATTGCTGAAGGGCGATGCACCCTGAGTGATATCCGCCTCAACAATCAGCGCATCGGCGCGACTCAACTGGCGTAACAGGCCCGCTGGCAACGGCTGCATATCGCGCGTGCCCATATGAATACTGCCCGTCAGATGCAGGCGTCGATCGCCCAATTGGATATCCATTGCCGGCCAGGTATAGCGTGCCGGGAAGAGGCTGGCGGCCATCTGCTGGAAGCTGTGCCACAGACTGCGTCTCATGCCCTGTCCTTTTGAAGTCAAAAATCCATGCTAGCGATTTCAGTCACTGAAAAACAGGGCAGAGAGGGCGATTAGCGTTTTGCTGGCTTAAAGCGCAACAAACGATTCGCGTTACTCACCACGGTAATCGAAGACAGCGCCATCGCCGCGCCCGCCACGATTGGGCTAAGCAGCAAACCCGTGAATGGGTAGAGCACGCCCGCCGCAATTGGAATCCCCAGGCTGTTATAGACAAAAGCCCCGAGCAAGTTCTGGCGCATATTACGCAGTGTCGCGCCTGCCATCGCCAGCGCATCGGCAACACAGTGCAAATCGTTGCGCATCAACGTCATGGCGGCGGTTTCGACGGCCACATCGCTGCCGCCACCCATGGCAATCCCCACATCGGCCTGCGCCAGCGCGGGCGCATCGTTGATGCCATCGCCGACCATCACCACTTTGCGCCCCTGCTGCTGCAACTGCGCAATCGCCTGCGCTTTGCCTTCGGGCAGCACGCCCGCGATCACTTCATCAATACCGGCTTCGGCAGCAATCACCTGCGCGGTTTTCTGATGATCGCCGGTCAGCATGATTAACCGATAACCCAACTGGCGCAGGCGCTGTAACGCCTCCGCACTTTCCGGGCGCAGGCTGTCACGCAGGGCGATCAGGCCGAGCAACTGACGATGATCGGCCAGCAGCACTGGCGTAGTGCCTTGCGCGGCGAAACGGTCGATATCTTGTTGTGCAGCGCGGTAATCAATCTGCTGCTCATCCAGCAGCGCCTGATTGCCGAGCAGCAGCGTTCTGCCTGCCACTTTAGCGCTCACGCCTTTGCCGCGTATTGTACGAAATTGCTTAGTCGGCTCATCGCTGAGATCCGGCGCTGCCGCCAGAATCGCTTTGGCCAGCGGATGGTTCGAACTTTGTTCCAGTTGCGCCGCAGCGCTCAGCACCTGCTGACGATTCCAGTCGCCATACACCAGCACATCGCTCACCTGCGGGGTGCCGCGCGTCAGCGTGCCGGTTTTATCAAACACGATGGTATCGACTTCGCTGGCACGCTGTAGCGCATCAGCATCGCGCACCAGCACGCCCAATTCTGCCGCGCGACCGACGCCGGCAATCACCGACATCGGCGTTGCCAGCCCCAGTGCGCAAGGGCAGGCGATAATCAGCACCGTGGTGACGATCACCAGCGTGTAGGCCAACTGCGGCTGCGGGCCGACCAGATACCACGCCAGACCCGCCAGAAGAGCAATCGCCACCACCACCGGCACAAACACTGCCGAGATGCGATCGGCCAGGCGGCCAATGTCCGGTTTACTGCTCTGCGCCTGGCGCACCAGGTTGATGATACGCGCCAGCGTGGTGTGGCTGCCGGTGGCGCGTGCCACGAAGCGCAACGTGCCATCCTGCACCAGCGTCCCGGCATAGACTTTATCGCCCGGCTGTTTCGCCTGCGGCACCGCTTCACCGGTTAACATCGCTTCATCAAACCAGGCTTCGCCGCTTTCGACTTCGCCGTCCACCGGCACGCGATCGCCCGTCACCAGCTTCAGCAGCATGCTGGGTTGCACCTCGCTCAGCGGCATTAACGTTTCACCTTGTTCGTCGATGACACAGGCTTGCGCCGGGGTGAGATCCAATAGCCGTTCGAGGGCTTTGGAGGCCCGCTGGCGTGCTCGCTGTTCCAGCGCATGGCCGAGATTAATCAGACCGACGATCATCACGCTGGCTTCGAAATAGAGATGTCGTGCCTGCATCGGGAAAAATTCCGGCCACAGCGCCACGCTCATCGAATAGAGCCAGGCGGCGCCAGTGCCTAAGGCCACCAGCGTATCCATGGTGGCGGTGCCGTGCTGTAGGCTGCGCCACGCACTGCGATAGAAATGGCCGCCGGCGATCACCATTACCAGCAAAGTGATCACGCCGAGCGAGCGCCATAACGTTTGGTTGGCGTCACTCAACATCATGTTGTCGCCGAGCATGCCCCAGATCATCATGGGCACGCCGAGCAGCAGCGCCAATGCCGCCTGCCAGCTAAAGCGGCGCATCGCCTGCTGTGCGCTAACCTGCTGGCGTTCACGCCGCGTCTGTTCATCGTCGATCACTTCAGCGGAATAGCCCGCCTGATCCACTGCGCCAATCAGCGCCTCGGCTTGCGCATCGCCTAACACCAGCGCACTGCGCTCTCCGAGGTTGACGCGGGCCTGACTGACACCAGGCACTTTCTGCAACGCCTGTTCCACCCGGCTCACACAGCTGGCGCAGCTCATGCCGCCGATCAGCAAATGGTGCACCGGAAGGTTTTCTTCTGCCGGTTGCGACTCCGTTGTCAGCGCCTCCGGCGGCGGCTCTGTTGCTGTCAACGGCTCAGGCTTTGGGCTGTCTTTCACCGCCGCGTGATAGCCGGCCTGTTCCACGGTCGCAATCAGATCGCTGATGCTGGCAGCACCGGTAACGCGCGCTTCCTGCTGCGTGACATCCGCCTGTTCCACATCGTCGCGCTGCTCCAGCGCTTCTTTGACCCGTTTGACGCAGTGGCCACAGGACAAACCGTCCAGTACCAGTAATTGTGTGTGTGACATCTTAAACTCCTTAAACGAGAGGTTTGACTGTCTGCAAACTTTGCATTAGTTATAGAGCCTAAACCTTCCATTCAGGGGAAGGTCAAGCGGTCATGAGGTGAAGACAAAAGATGAACATCAGCGATGTGGCAAAAAAAACCGGGCTAACCAGCAAGGCGATCCGTTTTTATGAAGAGAAGGGCGTGGTGACGCCGCCGTTACGCAGTGACAATGGCTATCGCAGTTATGCCGCGCACCATATCGATGAGCTGAATCTGCTGCGTCAGGCGCGTCAGGTCGGGTTTACGCTGGACGAATGCCGCGAGCTGGTGACGCTGTTCAACGATCCCGCACGCCACAGCGCGGATGTCAAAGCGCGCACCTTGCAGAAAGCAGATGAAATCGCTGCACACATCGAAGAATTGCATGCAATGCGCGCGCGACTGCTGGAACTTGCTGAAGCCTGCCCCGGCGATGACAGTGCCGAGTGCCCGATCATCAATCATCTGGCGGGCTGCTGCCATCAGGGCGAAGGGAAACGCGGCTGAATCTGCAGCGTGATACCGATCACACCGGTGACGATCACGGGCGTTCCGGCGGGCAAATCTTCTGTCGCCTGCACTCGCCAACTGCTGTCGCCTATGCGCACATGGCCTAACCCATCTTTAAGGGTGTTATCAAGGGTCAGGTGCATCCCGATCAGCTGCGATCCGCGTTGATTCAGGGTGTTAGGCTGCTGTGAAACCTCGCGGTAGCGCATCCAGCGATACCAGAAATAGACGCACAGCAACGTCAGCACCGCGAACAAAATGCCCTGATGCGTCCACGAGAAAGGGAAAAACCATTCAATAAGACCGACCAGCACCGCCGCTAATCCACTCCACAGCAGATAACCGCTGGTGCCGAGCATTTCAGCCGCCAGCAGCAGGCCACCCAGCGTCAGCCAGAACCAGTGTGGATGGGCAATCAGCTCAATCAGGATCACGGTTTACGCTCCTGACGGCTCTCCTTCAACAATTCGCCGATCCCGGCAATCGAACCCAGCAAACTGCTGGCATCCAGCGGCATCATCACCACTTTGCTGTTATGTGATTCACCGATCTTCTGCAACGCATCGGTATATTTCTGCGCCACAAAGTAGTTCACCGCCTGAATATCGCCTGCGGCAATCGCTTCCGATACGGCACGCGTGGCGTTGGCTTCCGCCTGCGCCTGACGTTCACGCGCTTCGGCCTGCAGGAAGGCGGAGGTACGTTCACCTTCGGCTTTCAGAATCTGCGACTGCTTGTCACCTTCAGCACGCAGTATCGCCGCCTGGCGCACGCCTTCTGCGGTAAGGATGTCAGCACGCTTGGTACGTTCGGCTTTCATCTGCGCATTCATTGCCGCGATTAATTCCTGCGGTGGACGCACGTCACGAATTTCGATACGGGTGATCTTTACGCCCCACGGATTGGTGGCTTCATCAACGATGTGCAGCAAACGGGTATTGATGTTATCGCGCTGCGACAGCATCTCATCCAATTCCATGCTACCGAGCACCGTACGGATGTTGGTCATGGTCAGATTGAGGATCGACAGCTCAAGATTGCTGACTTCATAGGCCGCGCGCGCAGGATCAACCACCTGAATAAAACACACGGCATCAATAGTGACGTTAGCGTTATCTTTGGAGATGATTTCTTGCGAGGGGATATCGAGGACTTGTTCCATCATATTGATTTTGCGACCAATACGATCCATGAACGGCACGATTAAACTCAGGCCGGGTGGCAGGGTTTTGGTGTAACGGCCAAAACGTTCCACCGTCCACTGATAGCCTTGTGGCACAATTTTTACACCGGCCCACACCGTAACGAGTGCGAGCACGATAATGACGGGAATCACAGTCAACATATAACCTCCTGGTTGTCAGATTGTCGGGCCGAGTCGTTCGGCCCGTTGCACGCGCGGTACCGATCAGTACAGCAGCGAGTACAGCTGGCGGCGATAGCGCGTGGCGAGTGCATCGCCCGTACCGAGCGCGGCCAAAATCTCCTGGAACATCTTGCGTACCTGGCCTTCTCCGGCACTGAGATCGCTCTTCAGGAAGCTGAACAGCAGATCCAGCGCTTCTTCGTTACGGCCCACCTGATGCAGCTGTAAAGCAAGTTTAGCAGCCAGCTCCGCATTCGCGGGCTCGGCTGCCAGCTGTTCCTGCAGTTGTTGAATTTCAGGGGTATCGGCAGCTTGTTTTAGCAGATCGATTTGCGATACCAGGCTTTGATAACGGGTGTCCTGATCCTGCAATGGCACCACCGCCAGCACCGCTTCTGCTTCTTCACTGCGGCTCAGGGTGATCAGCACCTCTGCCAGCAGGAAACCAATTTCACTGTTCTGGTTGCTCAGCGCCCAGGCATCTTTCAGCAACGGCAGCGCATCCAGCGGTTTGCCTTCTTCCATCAGCTGCATCGCCTGATGGGTTTTGATCTCTTCTTCACGCGGCAGCACTTTTTGCAGCAGCGCGCGAATCGCTTCTTCCGGCTGCGGGCCCTGGAAGCCATCCACCGGCTGCCCGTTCTGGAACAGATACACGGTTGGAATCGAGCGCAGACCAAACTGCGATGCCACCATCTGCTCTTTATCACAATCCAGTTTGGCCAAAATAAACTGACCGGCGTACTCCTGTGCCAGACGCTCCAGCACTGGCGTCAGCTCCTGACAGTGTTGGCTGCGATCGGACCAGAAATAGAACAGCACCGGCATCTGCGTGGATTGTTCCAGCGTCTGGTGCAGGTTGGATTCGTTGATGTCGATAATCAAAGCGTGTGACATGAATACGTCTCTTTGCAGAAAGTGTGTTGAGAATATGGGGGCAAGCTGCCCCGCTTCAAGTTCAAATCTAGCTTGTCGATCAGTTGCTGCGCAAGATGCGATCCAGCATCCAGCCCGGTAACAGGCGTTTCAGCAGGCTCATTACCCATGCGACCAGCGTCACCGGATAGCGCAGGCGCGGATGTTTGCTTTCCAGCGCGTGACGCAGCTTGGGCAAAATGGCTTCCGGCGGCAGGGTGAAGCGTGCGGCAATGCCGGGATTGCGCACCGGTTTGTCCTGCTCGCCCTGATGCACATTGTCGGTGAAACGCGTGGCAATCGGCCCAGGTTCGATCAAGCTTACGCGCACGCCGGAAGCGCGCACTTCCATGCGCAGCGCATCGCTCCAGGCTTCCAGCGCCCATTTGCTGGCGGCATAGGCACCGCGCCCGGGTGTGGAGATCAACCCCAGCACCGAGCTGGTATTGATAATACGGCCATTGCCGCTGGCTTGCAGGGCAGGCAGCAGGCGCATCGTCAGTTGATGCGTGCCAAACAGGTTGGTGGAGAACTGCTTTTCCAATTGCGCGCGCGAGACGCTACTCAACGGACCATACTGACCAAAGCCGCCGTTGTTGAACAGGCCATGCAGGCGATGCTCGCACAATTCCAGAATATGGTCGGCTGCGGCATCCACGCTGGCTTCATCATCAAGATCGAGCAGCACGCCAATAAAGCCCAGCGCCTCCATGCGCGCCACATCATCCGCGCGACGGCAGGCGGCAATCACGCGATAACCGCGAGACTGCAAATCGTTGGCGGCCGCTAAGCCGATGCCGCTGGAGCAGCCAGTGATTACAATTGTTTTTTGCATTTCTTTACCTGTTAAAAATCACACGCATGCTTTAATTCTGCTTTACTAGCGGAGCCAGTTCGTTGGCCATCAGATTGGCGATAAACGGCTGCGCATCCGGATTGGGGTGAATACCGTCCTGCTGCATCCATTCCGGCTTCAGATAGACCTGCTCCATAAAGAAGGGCACCAGAGGAATGTTGTACTGCTTTGCCAGCTGCGGATAGATCGCGCTAAACGCTTCGGTATAACGACGTCCATAATTAGCGGGTAAACGAATTTGCATCAGCAGCGGCTGTGCTTTAGCCGCTTTGACTTCGTCGATCACTTTACTCAGATCCTGCGCGATATTGGCAGGCGGGAAGCCGCGCAAGCCATCGTTACCGCCCAATTCGATTAACACCCAACGGGGTTGATGCTGTTTTAATAGGCCAGGCAAACGCGCCAGCCCTTGTCCGGCGGTATCTCCGCTGATGCTGGCGTTAATAATCTGGGGCTGCTGTTGCCAGGTTTTATTGAGCAGGCTGGGCCATGCCGCAGTGGCGGACATGCGATACCCGGCGCTCAGGCTGTCGCCCAGTACCAGCAAGGTATCGGCGGCGGCGATGCGGGACACCAGCAGAAGCAATAACAACAGGAAGGGATAATGCCAGCGGAAAACATTGTTGCAGTTCATCATCTTACTAAGTCCGTCGGTCAGGGAGAGCATCAGCTGACCATCCTTACCGGAGTTGAGCTGGTTGTCAAACCAGCTGAGACCATTGCGCTGATTGGCGAATCGGGTTCCGGCAAATCCACATTACTGGGCATTCTGGCCGGGCTGGACGATGGCAGCAGCGGCGAGGTCAATCTGCTCGGCCAGCCGCTGCATCATATGAACGAAGAGCAACGTGCCGCGTTGCGCGCGCGGGAAGTCGGCTTTGTGTTCCAGTCCTTTATGCTGGTGCCAACACTCAATGCGCTGGAGAACGTGCAGCTGCCTGCCTTGCTGCGCGGTGACAGCGATCGCGATAGCCGCGCCCAGGCGGTGGATCTCTTAACGCAACTTGGTCTGAAAGATCGTCTGCATCATCTGCCCGCGCAGCTTTCCGGCGGGGAACAACAGCGTGTGGCGCTGGCACGCGCGTTTAGCGGCCGTCCCGGTTTGCTGTTCGCCGATGAACCGACCGGCAACCTGGACCGCAAAACCGGCGATCGCATCGCCGACTTACTTTTCTCCCTTAACCGCGATTTCGCCACCACGCTGATTCTGGTGACGCACGATGAGCAACTGGCGGCGCGCTGCGATCGTCGGCTGCGTCTGCGCGACGGCAAGCTGTGGGAGGAGACATGATTTGGCGCTGGTTTTGGCGTGAATGGCGCTCGCCGTCGCTGCTGATTGTCTGGCTGGCGCTCACCCTGGCGGTGGCCTGCGTGCTGGCGCTGGGCTCGATCAGCGATCGCATGGAAAAAGGGCTCAGTCAGCAGAGCCGTGATTTTATGGCGGGCGATCGTACCCTGCGCAGCAGTGCACCCGCGCCAGAAGCCTGGCTGAACAAAGCGCGCGATGAAGGGCTCTCGGTCAGTCGTCAGCTCAGTTTTATGACCATGACCTTCGCCGATCAAACGCCGCAGCTGGCGGATGTGAAAGCGGTGGACGATGCCTATCCGATGTTCGGCACCTTGCAGACCGATCCGCCGGGATTAAAACCGCAGGCGGGCACGGTGCTGGCCGCGCCACGCTTGCTGGCGCTGCTGAATCTGAAAGTTGGCGATAACGTTGATGTCGGTGACACCACGCTGCGCATTGCTGGTGAAGTGATTCAGGAACCGGATGGCGGCTTTAATCCGTTCCAGACGGCGCCGCGCCTGCTGATGAACCTCGCGGATGTCGATAAAACCGGTGCCATTCAGCCGGGTAGTCGGCTCAGCTGGCGCTATAAATTCTCCGGCGATCCGGCTCCGCTGGCGCGTTATGACAGCTGGATCCAGCCGCAGTTAAAAGCCGGTGAGCGCTGGATCAGCGTCGAGAACTCCGAAGATGCGCTCGGTCGCTCAATGCAGCGTGCGCAGCAATTCCTTCTGTTATCAGCACTGCTGACGCTGATGCTGGCGATTGCCGCCGTTGCGGTGGCGATGAGCCATTACTGCCGCAGCCGCTACGATCTGGTGGCAGTGCTGAAAACGCTGGGCGCCACGCGTAGAGCCTTACAACGGCTGATCATCGGCCAGTGGCTGGCGGTGTTGCTGCTGGCGGCCATCGCAGGCAGCGTGCTGGGGCAGGGGATTGAGGTCATCCTGCTGGCGATGCTCAAACCGGTGCTGCCCGCCGCCTTGCCTGCCGCCAGCTTCTGGCCGTGGCTGTGGGCGATTGGCGCGATGTTTGTGATTTCGCTGCTGGTGGGATTGCGCCCCTATCGCCTGCTGATGGCGACGCAGCCGCTGCGTGTGCTCCGGCGCGATGCGGTGGCGAATGTCTGGCCGCTGCGGTTTTATCTTCCCGCGATGGCGCTGGTGGTGGTTGGCCTGCTGGCGTTATTGATGGGCGGCAGCAAAATGCTGTGGGCGCTGCTGGCGGGCGTGGTGATGCTGGCGCTGCTGCTGTCACTGCTCGGCTGGGGCACGCTGCTGCTGCTGCGTAAGCTGGTGGTGCGCAATCTGGCGATGCGTCTGGCGATCAATCGTCTGCTACGGCAGCCGGTGATGACGCTGAGCCAGCTGGCGGCATTTTCGCTCTCCTTTATGCTGCTGGCGTTACTGTTGGTGATGCGCGGCGATCTGCTGGATCGCTGGCAGCAGCAGTTACCGCCGGATGCGCCAAACTACTTCCTGCTCAACATGACGCAGGAACAGGTGCCGCAGGTGCGCGACTTCCTCAATCAGCATCATATTAAACCGGAATCCTACTACCCGATTGTGCGTGCGCGTCTGACCGAGCTGAACGGCAAAGAAGCCGATCCGAAGATGGATAACGCGCTGAACCGCGAACTCAATCTGACGTGGCAATCGGAGCGTCCGGATCACAATCCGCTGCTGGCCGGGAGCTGGCCGCCGAAAGCCGGTGAAGTATCGATGGAAGTGGAGCTGGCTGATCGCCTTGGCCTGAAGCTCGGCGATACGCTGACCTTCAGCGGTGATACCCAGCAGTTCAGCGCCAAAGTCACTAGCCTGCGCAAAGTGGATTGGGAGAGCCTGCGGCCGAATTTCTTCTTTATCTTCCCGCCGGGCGCGCTGGATCAACAGCCGCAAACCTGGCTGACCAGTTTCCGCATGGACAGCAATCCGGCACTGCTGGCACAGCTCAATCGCGCCTTCCCGACGCTGAGTTTGCTGGATGTCGGCAGCATGCTGAAGCAGATCGGTCTGGTGCTGGCGCAGGTCAGTCAGGCGCTGGAGATCATGGTGGTGCTGGTGACGGTGTGCGGCGTGCTGCTGCTGCTGGCGCAGATTCAGGTCGGTATGCGTCAACGCAGACAAGAGCTGGTGGTGTATCGCACGCTGGGTGCCAGTAAACGCCTGCTGCGCGGCACGCTGTGGTGCGAGTTTGCCTTGCTTGGTGTGGTGTCGGGGATCGCGGCGGCACTGGGCGCAGAAGCGGCGCTGTGGGGATTACAGCGTAAAATCTTCGATTTCCCCTGGGAGCCAGACTGGACGCTGTGGATTGCATTGCCGATTTGCGGCGCGCTGCTATTGTCAGTGTGCGGTGGCTGGCTGGGCGTGCGACTGCTGAAAGGGAAGGCGCTGTTCAGGCGGTTTGAAGCGGCTTAATCTTGTGCACAAAAATCAAAGGCCGCTTGCGCGGCCTTTTTCATTTACAGCTTCTCAACCGCCCAGGCAATTCCGCTGGCGTACTCTTCCGGTAGCAGCGGCATCAGCGCGTTCAGCGCCGCCGTAAGGCGTGCCTGATCGCTATCGGTGAGATTTAAGTGCCCCACCTTACGGCCAGGACGCACTTCTTTGTCATACCAGTGCAGATGCACCAGCGGCTGTTGCAGCCAGTCGACATTCACGTCGGTGCCAATCAGGTTCACCATCACCGACGGCGCAAACACCACCGGTTTCGGCAGTGCCAGACCCAGCACCGCACGCAGATGCAGCTCAAACTGGCTGATCGACGCGCCGTTCTGCGTCCAGTGACCGCTGTTGTGCACACGCGGCGCCAGTTCGTTGATCAGCAGACCTTCAGGCGTGATGAAACACTCCATCGCCATCACACCAACGTATTTCAGCTCATGCATGATCGCGCTGAGCATCGCTTCCGCCTGCTGCTGTTGCGCGGCATCGGCCTGCGGGAAGGCCACGCTGGTGCGCAGAATGCCGTCCTGATGCAGGTTATGGGTCAGTGGATAGAACACTGTGGTGCCATCCTGACCGCGCGCACCGACCAGCGACACTTCACCGCTGAAGTTGATGCCCTGTTCAACGATGCACTCGCCGTAGCACTCATCCGGCAACGAATCGGTTTCATTGGCGCGCAGACGCCACTGACCGCGACCGTCATAACCGCCGGTGCGACGTTTCACAATCGCCAGTTCGCCCAGCGAGCTGAATACCTGCGGCCACTCGCTTTTATCCGCCAGCAACTGCCAGGGCGCCGTCGCCAGGTTCAGCTGATCGAGCAGCTGTTTCTGCGTCAGGCGATCGGCCAGACGCGGGAAGATATCGCGGTTCACAAATGCCGGATGCAACGCCAGCTCACGCGTTAACGCGGTTTCCGGCCAGCGCTCAATCTCTGCGGTGATCACGCTTTCGGCGATTGGCAGGGCAGAAGGTTCGGCATCCAGACCCACCGGATACACCGCGATGCCCAGCGGTTCGCCCGCCTGGCGCAGCATACGGCCTAACTGACCGTTGCCGAGTACGCAAACCGGTTTCATGCATCCACCCGCGGATCTGGGTTGTTCAGCACTTCGTCAGTCTGGGTTTGACGCCAGGTGGCGAGACGCGCCGCCAGGTCTTTGTCATGCACCGCCAGAATCTGTGCCGCCAGCAGCGCAGCGTTAGCCGCACCGGCTTTACCGATCGCCAATGTGCCGACAGGAATACCGCGCGGCATCTGCACGATGGAGTAGAGGCTATCCACACCGCTCAGCACGGCGCTTTGTACCGGCACGCCCAGCACTGGCACCAACGTTTTGGCAGCAATCATGCCCGGCAGATGCGCAGCACCGCCCGCTCCGGCAATGATCACGTGGAAACCGTTATCCGCGGCGGTTTCGGCAAAGCTGAACAGTTTGTCTGGCGTACGGTGAGCAGAGACCACTTCAACGTGGAACGGAACATCCAGGCTGTTAAGAATTTCCTCGGCGAACTGCATGGTAGCCCAGTCACTTTTAGAACCCATGACGATGGCGATACGAGCCGGGGTGGCGTTGGATGACATGCGGTCAACTCCTGTGAATAGTCAAACGAACCTGGCCGGGCGGGCAGGTAAAGAAGGGCACAGAGAATAGCATGAGAAGAGAGCAAGGAAAACGGTTGCGTGGCCGGAAAACGGGCAATGATGCGTCAGGATGGGCAGATGATGAATCTTCATCCCGCTAAGTGTCGAGCACTGGCGCGCCCGACTATGAAGATGCGATTTTAAAACGGGAATTCGATCAGCTGCACGCCATCGGCATCAACCTGAATCATCGAACCATTTTCATGCCAGGCACCGAGTACCACACGTTGGGCGCTTTCACCTTGCACCAACAGCTCATGCACCGCCGGACGGTGAGTATGCCCGTGAATCAGAATCCGCACCTGCTGGCGCGTCATCGTATCGATTACGGCTTGCTGATTAACATCCATGATGCTCATCGACTTGTGCTGATTGGCTTGCTTGCTGTCGGCGCGCATACGTGCGGCAATGCGCATACGAATCCGCAACGGCAGGGCGAGGAACAAGCGCTGTAGCCAGCGCTGATGCACTTTGGCGCGGAAGCGCAGGTAGCCTTCATCGTCAGTACATAAAGTATCGCCATGCATAATCAGCACGCGATGGCCGTACAGGCTGAGCACTTGCTCTTCCGGTAGCAACGTCATCCCGCTGGCACGCGCAAAACGTTTACCGAGCAGGAAGTCTCGATTGCCATGGATGAAGAATGTGGGGATTGGCAGGGCTTTTAGTGCAGCAGCGATTTCACGATGTAGCGGATTAGGATCATCATCGCCAATCCAGGCTTCAAACAGATCGCCGAGGATGTAAAGCGCATCGCAATCGCGCGCATCACCCTGCAAAAAATGCAGAAAACCGGCAGTAATTGCCGGTTCTTCTGTGCACAGATGCAAATCTGCGATAAACAGCGTGCGCGACATTACTCGCTAACAGTCACTTTCTGGATGACAACGTCGTCAACCGGAACGTCCTGATGCATGCCGCTGCGGCCCGTTTTCACCGCTTTGATTTTCTCAACCACGTCCATGCCTTCAACCACTTCAGCGAACACGCAGTAACCCCAGCCCTGCAGGCTTTCGTCACGGAAGTTCAGGAAGTCGTTGTCTGCTACGTTAATGAAGAACTGTGCAGTCGCAGAGTGTGGCGCCTGAGTACGGGCCATCGCCAGCGTACCTTTGGTGTTCTTCAGACCGTTGTTGGCTTCGTTACGGATGTCTTCTTTGGTGTCTTTCTGCTTCATGCCAGGCTCGAAACCGCCGCCCTGAATCATGAAACCGTTGATAACACGGTGGAAGATGGTGTTGTCGTAGAAACCTTCACGGCAGTAGTCCAGGAAGTTTTTCACGGTAGCCGGCGCTTTGTCATCGAAGGTTTTGATTACGATGTCGCCATGGTTCGTCTGGAAAGTGACCATTATATTCGTCCTGTTACGGGTGTCGTCAGTATCAACTGCCGCGCCTGCTAAGCGGCGGGGCATTTTTGTAGACGCCTCTTATATCACAAATTCCGATGGCTCGTCAGTAAGGCAGCCACAGAAGGTAAGCGAGCGATGCACAACTGAGAAAAATACGGCACAATACCCAGCTACGCTGGAAAGGCGTATCCCGCAAACGTTAATAACGGAATCGTTCAATGCTGAAGATCTATAACACCCTGAGCCGTCAGAAAGAGGAATTCAAACCGATCCACGCTGGTCAGATCGGCATGTACGTCTGTGGAATTACGGTTTATGACCTTTGTCATATCGGCCATGGGCGTACCTTCGTTGCATTTGATGTGGTGTCACGTTATCTGCGCTATGTGGGCTATCAGCTCAAATATGTGCGTAACATTACCGATATTGAAGACAAGATCATCAAACGTGCCAACGAAAACGGTGAGAGCATCGAAACGCTGACCAACCGTATGATCGCTGAAATGCACAAAGATTTTGACGCGTTGGGTATTCTGCCGCCGGATCTGGAGCCGCGTGCCACGCGCCATATCCCTGAAATCATCGAACTGGTTGAGCGTTTAATCGAACGCAAACACGCTTATGTGGCCGATAACGGCGACGTGATGTTCGATGTGCTGAGCGACAAAGGTTACGGCGTGCTGTCGCGTCAGGATCTGACTCAGCTGCAGGCGGGCGCGCGCGTTGAAATCACCGAGATCAAACGCAACCCGATGGACTTCGTGTTGTGGAAAATGTCCAAACCTAACGAGCCCGCGTGGAATTCGCCGTGGGGCAACGGTCGTCCGGGCTGGCACATTGAGTGTTCCGCGATGAACTGCAAACAGCTGGGCACCCACTTCGATATCCATGGCGGTGGATCGGATCTGATGTTCCCGCACCATGAAAACGAAGTGGCGCAGTCAACCTGTGCGCACGACGGCGATTACGTCAACTACTGGATGCACTCCGGCATGGTGATGATCGATCGCGAGAAGATGTCGAAATCACTTGGCAACTTCTTCACCGTGCGTGACGTACTGGCGCATTACGATGCCGAAACCGTGCGTTACTTCCTGATGTCGGGCCACTATCGCAGCCAGCTCAACTACGGCGAAGATAACCTCAATCAGGCACGTGCGGCGCTGGAGCGTCTCTATACCGCACTGCGTCACACCGATGCCAGCGCCACGCCAGCAGGCGGCGAAGAGTTTGAAGCGCGCTTCCGCACCGCGATGGATGACGACTTCAACACGCCGGAAGCCTACTCGGTGTTCTTCGACATGGCGCGTGAAGTCAATCGCCTGAAAACCGAAGACAAAGCCGCCTCTGATGCTCTGGCCGCCAAACTGCGTCAGCTGGCGAACGTGCTCGGCATCCTGCAACAGGATCCAGAGCAGTTCCTGCAGAGCAGTGCGCAGGTGAATGATGACGAAGTGGCAGAGATCGAGCATTGGGTCAAAGCGCGTTCTGATGCGCGTGCCGCAAAAGATTGGGCACAGGCGGATGTGGCGCGTGACAAGCTGAATGAGCTGGGCGTGATTGTTGAAGATGGCCCGCAGGGTTCGAGCTGGCGTCGTAAGTAATAGCGTCGGGTGCGCGTTTATCGGCACCCGAATAGGCAGATTGAAGGGTGCGCTGTCAGCGGCACCCGAGTTGCCAGGTTGCTGGGTTCACGCTGATGCGTACCTGAAGTTACCAGCCGCAGAATAGCAAAAGGGGCGAACCGTAGTTCGCCCCTTTTTCATTGCCTGAACGCTTAAGCTACAACGGTAATTTTATAACCCGCGAACTCAACTTTCTGGCCTGCCACAATCTTGCAGCGCTTACGCGTTTCGATTGCGCCATCAACACGCACTTCGCCATCCGCGATAGCCACTTTTGCCTGCGCACCGCTCTGTACCCAACCTTCAAGTTTCAGCAGGTCACACAAATCAACGTGAGCATGTTCGCCCAAAGAAAAACTGGCCATTATGCCTCCTCCACGTCGTGATACTCTTCGCACGCGACTAATGTATTTTGAATCAGGGTCGCGACAGTCATTGGACCGACGCCACCGGGAACCGGGGTGATATAAGACGCACGCTCAGACGCGCTCGCAAAATCCACATCGCCCACCACTTTACCGCTCTCCAGACGATTGATGCCAACATCAATCACCACCGCGCCTGGCTTGATCCAGTCACCCGGAATAAAGCCTGGTTTACCGACCGCCACCACCAGCAGATCGGCATGCTCAACGTGATGACGCAGATCTTTGGTGAAACGGTGCGTGACGGTAGTGGTGCAGCCCGCCAGCAGCAGCTCCATGCTCATCGGACGACCAACGATATTGGATGCGCCAACCACCACGGCGTTCAGGCCGTAGGTATCGATATTGTAGCGCTCCAGCAGCGTGACGATGCCGCGTGGCGTACAAGGACGCAGCTTCGGCGCACGCTGGCACAGACGACCGATGTTGTAAGGATGGAAGCCATCGACATCTTTGTCCGGCACGATACGTTCCAGCACTTTGACATTATCGATGCCGGCTGGCAGCGGCAGCTGAACCAGAATACCGTCGATTTCGCTGTCATTGTTCAGCGTATCGATCAGTTCCAGCAGTTCGGCTTCGCTGGTGGTCGCAGGCAGATCGTAAGAGCGGGAGATAAAGCCCACTTCATCACAGGCGCGACGTTTGCTGGCGACATAGATCTGCGAAGCGGGGTTCTCACCCACCAGCACCACTGCCAAACCTGGTGCACGTTTACCGGCTGCCAGACGCTGCTGTACTTTTTCGGCAACCTCAAGGCGCACCTGCTGCGCAATCGTTTTACCGTCAATAATTTTTGCTGCCATCAGAGAGGAAATCCATCTGTAGAGAGTTAAATCGGGGATTGGCGCCTATTCTGTCAGAAGCGCGTCCGGCTGTCAGGTAGAGATTCATTTCGCCCGTGCGTTTCACGACTTTCCGCAGTGACGTGAGACCGCCTTAGCGCGTATTATGTCCCTCAGGAAATTATGTGGATGCCGTGATGATTTGGTTAATACTCGCCACGCTGGCGGTGGTGTTTGTTGTAGGGTTTCAACTACTGACAGCCGGTTCGCGCCATGCTGCGCAGGCGCTGAGTAAAAGGCTGCAACTGCCGCCTGTGCACATCGAATCGATGCTGTCGCTGATGGGTAAGGATGCGGCCAAAGAGTTCACCGATTACATCGCGGGCGATAATGAAACCCATCTGGCTAACGGCGCAGCGGTGATGCTGATCTGGCAGGTGTTGATTGTCGATGGCAGCGACGAGAACGCGGTGCGCTGGCACGGGATTTTGACCAAAGCTGGGTTTTCAGGGCTGATTTCGCGGCAGCAACTGTTGTTAGCGCTGGGGTTTTTGCGGCAGCTGGAGCCAGAGAGTGCGGAGCTGCATGCGCTGCGGGAGCAGTATAATGCGCGGTTTACGCAGCAGGGGATCGAGCTGGAAGGGGAGGCTGGCGAGGTGAGTAATTTGGTGTCGATGAGCGAGTGGCGTAAGCGGCATTGATGGGCGGGGGAAGTGTTGGGTATGGTCATGGGCATGGTATTGAGGGCGGATGGCGTGCGACGTGGGGCGTAGTGCTCGGTCTTTAGGACGAATTGTTCAATGATTCAACACTCTGGAGCCGCAGGGCGGCAAAAACGTTGACGCGAGAGCGTGCAAACGTATAATCCGACGCAACCAATATGCGCCCTTAGCTCAGCTGGATAGAGCACCGGCCTTCTAAGCCGTAGGTCACAGGTTCGAATCCTGTAGGGCGTGCCAAATTTCAGATAACACATTTCAAAAAACTCTCCCTTATTTCCCCTAATAGCTAAATTTTTTATGTTTCGGCCACATAAATGCTAATTCAAATTTATCCTAATTTAGTAGCGTATCGTATGTATGGCTCGTCTTATTATGTGGGATTAAAAAAGCTTTGGTAACACTCAAAAGTAAAAAAACCTTTTTCTATTCGATCAAGCTTTTCCCATTTATTGCAAGAAATGGAAGTTTATTTAGGTAAATTGATAGTGAGTCTGGCCTGAAGTTCATGTAACTGGCTTATAAAAAAATTAACACAAACTGCATAAAATAATTTAAATGAAAAGCTCCGGTTCGAGTCCGGCCTTGCTTACTCCACATCTCGCTCCCTTGTCGCGGCAAGCTTTAGGCATTTTGGAAAAGATCAAAAGCATGAATAGGAGTCGAGAGCTATTTTTTTGTGGGAGATCACGATCCGCTTAAACCGATGAGGGAGGACATGGTGTATAGGGCTCAGCAAGTGATGGGCTATAACACGAAAACAGAAGTGTATGGGCATGGTTTCAGGACGATGGCATGTAGTTCACTAATTCAGTCAGGATTGTGGTCGAGGGATGCAGTAGAGAGGCATATGAGCCATCAGGAGCGTAACGCTGTACGTGCGGCTTATATTCATAAGGAGGAGCATCTGGGGGGAGGAGGTTGATGTTGCAGTGGGGGGCTGATTATCTGGATGTTAATCGGGAGAAGGGGATGAGCCCGTTTGATTTTGGGAAACTAGAGTCTCTGCGGTATTAACGGCTGTCTTGAGGATAACTTTCCGCTGAGGATTAAGTACTCTGAGCAAAGTCTGCCGCCTTGCGGTGGTAGGCATAGGGCTTAAGTTTTTTTTGATTGAACCTAGGTAACGCATTGGAACTACTTGATAAAATTTTCTTCGGTTAGAATGAGTGCATCATGCTCTACGGATACTGAATTTTTAGGAAAAATAATGACTGTTAATCAGGCGAAAATTTTAGAACATCTCGAACAACAGGTTGAAAATACTGAACAAGACGAATTTATCTACGGCTTTTTAACTGCTTTTGAGTTCCCTAAATCTACCCTGAGTCAAATTCGACAAGGTGGGTCGCGTAATGTTGCGAAAGAGCCAGGACACGTTGCATTAAAAAATAAACTCTACTATCAGCCAGTGGCGGATAATGATGATCTTGAATCTGCTTTTGACCAACGTATTGCCGATGCGGCGGTAGCAAAAAATAAGATCCGCTTTGTTCTCATGACAAATTTTGTTCACTTTTTAGCCTGGGACACACTGGCACAGGAACGTCTAGATATCGAGTTTAAAGAATTACCACGTAACTACGGTTTTTTCTTACCGCTGGTAGGGCTGGAGAAGGCTATTCTCAATAGTGAAAACCCGGCCGATGTGAAAGCCGCTGAGAAGATGGGAAAGCTGTTTGATCTTATCAAGGAGCGTAATGATTTAAGCAAAGCAGAGGATATTCACGCGCTTAATGTTTTCCTCACTCGTTTGTTGTTTTGCTTTTTTGCTGAAGACACAGGCATCTTTGAGAAAGGTCAGTTTACTTCCGCAGTTAAGAGCTACACCGCCGAAGATGGTAGTGATTTAGATCAGTTTCTCACAGATCTGTTTGCCGTTATGAATAGCAAACCGAATAGCAAATTACGCTTGCCACTTCCGATTCATTTAGCCGCATTTCCTTATGTTAATGGTGGCTTATTCGCCAGTGAAGAACTTGTTCCAGAGTTGGGGTTGAAGGGCAGACGTATCTTAATTGAATGCAGTGCAATGGACTGGAGCGAGATTAACCCTGACATTTTTGGCAGTATGTTCCAGGCCGTGATTGATGTGGAGCAGCGTAGCCGTTTAGGACAGCATTACACTTCATACAGCAATATCATGAAGGTTATACAACCATTATTTCTCGAGCCATTACGTTCAGAGCTTGAGAAACAACGCACAAACATCAATGGTCTCAAACGTTTGCTTCTCCGTCTGAGGAAACTGAAAGTTTTTGATCCTGCGTGTGGTTCAGGGAACTTCTTGATTGTCGCCTATAAAGAACTGCGTCTTTTGGAGATGGATGTTATTCAAGCTCTTTTAGAAAGTGATCCGCAATCGATCTTAATGAGTAGTATCCATCTTGATCAGTTCTATGGTATTGAAATTGATGATTTTGCCTGTGAGGTAGCACGTCTATCTCTCTGGCTTGCGGAGCATCAATTAAATAAACAATGGGAAGAACACATTGGTTCAGCACCATCAGCATTACCGTTGCGTTCATCAGGTAAAATTTGGAGCGGTAACAGTCTTCAAAAGGACTGGCAAGAAGTATGTCCAAAGAACGTTGATGATGAAGTTTATGTAATTGGTAATCCTCCCTTTTTAGGTACCGTTGGTCGTTCGGATCTACAGCGTTCTGATATGCAGAAGGTGTTCAATAACTTCAAAACATTAGGTGGTTTGGATTTTGTTGCATGTTGGTTCTGGAAAGGGGCGCAATATATCCAAAATACCCACGCTGAACTAGCTTTAGTAGCCACTAATTCTCTTTGTCAAGGGGAGCAAGTGGCAACTCTATGGCCACCGATTTTCGCGCTAGGGTTACATATTCATCTTGCTTATCAGACATTTACTTGGGCGAATAATGCACGTGATAAGGCCGCAGTGCACGTAGTTATTATTGGTTTATCAGGAAAAAGTAAAACGCGCCAACTTTACCAATTAGTGGATGATAATTGGCACAGTAAGCTGGTCAGTAATATAAGCCCTTATCTGGTTGAAGGAAGCAATATCGTTGTGGAGCCGAAATCCAAACCATTAATAAAAGACGTTCCTCAATTATTATTTGGAAATAAACCTACTGACGGTGGTCATTTGCTTATGAATCTCCACGAACGGGATAAGCTTCTTGAGGTGGAGCCACAAGCTGCCCGTTGGATAAAGAAGGTTCTGGGAGCTGATGAATTTCTAAACGCGAAAGAGCGTTGGTGCTTATGGTTAGCAGACATAACGGATGCTGAGCTTAGAGCTATGCCCTATGTTTTCAACCGGGTACAAAAGGTGGCTGAAGCTCGAAGGAAAAGCCCTGATAAAGGAGCTCAAAAAATGGCTGAGCGTCCTCATCAATTCAGGGATTTAAACAATCCTGATGATTATATATTGATCCCAAGTGTTTCATCTGAGAGAAGAAAATATATACCTATAGGTTTTTATGATGCAAATGTGATTTCAACTAATGCAAACTACATTATTCCTAATGGTACATTGTACGAATTTTCCATCCTCACCTCTTTAATACACAACGACTGGATGCGGTTAGTCGCCGGGCGCCTAAAAAGTGACTACCGCTACTCAGCGAAAGTGGTTTACAACTCATTCCCATGGCCTGATGTGACTGATGCGCAGCGTAAATCTCTTATCGATCTAGCCAAATCGGTGTTACTAATACGTGAGAATTATCCAGAAAGCACTCTGGCTGAGTTGTATGATCCGCTTAAAATGCCAGCTGACCTTTTAGAAGCCCATCAAGCACTGGATAAGTTCGTTGATCGCCTCTATCGTGACAAACCATTCAAGGACGCCACTGAGCGTTTAAGCTGCTTGCTACAGCGTTATGAATCATTGACTAAAGAATAAGCTTTCGCTCTGCCAGTCAGGGCATACAGAGGATTGCATTGTGGAAAATATTTTACAGGTGACTTACGGTCAGACTGGGCAAAGTGCGAGTCTAAATGAGTTTGGTATGCGGGAAATGCAGTCACGAGCCTTTGAGCAGCGCAATAGCCCTTATCTACTTATCAAAGCTCCGCCAGCGTCTGGTAAATCAAGAGCATTGATGTTCCTTGCCCTAGATAAACTTGTTAATCAGGGTTTACGCAAAGCTATTGTCGCGGTCCCTGAAATGTCTATCGGAGGTTCGTTTAAAGATACTGAACTTACGAAACACGGTTTCTTTGCTGACTGGAAAGTAAAACCTGAAAATAATCTGTGCATTGGCGGTGGAGAGGCAGGAAAGGTTGAAGCCTTTAAACGATTTATGGCGAGTCCTGACGATATTCTGATCTGTACTCATGCCACCCTGCGTTTTGCTTTCGATAAGCTTAATGTTGAATCGCTTAATGATTGCTTGGTCGCAATTGATGAGTTCCATCATGTCTCTGCGGATGAAAACAACCGTTTGGGCAATCTGATTGATGCTCTGATGAAAGGTTCTAATGCACATATTGTTGCAATGACTGGTTCTTACTTCCGAGGGGATACCGTACCCATTCTGCAACCCGAAGATGAAGCCCAGTTCACGAAAGTTACCTATACCTACTACGAACAGCTCAATGGATACCAGTATTTAAAATCTTTAGGCATTGGCTACCATTTTTATCAGGGTCCATACATTAAGGCACTACCTTCAGTGCTGAATGCTAGCAAAAAAACAATCATCCATATTCCCAATGTTAATTCCGGCGAATCAACAAAAGATAAGCATGCCGAGGTTGATGCCATCCTGGATGCGCTGGGTGAGGTGCAACAGCAAGAGCCAGATACCGGTATCTATCGAGTGAAACGCAAAAGCGATGGCAAATTGTTGCGTGTAGCGAATCTAGTTGATGATAACCCGGCAGAAAGACCGAAAGTACAGGCGTATCTACGTAATATCCATTCCGCCGACGATATGGATATCATTATTGCGTTAGGTATGGCGAAAGAGGGGTTTGACTGGCCATTCTGTGAACATGTACTGACCATTGGTTATCGCAGCTCGATGACAGAAATTGTACAAATAATTGGGCGTGCGACACGAGATTGTGAAGGCAAAACTCACGCACAGTTTACCAACCTTATTGCTCAGCCTGATGCTCAAGATGATGACGTTAAAGTATCGGTAAACAACATGCTTAAAGCCATCACCACCTCGTTGTTGATGGAGCAGATAATGGCTCCAAATATTCAATTTAAACCACGATCTCAATGGACTGGCGAGCCGTTACCTGACAATACGGTTCTGATTGATGATCATGCATTACCGGTATCAGATAAGGTCCTAACAATCCTTAATGGTGGTAAAAACGAGATCCTGGCGGCGTTAATGGCGAATGAACAGGTGGTTAAAGAGGCTATAACCGAATCAATACCGCCTGAGGTGATCACACAGGTAGTGTTACCATCGGTGATACAAACGCTTCACCCTGACCTGACTGAATACGAACTGGAGCAGGTACGCAGTGGTATTCTGCAGAGTCTTTTTGTAGGTCAATATGGTGGTCTCATTGATGAAGCCGATTTACCGACGGATGCTATTATCGATAACACCCTAGGTCAGCGTACCGGCAATTCGAACGACTCATTAAACATCAACAATCAGTTCATAAAAATGGGTGATAAATTCATCAATATTGAGAATTTGAATATCGACCTAATTGATGTGGTGAATCCTTTTCACGGTGCTTACGAGATTTTATCAAAATCTGTCACCGCGACGATGCTAAAAACTATTCAGGAAGCAGTCAGAGCGAATCAGGCGCAGGTATCTGAGGAAGAAGCTGTGATGCTCTGGCCCAGAATTAAAGCATTTGCCAGTGAACATCAACGGGAACCATCACTGAATGCCAGTGACGCAATAGAGGTTCGTTACGCTGAAGCACTGGCCTATATTCGGAAAATGAAACAACAGCGTGCTGTGCGACAGGAACCGTAACTCATGCTCAGACTTTCTCCTGTTCAACCTCGTCACAAAGTGACCATTGACGATATTTTTTCTGAAGCTGATGATCTGGGTTTACTGGTGGTTGAACCACTGAAAATTTATTCACCTACGGGTAATCTTTCGGTCAGTCGGTTAGAAGAGATTAATTCGTTTTATGCTGTTCACGGTCATTCTCCTCGAGCCGAATCGGATGAGTTTAAAGAAACTTTGCTTGCTCAACGTTTGCGAGCACTCAGAGATAACAAACAATGCCATGACGTGTTGCAGCCGTTTGATATCCACGGCTTGCTTGCGGATGAAAACACCGGGAATCCCCACGAACCATCGGTATCATTGTTAACTCCCTCTATCATGGTTGATAAATCTGAGTTGGTCACTTCGCTGGAGGATATTTTTGCTGATGACGATGATGGATTGCTCTCATTTGCTGAGCCCGAAATTTTCACGTTAAAACATGTTCCTATTGAAAAGAAAACACAGCCTGACGATATTGCCAAACGACAGCCTTGCCCAGATTTTTATCGATTTTCCCCACTGTTTGAGACAGTCCAAAATGGTCTGAAAACGGGAGCGTTTTCATTTGTTCGCTTCCGCCATGAGTTAAAAATTCATGAAGGTGATTTTTTTATTCTCAATGGGGTTATGGGCTATGTCGACAAAGTTGGCGATAAGTTAGAGGAATATGGTCCCTGGAATGCCCGTCTGCATCTGGTGTTCGAAAACGGGACTGAGATGAATATGCTTTTCCTTTCACTTACGCATGGTTTAGTACGAGACACAGAAGGTCGCAAAATTATTCTGAACGGCCAAAATGTGCGGCCAGATGAGACACCGATTCCAACAGGATATGTCTATGTCCTTGCCACGCATAGCAACCAGCCAGCTCTTCAACGTTTTAAACCTGATTTGTATAAAATTGGCTTTACCGAAGGAACTATCGAAGAGCGCATCAAACACGCTGAAAAAGATAAAACCTTCCTCGAAGCACCCGTTCGTATAGTTATGACCACGCAATGCTTCAACATCAACACTCACAAACTTGAAACGCTTATTCATGGTTTTTTAGGTAAGCAACGGCTCAATATCACGCTACGAGGTTTGGATGGACAAATTTATAATCCTCGTGAATGGTTCCATGCTCCTTTAGCGACTGTTCTCTCGGTAATTAAGTACATTCTTGATGGTACTATTTCACAATACCGAATGGACAATACGACAGGGAAGATAGTGGCGAAGAGAGATACTCATCATTCATGAGGCTGGTAGTAATAATTTAACTATGATTTGAGCCCCCTGGTTCTGTAGAAGTTTTTGTCCACATAACAAGGTTTGCTCGATGAGATATAAGCTGACACTAAACTAGGGATTATAGTGTCAGCCTTCATCGGCAATTTCAGCGATGCTTCTGTTCTTTAAGATTTGCGAGTAAATAAATCAATAACATTTGATTTTTCATCTTCTTTTACTACAGATGTCAGACTATTCTTGAGTTTAATTTTTGAATTAATATCAAGTAATGGTTTATCTGCTAAATATCCGCGTGGAAGAGAAAGAATATCTTCAGCGTCAACACGTGACATGCTTAAAGTTTCAAGTAAGGTTGATTTAGAGAATGTGTTTGTTTCAAACAACAAATTGATACATCGTGGCAGTAATCTCACTGACTCCGGTTTACGAAGATCATCTGACCTGCCCCCAGTATTAGATACAACCTTCAGTTAGTAATGTCGGTTGGTGACCCTGACCCCGAATATGATCCATGCATAATCAGGAATAACCGGCTTCAGGTTGGTTGCTTATTCTGGCAACCGGCAGATTTTTCGGCGAATTCGAATGGGGTCATCCAGCCCAGCGCAGAATGGGGACGACTCTGGTTATAGTGTATGCGCCAGGCCTCGATTTTGCACCGGGCATCCTCCATGGACATAAACCAGTTCTCGTTCAGGCACTCCTGACGCAACCTGCCGTTGAATGATTCCACCGTGGCATTATCCGTGGGCGTACCTGGCCGTGAGAAGTCAATCCGGATATCACGTTCGTACACCCACTTATCCAGCATTTTTCCCGCAAATTCAGAGCCATTGTCTGTTTTCAGGAGCTGTGGTAACGGGCGTCTCAACGCGATGGTATTCAGCATCTCAGCCACTTCTGAAGAGCGCAGGTTCTGGCCTACGCAGATCCCCAGACATTCGCGCGTGTAGAGATCGATTACCGTCAGAAGGCGAAGCCGGCGACCGTCAAACAGCGCATCGGAGACAAAGTCCATCCCCCATACGTGATTGGGATACAGCCCCTGCGGCTGGGGTTGACATTTCAGCACAGATTTATTGCGACGGGGGCGTTTTAGCCGCAGCGATAATCCCTGCTCGCGGTAAAGCCGGTAAATACGCTTGTGATTATCGCGCCAGCCTTCCCGTTTCAGCATGACGTGAACCCTGCGGTAGCCATAGTGAACACGGGTTTCAGTTATTTCCCTGATGCGCAGCCGCAGTGCGCTGTCGTCAGCCGCAACGGAGCGGTAACGGTATGAACTGCGGCTGATCTTAAGCGCGAAGCAGACCTGTCTTTCACTGGCACCGTAGCGGGTCTGCAAGTCCCTGACCTATTCGCGCAGGCGTGCCAGCGTCAGCTCTTTTTTGCCAGAACGTCCTGCAGCATGGCCTTGTCGAGGCTCAGATCGGCAACCAGCTTCTTCAGGCGTAGGTTTTCCTCCTCGAGCTGCCGCATATGCTTCAGTTCTGAAGGAGAAATCCCGCCGTACTTTTTGCGCCAGGTGTAGAACGTGGCATCGGAGATGCCCAGCTTGCGGCAGACTTCCGGTACGGGCGTACCCAGCTCAGCCTGCTTCAGGGCAAAGACAATCTGCTCTTCGGTGAATCGTGACTTTTTCATCGGCACAACCTCCGCTCAGGGGAGTCATTATCATGCCGGAATTCTGTTTCTGAATGGAGCAGGATTTCGGGTCAGGGTCAGGTGGCTCCACACCCTTTTACCGGAGCAACTTATGAACAAGACACAGCATCCCTTTACCGATCACGATCGTTTGCAGGTGCAGCAATCACTGGCCGAGCAGCAAGCGCATCGCGAGAACTTTAGCGGCACAATGCGCGAGTATTATGACGAGATGACTGCAGAGACACCGCTGGCAGCAGTCGTGCACTGTGAGCACGTCGCGGATTCGGGTTGGTGGCTGCATCCGCAGGAGGCATGCACCGAGCAGGTTATCGTGTTCATCCATGGCGGGGCATATATGCTCGGCAGCGCGCAGGCTTATCGCGGATTTGCCAGCCAGCTGGCGGTGCGCACCGGCTATTCAACCTTCGTGCTGGACTATCCGCTGGCACCGGAACATCCATTCCCGGCCGCGCCGGACAGGGTGATTGAGATACTGAAAGAGCTAGTCGACAGCGGCATTGAACATATCGCGCTGATGGGGGATTCAGCCGGTGCTGCGCTGTCACTGGTGGCGCTACAACATCATCAGCTGGTGCAGAAAATCCGTGCTGCGTTGCTGTTTTCACCATGGACCGATCTGACCTTCAGCGGCGATTCGTTTAATGATCCCAGCACACGCGATCCGATTTTCCAGCCATCGATCCTGCGGGATGCTGCTGCGGCTTATTTGCAGGGCGCATCGGCGGAGGATCAACGCGCCTCGCCATTGTTTGCGCAGTACCGTCAGTTACCACCGCTGATGATTCAGGTTGGCACCGAAGAACTGTTGCTGGATGACGCCACGCGCTTAGCGGCTCACTTCGCTGAGCAGGGCGGTGAAGTGCTGTTGGATATCTATCAAGGCATGCACCACGTGTTTCAACGGGATATCCGGTTGGATGCAGCGCGTCACGCACTGGATATCGCCGCCCGTTTTATTCGCCGGCATCAGTAACACTTCATGTGCCCGGCCAGTGATTTCCGCAACACAGGCCGGGCACAAATCCATCCTCTCATCCCCCCCATCACATTTATTTTAGCAACCGCCAAATCCACCGATATAACCGTTAAGGGATCGTTTCCGAAGAGGGGGGCTGGCGAGTCAAAGGCGAGTCAGTTTGGCGCTGATGCCTGACGGTTAATGACGCACGTCAATTCACCCAGCCGCTCTACTTTATCGGTCAATGCGCGGGACGGGGTGAAGAATGGAAAAGGTACTGATTGTTGACGATCATCCAATCACGCGATTAGCGCTCAAGCTAGTCATTGAACAAGACAATCGGATAGTCGTAGGAGAAGTGGGCGATGGCATTCAGGCTATAAAGTTTGTGAAAAAACTGCAGCCGGATTTAGTGATTATTGATATCGATATCCCGGTGCTCAACGGTATCGATGTCATCAAGCGCGTGCGCCAGAGCGGGCACAAGAGGGGGATTTTGGTGCTCTCCGGCAAAGACAGCGAGCACTATATCCGCCGCTGTGCCATGGCGGGTGCCAATGGTTTTATCAGTAAGTGCAAAGAGTTAACCGAGCTGAAAGATGCGATTCGCGCCATCAGCAAAGGATATGCCTTTTTCCCGATGAATTGTGCGCGTCAGGGCTTGCATCTTGAGGATGAAAACAGCGACCAGCGCAAGATTGACGAGCTGTCGCCGAAAGAGCTGGATGTGTTGCGGCAGCTGGCGCGCGGCGAGAAAGTGGTGGATATCGCGCGAGGCATGAACATCAGCGATAAGACCGTCAGCACCTATAAAAGCCGGCTGATGATGAAGCTGGAGTTAAAGAATCTGGTGGATGTGCTTGATTTTGCCCAGCGGCACAATCTGGATTGAGACGCTCGGCAGTTCATGCGCTGAACTCGTCTTTGAGAAAGGTTTCGATAGCCTGATTTAACACTTGCACGCAGCCCAGCGTTTTATCGAGCATCTGGCCGAGATGGCGTTCATCGGCTGGGGCGCTACAGGCTTGTTCTAATTCGCGGCACTGATCGGCAATCGATATGGCGCCGATGATCTGCACTGAACCTGCCAGACGGTGCAGGCTGCGCTCCAGCGCGGGCCAGTCGCGATTCTCGTAACAGGTGCAGGCCACCTGCATATCCTGCAGATTCTCATCGCGGGTGGCGCTGAGCAGGCGCTGCAGCATCTCGTTGTCCTGATGAGCCAGTTCGCGCAGGGCGTTAAGATCGAGCAGATGATTCAGCGCGACATGGCCGGGACAGGGCACAGCAGCAGGGCGCGGCACCTTTTGCAGCAGTGCTTCCAGCTGCGGCAGACGCAACGGTTTGAACAGGCAGTCATCCATGCCCGCTTCGAGGCAGCGGGAACGCTCTTCCGGCTGCGCGTTGGCGGTCAGTCCCATAATGGTGAGCGGTTCACGCTGTTTCTTGCGCAGTTCGCGCGTCAGGGTAAAGCCATCCATCACCGGCATGCTGCAATCGGTGATCACCAAATCAATCTGGTTTTCCTGCCACAACCACAGCGCCTGTTCGCCATCCTCGGCTTCAATCACTTTGTGTCCCAGTCGGGTGAGCTGGCGTTTCAGCAGCAAGCGGTTGGCAGGATGATCATCCACCGTCAGGATGGTTAACGGCAGGCCACAGGCATCCTGCTGGCGTATCGGTTCCACTGGCACGCTGACCGCTTCACGGCAATCTACCGGAATGCGCACGCAGATGCGGGTGCCGCGCCCCGGCTGGCTGTGCAGCGTCAGGCTGCCCGCCATCATCGCCACCATTTGTTCGCAAATCGCCAATCCAAGTCCGGTGCCGCGCTGTTTTTTGCCCGATGCGGACTGTTCGTAAGGATTGAATATCAGTTGCTGATCCTCTTCGCTGATGCCGATGCCGGTATCCTGCACCGTGAGTTCCAGCGTAGCGCGATCGCCTTCTCCAGGTTTGCTACGCACCTGTACTTCCACCGTGCCGCGCTCGGTGAATTTGATGGCGTTGCTTATCAGGTTAGAGAGGATTTGCCGCAGACGCATCGGATCCAGCAGCAGTTCGTCTGGATGCAGCACATCAATCTGATAGTGCAGCAGCAATCCTTTCTGGCGCGCCAGCCCTTCGAACACGCGCACCACCGGTTCGGCCAGCGTATCGAAGCGCACCCATTCCGGCGACAGTTCCAGCTTGCCCGATTCGATTTTCGCCATGTCGAGGATATCGCCAATCAGCCCCATCAGCGATTGCGCGGATTCATAGGCGACGCGTACCGATTCTTTATCGCACGGCTGTTGCAGACGATTGGCGACCGCCAGCTCCAGTAATCCAATAATCGCGCTGATCGGCGTGCGGATTTCGTGGCTCATAGTGGCGAGGAAGGTACTTTTGGTGCGGTTAGCTTGTTCGGCGCGCTCGCTGGCCTGCAGCAGATCGCGGGTCAGTTGTTCATGTTCCGTCACATCCTGCCAGCTGCAAATCATTCCGGCGATGTTGCCGTGATTATCGCGAAACGCCACTGCGCGGTGGATGACATCACGCAGTTCGTGGCCGTTATCGATCTGGCCGCGCTGCGGTGCCATCTCCAGTGAGGTTTGCTCCGCCAGCAAGGCCATTTGCGCCTGGCAGATGGCGTGCAACGGGTGCGCGCTGTCACTGAGCGGCAATTGGCTAATATTGGAGTGTGCATCGTTGAAGAACTGGCTCCAGGCCGGATTTTTGTTGGTCATCTCGCCTTTGTGGTCAATGACGTAAATCGGCACCGGCGTGCCGTTGAACAGGGTTTTCTGGAAGGTGGCTTGTTCCTGCAGCCGCGCCTGCGCCTCTTTACGCTGACGCACCGCGCGATGCAGATGGTAGTTCCAGAAAAGCGAGGTGATCACCAGCACCGCGAAGATCCCGGCCAGCCAGTAGAATTCGTGGCGATACGCCATCCATGTATCGAGTTTAACATCGGGCGTGCCCTGCCATTTCATCGCCAGCAGCGAGATATCGCGCGGCGGGATGGTCGCCAGCACCTTGTTCAGGATGCTTAGCAGTTCCGGATTATCGCGCCCCACGGCAAAGGCAATCCGCGCCGGATTTTCCCCGAGGCGTGAAACAATCTGGAGGCGATTACTGAAGTAACGATCGATCATGTAGCGCGCGGCAATCAGGTTATTCACCGCGCTATCCACCCGGCCTTCGTTAACCATCTGCAGCGCGATGCTGGCGTTCTCGACGGTGACCAACTTGATGTGGGGGAAATTTTCCTTCAGCCAGCCGATAAGTTCATGCTGGGGCGTAATCGCCAGCGTGTCGGTGTCATTGAGTGATTTGGGCGCACCCAGCGTGTTTTTGCTCACCAGCACATACGGCGGCAGCACGTAAGGGCGGGAGAAGAGGGCGCGCGCTTCACGCTGCGGGCTGTGGGCCAGCGAGCCAATCAGCTCAACTTCATGGCGGCTCAACTGGTCGATCATCGCGTTGACGGATGAGGCCTCCACCATGGTGAAGTCGATGCCGGTGCGCAGGTGGATCAGGCGCAGTAAGTCTGCTGTCATACCGTTAAATTTGTTGTGCCGATCTTTTAGCGTGAAAGGCGCATCGAGCGGGTTCATCACCACGCGCAGCGTCTGATGCTGAGCCAGCCAGCGCCGCTCGCGGTCGGTGAGTTGCAGAGGCGGCGCCGCCATCATCGGCGGCATGCTTTGCACCCATTGATGGAAGATGGCTTTATGCTGCTGCAAGGGAATGGCGTTCAGCACCGCATTGACGCCCCGAAACAGTGGCGCATTGCGGATGGGCAACACAAAGCGCGGTCCGGCATCGGTGGGCTCAAAAATGCGTATCACGGACAGCGTTGAGGCGTAGTTGCGTTCAATCAGGTAGTTGGCGGTGTTGAGATTGCCAATAAAGTAGTCGTTTTCGCCAAAGGCTAAAGACGCCAACGCACTGAGCGCAGAAGGATAGCGGGTGATTTTCGCTTCCGGATAACGCGCCTCGATCCAGGCATCGCTCAGGTAGCCTCGCGGCATGGCGATTTGCATCGGCGAATTATCATCACTCATTTCAGACATGATGTTATCGCGTGACACCATCGCAGGATAATCAGAGGCAAACGGGGTACTCAACAGCAGTTCTTCGCCAGTGGGTTCCGGGCTGCCCGCGCTGTCCACCAGCATATCGACCTTGCCTTGCTGCAGCGCATCAAGCGCCGCACTGCGGCTGCTGTAATAGTGCGTGTTGATGTGCAAACCGAGGTAATGCAGGACTAAAGCGGTGTAATCCGCGGAAATTCCTTCCAGCGTGTTGGCATCAATGACCATATCGAACGGGGGATTTTCAGGCGCGTAAATGGCGACGCTGACTTCGCGCTTTTCGCCCAGCCAGCGCCAGTCGTTGTCGGGGAGATCAAAGGTCAGCAGGACATTTTGTTCACGGCTGACCAACTGCATGATGCGGGGATCTTCCGCCCTGATTGGCTGACTCATCAGGCAGAGCATCAGGCCTATCAGGAGGAGTAATTTAACCATCACTCTGTCAGGCGATATTATTGCGTTTAGCGAACTCGTAAAGGCCGACCATATTTTGAATGTCGAGCTTTTCCATTAATCGGCGTTTATAAGTGCTGACGGTTTTATCACTGATTTTCATCCGCTGTGCCATTTCCACCACTTTCATTCCTTTGGATAAATACACCAGTACCTGCAATTCTTTACTGGAGAGGCCAGCAATTTTATTTTTGTCTTCCTGAATATCATCCGGTAAACCCTGACGTCGGCGATTTAAAGGAAAGAAGCCATATCCGGCATTAATCGCGCGAATGGCATCGTGCAATTCGGTCATGTTATTGCGCTTGCTAATAAAACCATCGGCACCGGCAGTGGCGCTGCGCTTGATGTAGTGGTCAACGTCCTTGCCGGTCAGCACCAGAATACCGCCGTTAAAGCCGTTGTGGCGCAGCCTCTGTACCAGATCGATGCCGTTGTAAGAAGGCATATCGATATCCACGATGATCAAATCCGGCGACAGTTTCTTGGTGAGCGCTAATGCTTCAAATCCGTCATCCGTTTCGCCCACCACATTCATGTTATCCGTTTCAAGCAGCAGTCTTAATGCCATCCGAACCACCGGATGGTCATCAACGATAAGAACTTCCTTCATATGGCTGTCCTGTTTATTGCGGTGAATAGAATATTCATAAGGATTGGTTTCATTGGTTAGCAGATTTTAAGAGTAAAGTTTAAATGGCGCAAATAATTATTTTGTAAGGTTTTCCTGATGCGATAAATATCATGACCTGACGTGTAATTTATATATTTACTATAGTTTTTAATCAGTTTTCTAATTATGCGATGAGTCATTTAAATTCAGTGATGTCACTGGGCCTTGAGGTGATGAGTTCGACGTGAAAACAGTAAAAAGTTTTCACTGTGGGTAAATGTTAAGGTGTGCAGGTAGTGGTCTTATCGGGGCGAGACGAGAAATCAGAGTCTCTCGTCGGAAAGACAAAGTGTGACCTTGTTTAGATTGGGTTTAATTTTACCTGAAGGTAAAGTTATTTATGTGATCCTAAGAGTAACGTCATAAAATGTCACTGAACTAATAGTCATGTCAGTAAGTAACCTTGCATAAATAAACAAGTGAAGTTGGTCCAACATGCTGTTTTAAATGATTAAATTTATGTTTATGTTGTGATTTTTTATCGGCAAATAAAGCATCATCACCTCTGATTTCCAGAGTGTGATTAATTCAATGCTGAATGATTATCAGCGATGTTAATTAACGGTCTAATTAACTAAAACATGACCCCGGTCATCTCGGTAAAGATTAATAATATTAAACTGGGCTTTTGTTTTTACTCTCCTTTTTTCATTTTATTGTCAACCGCACGGGGTGAAATATGACCGTTGTTCCTTTCCGTCCAGATCGATCGGATTTATCTGATCGACCCTTATATCAGCTCGACAGTACCAGCGCTTTTATCCGCTTAAACAGTTCGCCCAGTGGCTTGCAGACCGAAGAGGCGAAGGCGCGTCTGGCGGCTAACGGGTGCAACGTGCTGCCACAGAAAGCCGAAAAATCACTGCTGATGCGCTTTCTGGCGCACTTTAAAGATGTGCTGATCTACATCCTGCTGGCGGCAGCGCTGATTACCGCGGTGATGGGCCACTGGGTGGATACCTTTGTCATTCTCGGCGTTGCTGTCATCAATGCACTGATTGGATTTATCCAGGAAAGTAACGCCGAGAAGTCATTGAAAAGCATTCAGAACATGCTGTCGAACGAAGCGATGGTATTGCGGGATGGACGGCAGATGACGATACCGACCGAAGAGCTGGTGGTCGGTGACGTGGTGTTGCTGCGTCCTGGCGACAAGGTACCTGCCGATCTGCGTTTGTTCGACGTGCACAATTTGCGGGTAGAAGAAGCCATCCTCACTGGGGAATCCACGGTGGTGTCCAAATTAAGCGATGCGCTGGAAGGCGAAAAGTCGCTGGGCGATCGGCTGAATCTGGCTTATTCCGGTACTACGGTGAGTTCTGGCACTGCCGCAGGTGTGGTGATCGCCACTGGCGGTGATACCGAGTTGGGGCACATCAACGCGATGATCTCCTCCATCGAAGAAGCAAAAACGCCATTGCTGGTGCAGATTGAAAAACTCGGTAAGGCGATTTTCTACATCATTTTGCTGATGATGGCCGCGCTGTTCGTGTTCGGTTATCTGCTGCGCGACATCCCGCTGGCGGAACTGCTGCTGGCGGTGATCAGCCTGGCGGTGGCGGCGGTGCCAGAGGGTTTGCCGGCGATTATATCGATCATTCTCTCACTTGGCGTGCAGTCGATGGCGCGCAATCATGCCATCATTCGTAAGCTGCCGACGGTAGAAACCCTCGGTGCCATGTCAGTGATCTGCTCGGATAAAACCGGCACGCTGACCATGAACGAAATGACGGTGAAAGCGCTGGTGCTGGCGAACAGTCACTGGCGTATCAGTGGCAACAGCTACGAGCCGAAAGGAGAGTTTCAGCTGGAGAGTGGACAGCGCGATGAGGCATTGCTCAACGGCTTTTTACAGACGGTGGATATCTGCAACGAGAGCCAACTGAGGCAGGATAATCAGGGTCACTGGGGGATTGTCGGTGGCCCTACCGAGGGCGCGCTCAAGGTGCTGGCGGCGAAAGCGGGAATCAACTCGGAATCTGTGCAGGTGCTGAGCAAGCTGCCGTTTGACTCGGCCTACAAATACATGGCCGTGAGTTGCCTGATTGATGGCAAAGCGTGCCTGTTACTGACTGGCGCACCGGATGTGCTGCTTGCGCTATGTCAGCAGCAGCAGGGCGCGCAGGGTGCCGAAGCGCTGGATCGCGACTACTGGAACGCCGCGATCACCACTTATGCCAGCGAAGGGCTGCGCACCGTGGCCGCGGCCTGGCGCTGGCTGCCGGAGGGCCAGCAGCGGATCGATCACGCCGATCTGCGCGAGGGCATGATGATGCTGGGTCTGGCGTGCATGATGGATCCGCCGCGTCCGGAAGCGATTACCGCCATACGCGACTGCCAGCAGGCCGGGATTCGCGTCAAAATGATCACCGGCGATCACCCGGAAACGGCGATGGCCATCGGTCAGATGTTAGGCATCGGCAACAGCGACAGCGCCGTCACCGGTTATCAGCTGGAGCACATGGATGATGCGGAACTGGGCAAAGCGGCACGCGAGTACGATATTTTCGCACGCACCAGCCCGGAACATAAGCTGCGTCTGGTGAAAGCGCTGGCAGAGAGCGGGGAAATCGTCGGGATGACCGGCGATGGCGTGAATGATGCCCCTGCGCTGAAACAGGCCAATGTCGGCATCGCCATGGGCATCAAAGGCACCGAGGTGACCAAAGAGTCGGCGGACATGATTCTGGCGGATGACAACTTCGCGACTATCGCGGCGGCGGTGAAAGAGGGGCGTCGCGTTTACGATAACCTTAAGAAAACCATTCTGTTTGTGATGCCGACCAACCTCGCACAGGGGCTGTTGATCATCATCGCCATTCTGATGGGCAATCTATTACCGCTGACGCCGGTGCAGATTCTCTGGATGAATATGGCGACCTCAGCAACACTCTCATTTGGGCTGGCATTCGAAGCCGCCGAGCGCAATATCATGCGTCGGCCGCCGCGTAACGTGCGCAGCCATGTGATGGATGGTTACGCCATCTGGCGAGTGGTTTTTGTCGGGTTACTAATTTCGATTAGCGCCTTTGTGCTGGAAGCCTGGCTGCAGCCGCGCGGTTACTCGCCGGAGTTTATCCGTACGGTGCTGCTGCAGATGCTGGTGACTGCTCAGTGGGCGTACATGCTCAACTGCCGCAATAGCAATGGCTTCTCACTGGATGCTGGCTTGCTGAAAAATCGCGGTATCTGGCTGGTAACGCTGGTGCTGGTGGCGCTGCAGGCGATGATTATCTATCTGCCGCTGATGAATACGCTGTTTGGCACCGAGCCGCTGCCGATTAAATATTGGTTTATTTCGCTGGCAGTCAGCGCCGGGATATTTGTGCTGGTGGAAATTGAGAAGCATCTGACGCGCGGCTGGCGCGTCGCCCGATAACTCACTCTGGCTGGCGCAGTGCCAGCCAGACTTTTTTCAGCAAGAAGGTGAGAGGAATCGCCAGTATCGCACCGGTCATGCCCAGCAGCGCTTGCCAGAACAGGAAGGCCAGCAGCTGCACGGTCAGGGTGAGATTAAGGCGCTTGCCGAGCATCAGCGGCTCCAGCACCGAACTGAGCAGCAGGTTCAGCACCACAAAGAATCCCACCATCATCAGGCTGGTTTGAGTATCGAACAGGATAAAGGTTTGGATCACCGGCGGACTGGCCGCGAGAAAGGAACCGAGCACCGGAATGTAGTTGAAGATAAACATCAGCACGCCCCACAAAAAGGCGAACTTCAATCCCAGCAGATGCGCCATGCCCCAGACAATCACGCCGCCCAGCAGGCCGGTCAGCGTTTTCACCCGCGCATAAACAATCACACTCTGAATCCCTTCTTCCAAAGCGATAAACAGCGCAGTGTGCTGTTTACTGGCGCGCAGGGTGCGTTTCAGCAGCGGCAGCTCAATCAGCATAAACAGCAGCATCAGGAACACCATCAGCCACCACGAAAGCAGGCCGGGGATTAACGACAGTTGATAGGTGACAAAGCGCACCACCGCACCGGCATCGACAAAATTCAGCATCTCATCGGCGGTGAGGGCAATGCCCATCTGGCTCAACGAGAGCGTCAGGTATTGCAGCTTGGCTGCTACCAGATTGGGTGCCTGACGGCTGAGTTTGATCAGGTCGGGCGCGGAAGCGCTGAGTGACATAATGGTGATGACGATCAGCAGCAGCAAAATCACAATCACCAGCAGAGAGGAGAGCGTGCGCGGGATGCCGCGTTGCGCCAGGCGGCTAATCAGCGGATCGAGCATCACGGCAAGAAACATCGCCAGCAGTACCTGGTTGATCAGCGGCGCGCCAAGGCGCAGCCCAAATAGCACGAGGGTCAGACATGCGAGCAGAATGAGTGCCTGCGCCAGCGGCGCGAAAGATTTTAACCAACCCTGGTACATCGATGCAGTTCTCCGGTAAACGGGCGGTTGCCGAGTGCAGCAACCGCCTGACAGGGAAACGCCTTACTCGCGCGATTTCCCCTCTTCAATCACTTCTTCGTCGATTTCCTCGACATTGTCGCGGTTGTCGCGCCCGGAGAGCAGGTTCCAGCAGGCGATAAACAGCGCGGCAATCAACGGGCCGATGACAAAGCCATTGATACCGTAAACTTCCATGCCGCCCAGCGTCGAGATCAGGATCAAGTAGTCAGGCATTTTGGTGTCTTTTCCGACCAGCAGCGGACGTAAAATGTTGTCTACCAGACCGACGATCACCACAAAGAAGCCAACCAGGAACAGACCTTTCCATATCGCGCTGGTGGCGAAGAAGAAGATTGCCGCAGGCACCCAAACGATGGCGGAACCGACCGCCGGGATCAGCGACAGAAACGCCATCAACGCACCCCACAGCAAGCTGCCGTCAATGCCGGTGAACCAGAAGGCAAGACCGCCCAACACGCCCTGAACCACCGCGACCACCACCGTGCCTTTGACGGTAGCGCGTGAGACGGCGGCAAATTTCACCATCAGGTGATGCTTCACGTAGGTAGAGAGCGGCAGTGCTTCCAGTATCAGATTCACCAGCCATGGGCCATCCTTCAACAGGAAGAACAGCAGATAGAGCATCACGCCGAAGCCAACCGTAAAGGTGAACGTTCCTTTACCGATCATGAACACGCTGCCTGCCATGTATTGGCCGCCTTTGAGGGCAAATTCAGACAGTTTCTGCTGAATCTGGCCGGCATTGTTGAGGTTGTGCTCCGCGAGATAACTCTGCGCCCAGTTCGGTAAGTGCTGCATTAATTCGGCAAACACCGTCGGGAACTGTGACGAGCTGTTCTGCAGTTTGGTGTACACAGTATTGACTTCAACTACCATCGACGAGGTGATAATCGCTAATGGCGTGAACACGATCAGACAGATGATCGCCAGAGTGGCAAAGGCAGCGAGCCCGTTACGATCGCCCATTTTGCGGCGCAGCAATGACTTCAGCGGATGGAAGATCACCGCCAGAATGGCTGCCCAAAAAATGGCAGAGAAGTATGGTGTCAGCACATCAAAAAAGGCGTAGGTGACTATCGCCAAAATAACAATAAAGAAGCAGAAGTTAAGTCCTTTAATACGCATTCAATTGTCTCGTGAGTAAACGTGGCGATTGAACTATAGAACGTGATTAGCGGAATGTAATGCTTTTAAGCCACGCGTGCGGACATCGGATGTCCCGATTTGTCCTGCTGATGTCTGCAACCGGGCTAGCGCGTTTGAGGTAACACGGTGATGATGGTGAAAAATCTGACTGGAGATGAACCATGCTGGAACTGCGTCCCAACTGCGAATGCTGTGATAAAGACTTACCGCCGGACTCACCCGATGCACGCATCTGCTCGTTCGAATGCACCTTTTGTGTCGAGTGCGTGGAAACCACGCTGAATCATCGCTGCCCAAACTGTGAGGGGGAACTGGTGCGCCGTCCGGTGCGTCCGGCGGCGGCGTTAGCACGCCATCCGGCCTCGACCACGCGTCATTTATCGGCTTCCGCGACACGCTGAATGAGTTCGTCAAGCTGCGCTTCGTTGAAGACTTCGATGCCGTGCTGGCGCAGCAGGGCGGCGGCCACCCCATTGCCTGCAATTTTTTCGCCGCTGAAGTGGCCATCATAAATCTGCCGACTGCCACAGGTTGGGCTGCCATCGGTGAGCAGGGCAAAACGACACTGCGCCTCCTGCGCGGCGCGCAACGCCAGCCAGGCGGCCAGCACATAGTGCTGAGTGACATCATCGCCGTTTGATTCGATAATTTTCGCCTCACCCTTGAGAACCTGTTCAGCATTACCGCCACGAATTTCAGCGGGCAATCGCGGGGTGTTCAGGCCTGCCGCTAACTCGGGGCAGTGGATCACCAGACGATGTTCGGCGCGCCACCGCGCCTGTGTGCGAGAGATGAGCAACTTATCGCTGCCATTATAACGAACCATAAATCCCATCAGGCAGGCACTGACTAATATTCTTTCCATGACTCCATCCTTCGGAAATAAATCGCAGCGGTAACGTAATATTCTAACGCTGATATCGAAGTTGAAATAAAAATCCATTAAGCGAGGTAAAGCCTGCGCTATATTTAGCGCGATATTAATCACGATTGTGAATTAATCGAGGTGCTGCAGGATTCTAACGTATTAATGCCGGATAAATTGATGAATAACGCTGAAGTCTGGTTAATAAAAGGGTTTTCCGACGCAGGTTGAAGGGAATGGTATTGATTTAGCAGTGTTTTATCGCCTGGTGGTTGTGTGGTTATCGTTGGGGGCAGGTTCGTTTCTATCACCACGACGGTGCGAAATTTATCAAACCGCTATTCTGGTCAGAGCACAGACCTTATTTGTGCATCAGATCCCTCGCACAGCAGATTATTTTTCTGCGCCATTTTATTTTTACGGTTTTTTCCGAAAAGCAGGGGTTTTTAAAAGAATTTTGCATTTTAAAATGGTATTGTTTATCCGCAATGCTAGTGATGTGGCGTTGTGTGCTTCAGTTTTACCCTCAATTTTAGGGTTTACCCGCTTTATGCAATTTATGGAATAGCATTCTCCACCCGATCCTCGCGATCGGGTTTCTTTCCTCTCCGCTGTAGTATGAATCCGCTGACTTTAAGACCAGATAATGTCAGAAAAGACACAATCGTTAAGAAATCGATAATTTGTAGTAATTTAATGTAAGTATGCGATTTTTAAGAGTTTTGGAAATCCTCTTTTGCTTTTGATTGGTGAATAGTGTCTCTCGACGGCGCAGTAACTGCCGTTATCATTGGAGGCAACATCATGAAAAAAACAACATTAAGTCTTATTGCGTCACTTATTGCATGCAGCACACTGTTCTCTTCCGTCTCCTGGGCTGATGGCCCGGGCGACCAGCGCTGGCAGCAGCACGGCGGCGACCAGCATCAGGATCATGGGCGTGGCCCTGACCATGGCGGCGATCGCGGCCCCGATCATGGCTACAAACATGGCCCGGACCGTGGCCCGGATCATCATGACCGTTATGCCGACCATCGTGGCCCAGATGGACACCACGACGGCGATCACTTCGCCTGGAACGGCCACGATTTCCGTCGCGGTCACCCGATGCCGCCAGAATTCCGTGGCCCGCACTATCGTGTAGATGACTGGCGTGAACGCCGTCTGCCAGAGCCGCCGCGCGGTGAGTACTGGTCTTACATTGACGGCAATTACGTCCTGATTGCTGCCGCCACTGGCGTGATCACCTCGCTGCTGCTGAACGGCGCATTTAACTAATCTCCCCCACGGATGGCTTCGGCCATCCGTGTTTCTCTCTGCTTTCTGCCCTCACCAGGTTATTCTCTATGCGACCCTTTTTTCCCTACAACGCGCTAAGGAGTCATGATGACCGTGGTAAAAATGGTGGCAGTAGACAAGGACGGCACCTTTCTCGACGATAAAAAGCAGTACAACCAGGCTCGTTTTCAGGCTTGTTATGAAGAGATGAAACGGCGCGGCATCAAATTTGTGGTCGCCAGTGGCAATCAGTATTACCAACTCAAATCCTTCTTCCCCGATATCTCCAGCGAAATTGCCTTCGTCGCCGAAAACGGTGCATGGATCATCGATCGCGATGAAGAGCTGTTCTGCGGCGCATTCAGCCGCGACGATATCGATGCGGTACTCGACACCCTGCACAACGGGCACTACCCGGAACTGCGTTATATCCTCTGCGGACGTGAAAGTGCTTACTACTTCGAAGGTCTCGACGAGAGCTGGCTGGTGAAGATGCGCCACTACTGCCACCGTCTGAAGCCGATTCGCAGCCTCGATGAGGTCGCGGATGACAAACTCTTCAAGTTCGCCCTCAATCTCTCCGATGATTATGTTGAACCGTTAATGGCCGATATCGAACGCTTGCATCAGGGTTCGGCCGCAGCGACCTCCAGCGGCCACGGCTCAGTGGATCTGATTGTGCCAGGCAATCACAAAGGGCATGGGCTCGATCTGCTCGGCAAACGCTGGGGCATCGATCGCAGCGAGATTTTGGTGTTTGGCGATGGCGGTAACGATCTGGAGATGTTGCAGCAATCGGGCTTTAGCTTCGCCATGGCGAATGCACCGCAAAAAGTGAAAGATGCCGCACGCTATGAAGCGCCCAGCAACAATGAAGAGGGCGTGCTGCAGGTGATCGAACAGATGCTGACGGGCAAAGCGCCGTTTAGCCTCTGAGCGTCATCTGACACTTAATTCATTGTTTGCTTTGCCGATGCGCGAGGCGTATGCAGGCGCGGCGAGATGAAGCTGCACGACATTGCGCTGTAAAGTGGCGGGAAAGTCATGTTGTGCGGGTATGCTTTGGCGCGCCCGCACCGTCTAAATCAACCGATGTTATGCAACGTGCCAGGCCGCAGTAATCATCTCGGTGAGGGTGGGGGCATCGTAACTGACCCAGCCGTTTTTACTGTTGGCGCGCGCGACAATCCAGTCAACGTCGGTGGCGCTCAAGGTCGGCCCATCCTGCCAGAACGGCACAATCGCATGCGCCTGCAACCAGGCTTTGAGCGCCAGCGCGGGCGGCGCCGGATCGTCCGGTAGCAATGCTTGCCCCAGCTGTGTCATCAAACGCTTCTGTTCGGCGTGTTCTGTTTCCGCCAGCACATCGAGGAATGGGAACAGCAAACGTCCACACACTTCTCCGTGATGGAAAGGTTTGATGGCGCCCAGTTCACCGGCAATCCCATGAATCACGCCCAATCCCGCACTGCTCAGGCAGACACCGCCCAGCCAGGAAGCCATCATCATCGCTTCTCGTGCTTCATCACCTTGTGCATCGTCACGATTCAGGTTTGGCCATGCCTGAAAGAACAGCCGCAGCCCATTCAGCGCCGTTTGTTGGGTAAACAGATTGCCTTTGCGCGACAGATACGCTTCAAACAGATGGGTAAAGGCATCAATGGCGCAGGTGGCCAGTACGCTATCTGGTGTGCCCTTGAGCAAATCGGCATCCAGAATTGCCACCTGTGGTACAAACACCGGATGGCGCAACGAGGCTTTCACCTGAATATGCTGCTGATTGGTCACCACGGCGTTTTGCGTCGCCTCACTGCCCGTTCCCGCTGTGGTGGGAATGGCGATCAGTGGCAGAGTGATCGCCTGAACCGGCGTATCACCCACTTTCTCCAGGTAACGTGCGGTATTCAGCGGATGCTGCATCATGGCGCTGAAGGCTTTAGCCGCATCCAGCACGCTGCCGCCGCCGATTGCTACCACGCGATCCACATGGCCGCGCCAGCGATTCACCCAGGCATCAATTTCATCCGGCGAGGCTTCATGGCTGACAATTTCATAGCTCAGAATCTGGTCATTGAGTGCCGCGCCCAGTCTTTGCCAGGCAGGACCGTTGAGGAAAGAGCGGCCACAAAACAGCAGCGTCGGTTGGGGATGGGCGGCCAGCAGTGGTATTAGTCGGTCGATGCTGCCACGTCCAAACAGGGTTTGTTGATTACTGTACAACTCGATCAGATTCTCACTCACCTGCAGATCCTTTTTTTGAAGGGCATAAAGACCTTAGTGTAACCAAATCCCGTCAGGCCTCCGCTGCAAACATTCTGATAACTGCCAGGCAAAAAGTTGATCACCTTCGCAAAACAGAAATTCCCCCCGCACGGCTGATGCTTTGTGCGCAATGTTACCCTTAACATGATACCCGTAACATTGTGCGACAGACCGCGTGCCTCTCAGCGATGTCACCGAATCGACTGTCATTTGGGATCAACAAAACAAACCGCTGACGACATGCTGTCGTGCGCAAAAGTGGAGAAAAATTATGCCATTACTCTATGTGGCGATTGGCGTAGCCTTACTGCTGCTGTTAATGATTCGCTTCAAGCTGAACGGATTTATCGCGCTGATCCTGGTCGCGCTGGCGGTGGGCATGATGCAGGGTATGCCCGTCAACAAAGTGATTGGATCGATCAAAACTGGCGTGGGCGGCACGCTTGGTAGTCTGGCGCTGATCATGGGCTTTGGCGCGATGTTGGGAAAACTGCTGGCTGACTGCGGCGGTGCCCAGCGTATTGCCACCACGCTGATTGCTAAATTTGGTCAAAAACACATTCAGTGGGCGCTGGTCTTAACCGGCTTCACGGTGGGCTTCGCGCTGTTCTATGAAGTGGGCTTTGTGTTGATGCTGCCGCTGGTGTTCAGCATCGCGGCGTCGGCGCGTGTGCCGCTGTTGTACGTCGGCGTGCCGATGGCTGCGGCATTGTCGGTGACGCACGGTTTCCTGCCTCCGCATCCAGGTCCAACGGCGATTGCGACGCTGTTCAACGCCGATATGGGTAAAACGCTGCTGTATGGCACCCTGCTGGGTATTCCGACCGTGATTCTGGCGGGCCCGGTGTATGCGCGCTTCCTGAAAGGCATCGACAAACCGATTCCTGAAGGTTTGTGGAACCCGAAAACCTTTACCGAAGCGGAAATGCCCGGCTTTGGCGTCAGCGTCTGGACGGCGTTAGTGCCGGTAGTGCTGATGGCCTTGCGTGCCGTGGCGGAGATGGTGTTGCCGAAAGGGCATCTGTTGTTGCCGTATGCGGAGTTCTTTGGTGACCCGATTATGGCAACGCTGATTGCGGTACTGATCGCTATCTTCACCTTTGGTCTGAACCGTGGACGTAGCATGGATGAAGTGATGGGCACCATCACCGACTCGATCAAAATCATCGCCATGATGCTGTTGATCATTGGTGGCGGCGGGGCGTTCAAGCAGGTGCTGGTGGACAGCGGTGTCGATAAATACATCGCGAGTATGATGCACGAGACCAATGTATCGCCGATCTTTATGGCGTGGTCCATCGCGGCGGTGTTGCGTATCGCATTGGGTTCAGCCACCGTGGCGGCGATTACCGCTGGCGGGATCGTTGCGCCACTGATTGCCACCAGCGGTGCCAGCCCGGAACTGATGGTGATTGCCGTGGGTTCTGGCAGCGTGATCTTCTCTCACGTCAACGACCCGGGCTTCTGGCTGTTCAAGGAATACTTCAACCTGACCATCGGTGAAACCATCCGCTCCTGGTCCGCGCTGGAAACCATTATTTCGGTGTGTGGTTTGGTCGGCTGTTTGCTGCTGGCTAACGTGATCTGAAGGAAATTAGCTGAGGCGATGTGCCTCAGCTTTCTTATTACTGGGATCTACTGCGCCAGCGCGCGGAAGGCCGCCAGCTCTTCATCGGACATGCCCGCTTGTAATGCCGCTGCACAAATCTGTTCCCAACTGTTGCTGTCGAGCGGAATCCCCTCGCGATCGCGTTCGATACGATTCTGTTCTTCCCATTCACCCGGCACCTGAATCGGTGCATCGCCGCTTTGTGGCGAGCGTTTTACCCATTCGAGGAACGATTCTGCTTCTTCCTGCATCGCCGGGGCATCAAACGCTTCGGGATTAACGATGATGGTGGTCATGCAGTTGAAAATGGCGTCATGGCTGCTGACCAGCGTGGCATCGTGCGTGGTGCGACCACCGGAAAGCGCACCGCCCAGAATTTCGCACATCGTGGCCAGCGCGTAACCTTTATGCAGACCGAAGGGCATCAGCGAGCCATAAGGTGCCTGATGCATCACGCCGGGTTCGGTGGTGGGCTGCCCCTGATGATCGATCAGATAACCGGGCGCGACCTGTTGCCCTTTGTTCCACGCCACGCGTGTTTTGCCGTAGGCAATCCCGCTGGTAGCGAAATCGAGCAGCAGCGGTTTGGCATTTTGGCGTGGGAAGATGGCACAGAAGGGGTTGGTGCCAAAACGACGGTCGCTACCGTTAAAGGGCGCAACCATCGGATCACCCATCACGTTGACGAAATGGAAAGAGACGAATCCCGCAGCTGCGCACTGTTCCGCCCAATGACCGATACGACCAATATGGTGGGAGTGGTGTAAGCCGACCGCAGCGATACCCAGCTTCGCTGCACGCTCAATACCCAACTGCATCGCCTGATGTGCCGCCACCTGACCAAAGCCGTTATGTCCGTGCAGGGTGAGCACCGCACCGGCATCCTTTTCAATGGTGGTGTGCTGGTTCAGCTGCAGGAATCCCTGCTTCAGTGAACTCATATAGCTCGGGATCATTCCTACGCCGTGTGAATCGTGACCGGCCAGATTGGCGGCCACCAGATGGTCAGCCACTAAACGTGACTCTTCAGCGCTGCTGCCGGCATGTAACCAAATGGCCTGAACAAATTGATGTAACTGGGAAGGGGGAAGTCGGTAAAGGGCACTCACGCGGTCAATCTCCTTGTCATGTTCGATAATGCATCCTGCGCTTAAAGCTATCATTACCGCAAGTGAGTGTTATCAAAAGCAAAGGGCCACAATCTGTGGCCCAAAAACTCAATGCGGCTGTTCAAAGCCCGCTTTCACCATCTGATCGCGCAACGCGCGGGTAATTTCACGGTTCCCACCCGTGACCGGATAAATAACATTGTTGACGACATCGTCAAGGTAATGCTCTTCAAACTCTTGCATGGTGAGTTGGGTGCCACCTTCATCATTAATAGCAATGCTGCCACTGATGTGGTTGCCGTAATCCTTTGCCTTCAGGCTGTAACGCCCCATGCTGGTATTAATCGTGCTCATAAGATCTCCTTGTTACGTAGGCAGTGATAACAATTGAGGCCTGCTAGAGGCGCTGTAAGTTTAGACAGCACGAGCCGGCGGTGCGCAGCGGGAGAGAGAGATAAAATCGCGACATGCGACCCGTCTCGCAGAAATAAAACTGAACGGAAGGCAACGCTCATCACCATGCGTGACAGTGCTCGCACTGCACAGCGAACGCAGAATGATCATCTATACTGGAAAACAGGCGCGTTATTTTTCATCACTGAAGGAGCGAACAATGAAAATAATTCTGTGGATTATTGCCATCATTTTTATCGTGGGATTACTGACGATTACGGGTGTATTCAAACTGATTTTTTAGCATGAACAGGCACCTGAGGTGCCTGAATTCTTTATTCTGCCCGGGACGCGGCAAATTCGCTCAATGTGAGCATTGCCGGAATCAAGTCCCGCCAGTCAATCGGTTTATCACACCTCGCGCAATACGCACCATGGTGTGAGTTATTTTTATCCTCTTCCACTTTCGGCAATGTGAAATAAAATTTAGCGCAGCCGCAGCGTCGACAGCGAATCGTCATTTCAATGTTCCTCCCTCTCCATCCTGGAAAGATGAGATTTATCCTATTCGCCCTCAAAGTTCAATTCATAAATTTAATTAATTTATTTCCGATATAAATGATTGTCGTTAAGTTGCTGAAAATTAAGTTGTCTCTCTGGGTGATTATCACGCAGAGAGTGCATTTAATGTGCATTTTTCCTGACGGCCGGGATATTTCTTTCTATAGAAAAACCACAACCTAATCTAAATCATCGGAAAATAATGTTGTAACACAGACTATCCCTGGAGTTTTTAGCCGCCTTTTTAGATATCGTTTTAAGTTGTTGCGCTAATAATCGCCCACTTACCGAATGCGCCTTTTTACTGGGGGCGAATTTAAGAGATGACTTAATAGGATTTTTTTGTGAATCGGCCCATTTTATCCGCACTTTTGGGCGGAATTTTGACGTTACCCATGACGTTTTTGGCATCAGCAGTCACAACATCGCAAGCCGTTGAGGCGGGATGGAACACATTTAGCACCAATGTTGAGCAAACCTGGTCGCAGCCACAGCATCATGACTTTTACCTACCCGCTATCACCTGGCATAACCGCTGGACCTATGATGACGAGCATATCGAAAAGTACAACGAGCGGCCGTGGGGTGCAGGGGGCGGTGTCTCTCGTTGGGATGAGAAAGGCAACTGGCATGGGCTCTATGCCATGGTGTTCAAAGACTCGTTCAACAAATGGGAGCCTATCGCTGGCTATGGCTGGGAAGCGACCTGGCGGCCATTGAACGACCAGAATTTCCACATCGGTGCAGGCTACACCGCGGGCGTCACCGCGAGAGATAACTGGCGCTATATCCCGGTTCCACTGGTTTTGCCATTAGCATCAATAGGATATGGGCCAGCCACTTTCCAAATGACTTATATTCCAGGGACTTATAATAACGGCAACGTCTATTTTGCCTGGCTGAGATTCCAGTTTTAGCGTGTGAAAAGCGTCAAAAAGTGTGAAGGGGATGCAAAAAATCAATATTTATCACTTTTTCATCAATTCTCACTGGACAAATGTCACCGCAATTGCTGTACTAGATGCCGACACAGTTTAGTGTCCATTTTTCATGTAAAGGTAATATAGATGTCCAAGATCAAAGGTAACGTTAAGTGGTTTAATGAGTCGAAAGGCTTCGGTTTCATTACTCCAGAAGATGGCAGCAAAGATGTATTCGTACACTTCTCTGCAATCATGAGCAATGGTTTCAAAACTCTGGCTGAAGGTCAGCGTGTAGAGTTCGAAATCACTGACGGCGCTAAAGGCCCATCTGCTGCTAACGTTATCGCTCTGTAAGTTAACAGTTAGAATTTTGAAAACCCGCCTAATGGCGGGTTTTTTTTGTCCTTTTTACATGTGCCACCAGGTCAGGGAATAGCCCAACACGGCCGCCATGGCGACGAAAAGCGCCATCACTTCATTGTAGCTACGTGGAATCAGGTTTTTCATGTGCGCGCCCCAGAGGTGTATTTCACTCAGCATCGCAAAGCCAGGTTAAGCCAACCTTAAGCCGTGATGACAGTCTGATGACAGGGCACATTCTGCGGCGTATTTCACAGAACCTGGCAGTAACATTCTCATAACAATCCTTACTTGCAGCTTTTTACGCAACAACGCTATATAACTGCATGCAAGGACTCATGAGGAGGCAGGATGAATATACGTCAGGCACTGGCAAAAGACAGTTTTGCCCTGAGTGCGCTGTTAACCGAACTGGGTTACAGCGGCACAGAAAAGTTTATTGATACACGTCTGGCGCAGTTATGCAGCCATCCCGACGAAATTTTATTGGTGGCAGAACACGGTAATCAGGTTCTGGGATTTCTCTCTTTGCACTTTATCCCCCAACTGGCGCTGCCCGGTGATTTCGCCCGCATCAGCTATTTTTGCATTGCGGAAGGCGAGCGCAGTAAAGGCAGTGGCCAACAGCTGCTCAGCCATGCCGAACAGCTAGCGCGTGAACGGGGCTGCGATCGCATGGAAGTGCATTGTCACGCTTCCCGCCTTAAAGCCAACCAGTTCTACTCGCGTGAAGGCTATGTGGAATCTCCGCGTTATCACATCAAAGATCTGGGCTCGCTTTAAGTTCACGCCCGGTGGCGATGACCAGCGCGTCAGCAATGCTTTCAAGCTGATCGAACGGGAGCAGTGAAGCACTGACGCGAATAAAGGGCTCGCCGTTGAGGCAACAGCGTTCTCCCGGCAGTACAGCGATGCCGCGTGCTGCCAGGGTGATCATGGCGTACTGCTCTGATTCCACCGGGATCTGTACGCTTAACCCATCTCGCTCTTCCAGTACCACTCCGCGTTTTGCCAGTGCCGCCAGTAACTGCTGGCGACGCTGCGCGTATACGGTCTTCGCCTGTTGAATGCTCTGCTGTGTGGCCTCATCGGTGAGCATCCATGCCACCGCATCCTGCAAGATACGGCTGGTCCAGCTGACGCCGAAGTTACGCCACGACTGTAAGCGTTTCACCATGTCTGCCGTCGCGGATAACGCCGCCAGGCGCAGATCGGGACCATAGGCTTTGGAAAAAGAATGAACGTGAATGACCCGCTCCGGGAAGTGAAAACCGAGGCTCCAGGCCGGCCAGCGCGACAGATCGCCAATGCCATCATCCTCGACAATCATCGTGGTACTGTTCGCCAGCACCCTTGCTAACTCGGCACTGCGTCGCTGTGTCACGCTATAGCCGGTGGCCGAATGCGTGCGCGGCTGATAGATAAACATCGCCGGTGATTTTTGCAGATGTGTGGCCAGCGCCGTGGGTATCGGCCCCTGATCATCACAGGGCAGCGGCAAAATTTCTGCGCCGATATTTTCCAGCATATCCAGCAAACGGGTGGCCGTGGGATTTTCAATTACCACCCGATCGCCCGGCGACAACAGCGTCTGCACAATCAGGTTCATGGCATCAAAGCCGCCATCAGTGGCCAGCCAGGCTTCCGCCGGATAGGGCCAGCGTGGACTGATGGCCGCTTGCAATTGTGGGGAGATCGCTTCGCGCTGATAGCTGTTTAACTCAGGCGAGGCAATGCCGGCGAGGATCGCCCGTTTAAGATCGGGTAGCAACGCCGGATCGGGTGACGCCATCGCCAGCGCCGCCCGGATGTTCTCGCCGTAGTTACCAATCTTCTCAAAGCGGATGGGGCGTGGCAGTACGCTGTTGCCACACACCCACACGCCACTGCGTCCTTTACCCGCCAGCACTTTCTGCTTCTTCAGTTGCGCCCAGGCAGCAGAAACGGTTGCCGGACTGACGCCCAGCCGCTCTGCCAGTTCGCGCACCGCGGGCATTTGCATGCCAACAGCAATTTGGCCGTCCCGAATTAAGGATGAGGCGGTAAGCGTTATTCCCTTTACCGAAGCATCGTCTATTTGATGGCTAAGCCACTCGACATCTACCGTTTGCGTCATAAGAAAATCATTTGTTCAGTAACAAAGAATTGATTGTTCAGATTAGTATTCGCGTTTTAGACTCAAATTCAAGCACTATTTGCTGAATAAATAAACAGCGCCAGATCTCTGGCCGAAAACGGGGAAAGCACAATTATGGTAACCATCAGACTGGCGGTGCGTGACTGGGATTATTTCACCCCGCTGGCACTCGGCGACATCAAACCAGAAGGCTTCACGCTGGAGATTGACCGCGTGGGCACGCTGGTTGATAACCTCGCGACCAGCGACAAATACGACGCGGGTGAAGTGTCATTCAGCCGCTATGCTCAGGCATGCGCCAGAGGCGATAACGCACTGCTCGGCCTGCCGCACTTCCTGATGCGCGGCTTCCGCCAGCGCTGCATCATCACCACCGCTGACAGCCCGATTGCCACGCCCGCTCAGCTGAAAGGCAAGAAAATCGGGGTGACCGGCTGGCAGGATTCTGGCAACACCTGGACGCGCACCGTGCTGCGTGAAGCTGGCGTGGAGATCGATGATGCGTACTGGTTTGCCGGCCGTCTGACCGAAGAGCATCCGATTGTGGATCGCCTCGCGGGCTTCGGTCGTCCGGGCCGCATCGAACCTGCACCGGGTGAGCGCCCGCTGATCGAACTGCTAAAGGCCGGTGAGCTGGATGCGGTGTTCACGCCCTTTATGCCGGAAGGTTTCTTCCTGAAAAATTCTGGCCTGCGTCAATTGCAAAACGACTTTGTGACCGCCGAACGTGACTACTTCAACCGCGTCGGCTACGTGCCGGGTATCCATCTGCTGGCGATGAAACCGGCACTGGCGGAAATGCATCCCTGGCTGCCGCAGGCGTTAAGCGAAATCATCGATCGTTCGTACCAGATGTGGATGCAGAAACGCGAGAAATACGCCGACACCACACCGTGGCTGCTGGATGATTTGCGACGTACCGCGCAGGAATTACCGGCAGACTGGAATCAAAACGGATTCTCCGCTAACAAAAAGATGATCGCCGATTTTGCTAACGAGCTGTTCCAGCAAGGCTTAACCAAAACATTACTGACGCCGGAAGCGATTTTCCCGGCAGCAGTGCAAGGGGAGTGAAGATGAAAGTTGCAATGGGGCAGTTTGCTGTCAGCCGGGAATGGCAGGAAAACACCGATATCTGCATCGGTTTAATGAACAATGCACTTGCTGGAGGCGCGGATTTACTGGTCCTGCCTGAAGGCGTGCTGGCGCGTGATATTGCCGACCCTGATTTGGTACTGAAAGCCGCACAACCGCTGGATGGCCCTTTCATCACACAGTTGCTGGCGGTCAGTAAGGGCAACGATTTAACCACCATGATGAGCGTGCACGTGCCGACAGAGGGCAACAAGGCGCTCAACGTGCTGATTGCCATTCGCAACGGTGAACTCATCGCCGCCTACGAAAAGCTGCATCTTTATGATGCGTTTGCGATGCAGGAGTCACAGCGCGTGAATCCAGGCAACGAAATCCCACCGCTGGTGGAAGTGGCGGGGATGAAAGTGGGCCTGATGACCTGCTACGACGTGCGTTTCCCGGAACTGGCGCGCCGTCTGGTGCTGGACGGTGCTGATGTGTTGGTATTGCCTGCCGCGTGGGTCAAAGGCCCGCTGAAAGAGATGCATTGGGAATTGCTGTGTACGGCACGCGCACTGGAAAACACCTGTTACATGGTGGCCGTGGGCGAATGTGGCCCGCGTAACATCGGCAACAGTCTGGTCATCGATCCTCTCGGCGTGGCGATAGCCAAAGCGCCAGAGTCGGCGGCACTGGTGTTCGCCGATCTCGATCCACAACGCATTGCCTACGCCCGCAGCGTACTGCCGGTGCTGGAAAACCGCCGTTTTGCACGTCCTGAACTGAAACCACTTTGATAGATTTTGGGGAACTGGCTCATGAATAAACTTACCACAGCAATAACGTTGGCGCTGGGGCTGACAGTCAGCGCAGTGCAGGCAGCGGAAACTATCCCAACGCAGAAAGTTGATCAGGCGCTGCATGACCGCTTGCCAGCAGAGATTAAAAGCGCTGGAAAAATGATTTCGGTAAACAACGGATCGTTTCCTCCTTATGAGATCGTGAACGGTCCACATTCGATGGACGGCGCCTCAGCCGACCTGACGAATGCTTTGGCTCAATTGCTGGGTGTGAAAATTGAACATGCCACGGTCAGCGGTTTGTCGGGTGTTTTAGCTGGCATTAACTCGGGCCGTTATCAGATGGCGATTGGGCCGATTGGCGACTATCCCGATCGTCAGCAGAAAGTCGACTTCATCGATTTTGTGCAGGAGTTCGTGGTGTTCGGCGTTCAAAAGGGCAATCCAGCGAAAATTAACGGTCTGGAAGACACCTGCGGCAAGCGTATTGCTGTGATGGCAGCCGGTTCAGCTGAGCAGGTGATTCGTAAGCAGTCGGACGCTTGCGTTGCCGCGGGCAAACCTGCGGTGGTGGTGCAATCCTTTACCGATCAGCCTTCATCGATTCTGGCAGTACGCTCTAAGCGTTCTGATGCTTTCTTCTCTTCACAGGCACCGCTGACTTACTTTATCGATCAAGCCAATGGCCAGCTGGAGCTTTCCGGTAAAGGGCAGAAAAACGGCTTTGGCGATATTTTCCAGGGCACGGTGGTACCAAAAGGTTCCGAACTGGGCAATGTAGTACTCGACGCCTATAAAGAGCTGTTCGCCAACGGCACCTACGCGGCGATCATGAAGAAGTGGAAACTCGACGGCAATATCTTGCAGCAGCCGGGTCGTAATCTGGCGCAGGGGACAGCAAAATGAATCCAGTCACCCACAATACGCGAGCCAGGGATAAGGCCAACGTGCAGCAGCGCGATGTCGCTTTCGCCCGCAGTGCGCCCACTTATGGACGCTGGATCTCATGGATTGTGGTACTGGTGGTCGCGGCCAACTTTCTCTGGCTGGTGGCGACCAATCCCAATTTTGAATGGAAAGTGGTGTTGCAGTGGTTCACCGAAGGTTCGGTGATGAAAGGGCTGCAGGTGACGCTCGGGCTGACGGTGGTCTCGATGATCCTCGGTACGCTGCTGGGCCTGCTGCTGGCGGTATGGCGTCTTTCGGAAAACAAACTGCTGAGCGGTATCTCGTCGCTCTACATTTGGTTTTTCCGGGGTACGCCGCTGTTGGTGCAACTGATCTTTTGGTACAACCTGTCGACGCTGTTTCCGAACATTTCGATTACCGTACCCTGGACGGATATTACCTTCGCCAGCTGGAATACCAACGATCTGATTACGCCGCTGACCGCTGCGTTTGCCGGACTGGCACTGAATGAAGCGGCGTATATGGCGGAGATCATTCGCGCCGGGCTGTTGTCTGTGGATCAGGGACAGGTGGAAACCACTCAGGCGTTTGGCATGAGCCGCAGCCGTGCATTACGCCGCATTATCATTCCGCAGGCGATGCGATCCATTATTCCTCCCACCGGCAATCAGCTGATCAGTATGATCAAAGCGACCTCGCTGGTGAGCGTAATAGCCATGGGCGATCTGCTTTACTCGGTGCAGGCCGTGTATAACCGCACCTTTGAAATTATCCCGATGCTGATGGTGGCCGTGATTTGGTATCTGCTGATCACGTCGATCCTGAATATTGGGCAGTCAGCAATTGAACGCTACTACGCACGCGGCACCAAACGTACCGTGGTGAATAAACGCCGGACAGACACGGCTGTCGCAGCGACACATCAGCTGAAGGAGGATGTATGAGTGAGATTCAGCCGCTGGTCTCTGCGCGCAATGTCCAGAAGAGTTATGGCGATAACGAGGTATTGAAAGGGATCGATCTGGATGTGTTTCCAGGTGAAGTGGTGGTGATTCTCGGGCCATCGGGATCGGGCAAATCGACCTTCCTGCGCTGTATAAACCATCTGGAAGATATGAACGCCGGCTCCATCATGGTGGGTGAAGAGCAGATTGGCTACGAATTGAAGCGTGGAATTCTGCATCGCCTGTCGGCACGGCGGATTGCTCACCAGCGTCAGAAGATCGGCATGGTGTTTCAGCAATTCAACCTCTATCCACACATGACCGTGCTGCAGAACATTATTGAAGCGCCCATTGGTGTGCATAAGTTTCCCCGCCAGGAAGCGTTGCAGCATGCGCGCGAACTGCTGACAACGGTCGGATTGAGTGACAAAGCCGATGCGTGGCCACGTCATCTTTCCGGTGGGCAGCAGCAGCGTGTGGCGATTGCTCGCGCGTTAGCCATCAAACCGGCGTTGATGCTGTTTGATGAGCCGACTTCCGCGCTGGACCCCGAACTCGTGGGAGAGGTGCTGGCGACGATGCGCACGCTGGCCGATCGTGGTCTGACCATGATCGTGGTGACGCATGAGATTGGCTTTGCACGTGAGGCGGCGGATCGGGTGGTGTTTATGGATGGTGGCGTGGTGGTGGAGCAGGGGACGCCGGAGCAGGTGATTAGTAATCCGCAGCACCCGCGTACGCAGGCATTCTTGAGCCGCTTTATTTAATGTTGCGCGGGTGTTGATCGTAATCTGTTACAGATTCTAGTTGTTACAGCTGATAAACTGCGCGTTAATAGTGATGTCTGTTTTTCGCTAAGGTTGAAAGGTAAAGTATGGAAGGTTTCAGCATTGCCAAACTGCTGATCATCGGTGCACTTATTGTACTGCTGTTTGGTACCAACAAGTTACGTTCACTGGGTGGTGATCTGGGTTCCGCCATTAAAGGCTTCAAGAAAGCCATGAAAGACGATGAATCCACCGCAACCAAAAGCACCGCTGAAGAAGCGCCGGCTGAACGCGTGAGCCACAAAGAGTAATCTCACTTCAAACGTCAATAAGTGTAAATATTTATGACGTTGATAAAAAAACCAGACTGCTTCCAGTCTGGTTTTTGTTTTTTGGCACGGGTGAAAAAGCCTGGTTGCGGGCGTCACACCCGCAGAACCGATTATTTCACTTCCAGCCCTTTGGCCTGCATATCCGCGTGATAAGAAGAACGTACGAACGGGCCACAGGCCGCGTGGGTGAAGCCCATCGCCATGGCTTCTTCTTTCATCTCATCAAACTCTGCCGGGCTCACATAGCGCTGTACCGGCAGGTGATGGCGGCTTGGCTGTAAATACTGGCCAAGTGTGAGCATGGTGACACCATGACGACGCAGGTCACGCATCACTTCCACGATTTCCGCATTGGTTTCACCCAATCCGACCATCAGGCCAGACTTGGTTGGCACGTCCGGATGCGCTTCTTTGAAACGCTCCAGCAGCTTCAGTGACCAGTCGTAATTGGCGCCAGGACGCACCTGACGGTAAACGCGTGGCACGTTTTCCATGTTGTGGTTGAACACATCTGGCGGCGTGGCGGTGAGGATTTCCAGCGCACGATCCATACGACCACGGAAGTCAGGCACCAGCGTTTCAATTTTGATATTAGGGCTTTTTTCGCGAATGGCAGTGATGCAATCGGCAAAATGCTGAGCCCCGCCGTCGCGCAGGTCGTCGCGGTCAACCGAGGTGATCACCACGTAACGCAGCGCCATATCGGCAATAGTTTGTGCCAGTTTCAGCGGTTCGTTGGCGTCAGGCATATTTGGGCGGCCGTGGGCGACGTCGCAGAATGGGCAACGACGCGTACAAATCGCACCGAGGATCATAAAGGTGGCGGTGCCGTGGTTAAAACATTCAGCGAGGTTAGGGCAGGAGGCCTCTTCACACACCGAGTGCAGACCATTTTTGCGCATGGCGGCTTTGATACCCTGAATGCGGCTGGAATCCGCAGGCAGTTTGATCTTCATCCACTCCGGCTTACGCAGAATCTCTTCACGCTCGACCATCACGGTTTTCACCGGAATCAGCGCCATTTTGTCGGCATCGCGATACTTGACGCCACGTTCCATCTGAATTGGTTTACTCATAAATCTGCAGGTTCCGGTCGGGATTGCGATTTGAAAGCTTCCTCACTCAAACTGAGAACCAGGCTTTCAACTTTATTTGAAAATATGGTAAAAATTATATCATTTCGTCTGCGCATAAGCAGCCGATATGCGAGCGCTAAAGTTACAATTTTGTAAATGAGCACAGACAGTCAAGGTAAGACCCTGGCCTCATTTTGCCAATCAAGCTGGGTGAAACCCGTTAAGCGGGCGAAATGTTGTACCAAACGGGGTTGTACGTCGGCGGTTGTGACGCCCGGCTGCTTTTCACTTAACTGCGTCATGCGCATGCCGGCATAACCGCAGGGATTGATGCGCAGGAAAGGTGCCAGATCCATCGCCACGTTTAATGCCAGGCCGTGGAAGGAGCACCCTTTGCGAATGCGAAGGCCTAATGAGCACACTTTGTCATCGCCGATATAAACGCCGGGTGCGTCGGCACGTGCGCGCGCAGCGATACCATAATCCGCCAGGGTGGCGATCACGGTTTCCTCCAGCGCAGTGACCAGCTCTCTGACACCGATTTTGTGACGTTTAATATCAATCAACACGTACATCACCTGTTGCCCAGGCCCGTGATACGTCACCTGGCCGCCACGATCGCTTTGTACCACCGGAATATCGCCCGGCATCAACAGATGTTCGGCTTTGCCTGCCTGGCCCTGGGTAAACACCGGATGATGTTCCACCAGCCAGATTTCATCGGCAGTGCTGCTGTCACGTTGATCGGTAAACTGATGCATCGCATCGGAGACAGGTTGCCAGTCGCGCTGGCCCAGTTGACGAACAAGAAGCGTGTTAGCTGACAAAGCGGAGATCCGGTAGAGAGTGAAGGGCTGAGTATAACGCTGGCAAAGCCGCCTTTGCCAGCGCGGGTATTACAGGACCATGCGCACGATATCAATGTTACCCAGTTCTTCGTACAGGGTTTCTACCTGTTCGATATGCGTTGCGGTGATGGTGATAGAAACCGAATGGTAGTTACCTTTGCTGCTCGGTTTCACTGCCGGGGTATAGTCGCCGGGGGCGTGGCGCTGCACCACTTCAACCACTTGATCAACCAGCTCCGGTTGCGCCAGACCCATTACTTTATAGGTGAAGGGGGTAGGGAATTCGAGCAGTTCATTCAGTTTGGTTTTCATGTTGGCTCCGGTGCTTAAAATTGAGAAGAGCAGCCCACAGGCGGCCCCTACAACAGGTAGTGCATAAAAAATCGATAAGGGAGGCTTTCCAGCCTCCCCTATACGTTTGAAACGGGGTTTCTAATTATATGGTATCAGACAGACGATTTTTCAAGCGTCTTAGCCAAACCAGTGATGGAACATCAGTTTGATGTAATCAATGATACGGCTGAAGAAGCCGCCTTCCTGCACTTCGTTCAGGACCACCAGCGGACGCTGTTCAATGGTTTTGCCATCCAGCTGGAAGTTGATGCTGCCCACCACCTGGTTTTTCTGCAGCGGTGCATGCAGTTCGGTATTGGTCAGTACATAGCTGGCTTTCAGGTCTTTCATACGACCGCGTGGAATGGTCAGGTAGGCATCTTTTTCAACGCCAAGCTGGACGCGATCGCTGTTACCAAACCAAACCGGCTCAGAGGCGAACTCTTTGCCTGCTTTCAGAGGTGCGACGGTCTCAAAGAAACGGAAGCCCCAGGTCAGCAGTTTTTTACTTTCGGTTTCACGACCTTTATAGGTGTGACCGCCCATAACAGCAGAGATCAGACGCATCTGGCCTTCAGTGGCAGAAGCCACCAGGTTGTAACCTGCCGCATCAGTGTGACCGGTTTTAATACCGTCAACGTTCAGGCTGGTATCCCACAGTAAACCATTGCGGTTCATCTGTTTGATATTGTTGAAGGTGAACTCTTTTTCACGGTAGACCGAGTATTCGTCCGGCACATCACGAATCAATGCCTGGCCTATCAGCGCCATATCACGCGCCGAGCTGTACTGGCCTTCAGCATCCAGGCCGTGCACGGTCTGGAAGTGGGTGTTTTTCAGACCCAACGCGCCAACGTAGTTATTCATCAGGCTAACAAACGCATCCTGGCTGCCGGCAACGTAATCGGCCATCGCCACACAGGCATCATTCCCTGACTGCAGTACGATACCGCGCGTCAGCTGAGAAACCGGTACGCGATCGCCAGGCTTCAGGAACATCAGTGAAGAGCCTTTGAACACCGGGTTACCGGTTGCCCAGGCATCTTTACCTACGGTGACAATGTCATCGTTATGGATTTTGCCTGCTTTGACTGCCTGACCAATCACATAGCTGGTCATCATTTTGGTCAGACTGGCTGGATCGCGGCGCGCATCGGCGTTCTTTTCGGCCAGAACTTTACCTGAGTTGGCATCGATCAGCACATAAGCTTCAGCATCGATTTCCGGGACGCCCGGGATCATCGTCTTAAGGTTAACATCGTCCGCAAAGGCGGCATGGCTGAGAGAAAGGGCGACCAGTGATCCCACTGTCAGGCGTTTCAGAAAACGAGAGGGTTTCAGCGTATTCATGTTAAGGACTACAACATCCGTGGGCTAAGAGTGAAAAAAGTGCCTTACTATAGCAAACGCCCGATCGAGCGACATCTTGCTTTGCAAATCAGTTTCAGCAGTAAAGGTAACTGCCCGTAACATTACGGACGGGCAGTTGTAATAAATGAGCTCATCTGTGCTTCAGTGGTCAGGCGCTGTTGTAACGCAGCGGCTTCCGCCCGGCTGCTGTAACCACCGAGTTGAATACGATAAACGTTGCCATTGGCTTCCACGTTTCCAGGCACGCCAAAACGTTTACCCAGGCTGGTCGCCAGTTGACGGGCGCGCGCCGCATCATTGACCGCACCGACCTGAACGACATAACCACCGGCGGTATGCGTACTCTGAGGTGCAGCGCTGGCTGGAGCAGAAACCGATGCCGCGACAGGCGCAGCGGATGTTGCCTGCACAGGCGTGGCGGCCGGTTCACTGCCTTCCAGTACACCGTTTGCTAAAGGCTGAGGCGCGCCGAGGAAACCGCTGCTCTGCACCGGAGCACCGAGTCCACCGTTACTCTGCAGGGTGCTGTTATCGACTGCGCGAACATCCTGTGGCGCAGGTGCAGGCGTGGTATTGGCGCTGCCACCCATCATCACCATGCCGCCGTTAAGATCCGGGCGCGCGGGCAGGGCGTAGCTCTGCTTCGCCACTGTGGTGCCAATGGTGCCGGGGCCGGAAACAGAACCATCCGGTGCGACTTTGATGTAATCCACGCGAACACGGGAATTATTCGAGATATTCAAACGGTCGCCTGCCGCGCGAGACAGGTCAATGATGCGGCCGGGGGTATACGGACCACGGTCATTAACACGCACCACGATCTGGCGACCATTGGCGAGGTTAGTGACGCGCACATAGCTTGGCAGTGGCAGAGTAGGGTGTGCCGCAGTTAAGGCATCCGGGTCGTAAGCTTCGCCGATCGCTGTGCGATTACCTTGCGCTTCTGCACCGTACCAGGTGGCCAGTCCGACTTCGCTGAAGTTCGAAGGATCCTTGATTACGCGATAATTTTTACCATTAACGCTGTAATCCTGGCTGGTAGAAGGATTGATCGGTTCATAGCGCGGTTCAACGCCTGGGATTTCCACCACCGGGCCATTATAGGCCGGCTGCGGTGGCGCAGTATTATTCTGCTGTTCCGGTGCGGAACAGGCAGCCAGTACCAATGATGCCAGTGCAACCCCAAGCCAATCCTTACGCATGTGCAGCCTCTTAAACGCTTTTAGATAACATTTTTCGATGAGTATGGATCGACATCACGATGCCAAATCCGGCCATTAATACAATCAACGCCGACCCGCCGTAGCTCACCAGCGGCAGCGGAACACCGACCACGGGTAAGATACCACTTACCATACCAATGTTAACGAAAACATAGACGAATAAAATCAACATCAAACCACCGGCCATCACGCGACCAAAGGTGGTTTGCGCGCGCGCCGCAATAATCAGGCCGCGCAAAATCAGCAGCAGATACAGTACCAATAGCACTAATACGCCGACCAGGCCGAGTTCTTCTGCCAGTACCGCAAAGATAAAGTCGGTGTGACGTTCAGGCAAAAACTCCAGCTGTGACTGGGTGCCATGCAGCCAGCCTTTGCCACGTAAACCACCTGAACCTATCGCAATCTTGGACTGAATAATGTGATAACCGGCACCGAGCGGGTCACTCTCTGGATCGAGCAGCATCATCACGCGGTCGCGCTGATAATCATGCATCAGGAAGAACCACAGCACCGGAATAAAAGCCGCCACCAGCAGCACCGCCACAGCAATCAGCTTCCAGCTCATCCCCGACAGGAACAGCACAAACAGGCCGGACGCGGCGATCAGAATCGAGGTGCCGAGGTCAGGCTGTGCCGCCACTAACAGCGTCGGCATGAAGATCAACACCAGCGCAATGCCAGTATTTTTCAGCGTCGGTGGGCAGACATCGCGGTTAATAAAGCGCGCCACCATCAGCGGCACCGCTATTTTGGCTATTTCGGAGGGCTGGAAACGCACAAAGCCAAGATCGAGCCAGCGCTGCGCCCCTTTACTGATATGGCCAAAGGCATCCACCGCCACCAGTAATATCACGCAGACAATATAGAGATAGGGCGCCCAACTTTCATACACGCGCGGCGGCACCTGCGCCATCACCAGCATGATAATGATACCCATGGCAATCTGACCGAGTTTACGCTCCATCATGCCCGGATCCTGACCGCTGGCGCTCCAGATAACGATGGCGCTGTAGGTCAGTAGCGCAAGGATGATCAGCATAAACAGGGGATCGATATGGATACGCGTCCAGATCGATCTTTTCTGCGGGCTATCGTTCATGGACATCTTTATTCACCTTCGTAGCCAGGCGGCGTCGGTGCGGCTTCAGGCAGCACGGTATTGTTGTCACCTAACATTATGTGGTCGAGAATCTGACGCATCACCGTACCCACTGCCGGGCCAGCACCGCCGTTCTCCAGAATCATGGTCACGGCAACGCGCGGTTTATCGTAAGGCGCGAATGCCGTCATTAACTTATGGTCACGCAAGCGTTCAGCAATTTTGTGCGCGTTATAGGTTTCGTTCTCTTTCAGGCCGAATACCTGCGCAGTACCGGATTTCGCAGCGATTTTGTAAGGTGCATCAGCAAAACTTTTGTGCGCCGTCCCGTTCGCGCGGTTGGCCACGCCGTACATGCCATCTTTGGCGATTTCCCAATATCCCGAGTGGATATCGCCAATCGGCGCATCCGGCGGCTGGCGATACGGCACCATGGCCTGACCTTCACGGGTGGCGCGCAGCAAATGCGGCACTTTGATAATGCCGTCATTAATCAGAATCATCATGGCTTTGTTCATCTGTACCGGGGTTGCGGTCCAGTAACCCTGACCAATTCCCACCGGAATGGTGTCCCCCTGATACCAAGGCTTCTTAAAGCGTTTCAGTTTCCACTCACGCGTTGGCATGTTGCCGGGGCTTTCCTGTGGCAAATCAATACCGGTGCGATGGCCATAGCCAAATTTGGTCATCCACTCTGACAGGCGATCAATGCCCATGTCGTAGGCGACCTGATAGAAGAAGGTATCGGCAGACTCTTCCAGCGATTTGGTGACGTTAAGACGGCCGTGTCCCCATTTTTTCCAGTCGCGATAGCGTTTTTCCGAACCGGGTAACTGCCACCAGCCGGGGTCAAACAGGCTGGTGTTGCGGTTAATCACGCCTGCGCTTAGCGCAGAAACGGCAACATAAGGTTTCACCGTTGAGGCGGGTGGGTAGGAGGCCTGCAACGCGCGGTTATACAGCGGACGGTTCTCATCGCTCAGCAGGGCTTTGTAATCCTTGCTGGAGATGCCATCGACAAACAGATTAGGGTCGTAGCTCGGTGTGGACACCAGCGCCAGAATTTCACCGGTGCGTGGATCGCTGACCACCACGGCGGCACGGCTGCCGGTCAACAGGGTTTCAATATATTGCTGCAGTTTCAGGTCAACGGTCAGATAGATATCACGGCCGGCCTGTGGAGATTGCTCATGCAACTGGCGGATCACCCGGCCGCGGTTGTTCACTTCAACCTCTTCGTAGCCGGTTTTGCCATGCAGCACATCTTCGTAATAGTTCTCGATGCCCAACTTGCCGATATCATGCGTTGCCGCATAGTTAGGCCATTTACCTTCATCATCGAGGCGTTTAACGTCGCGGTCGTTAATTTTAGAGACGTAGCCCACTACATGCGTCAGCGTCTGGCCGTAAGGATAATAGCGGCGCTGATAACCTTTCACTTCCACACCGGGGAAGCGGTACTGATTGACGGCAAAGCGCGCCACCTGCACTTCGTTGAGTGCGGTTTTTACCGGAATGGAGGTGAAACGACGTGAGCGCTTACGCTCTTTTTCAAAGGCGTCGAGATCGTCGTCTGTCAGATCCAGCACCGGGCGCAGATCCTGCAGCGTCTGCTTCAGGTCATCGACTTTTTCGGGTACCAGTTCAGCCTGGTAAATGGTGCGGTTCAGCGCCAGCGGGACGCCATTGCGATCAAAGATGATGCCGCGGCTGGGCGCAACGGGCACCAGCTTGATGCGGTTCTCATTGGAACGGGTGCTGTAATCGTCGAAACGCAGGATTTGCAAGTGATAGAGGTTGACCACCAGCACGCTGGAGAGCAGGAAAATGCCAACAAAAGCCACCAAAGCCCGGCGGACAAAGAGTTTTTGTTCGGCAGTGTAATCGCGAAAGGCGTTGCTCTGTAATTTCATCCGCTGCGTTTATTGTCTGGAGGTTGTCAGGCGTTTATTCACGGTGATAAGGATGATTCGTGGTGATGCTCCAGGCACGATACAGGCTTTCGGCTACCAGCACACGCACCAGCGGGTGAGGCAACGTCAACGTGGACAGCGACCAGCTCTGCTCGGCAGCGGCTTTACAGGCCGGCGCCAGTCCTTCCGGGCCGCCAATCAACAAGCTGACATCGCGGCCATCTTGTTTCCAGCGCTCAAGCTGTTGCGCCAGCTGTGGGGTTTCCCACGGCTGCCCAGGAATATCCAGCGTGACGATGCGATTGCCTTTGCCGACGGCCGCTAACATCGCTTCACCCTCTTTTTCCAGGATGCGCTTGATGTCCGCGTTCTTGCCGCGTTTACCCGCAGGCACTTCGGTCAGTTCAAACGGCATATCCTTGGGGAAGCGGCGCAGATACTCCATGAAACCGGTCTGAACCCAGTCAGGCATTTTGGTGCCGACGGCCACAAGCTGCAGTTTCAAGGCTTAGCTCCAGAGCTTTTCCAGCTCATACAGCTGGCGGCTCTCTTCCTGCATCACGTGTACGATCACTTCGCCAAGATCAACGACGACCCAATCAGCGGCAGCTTTACCATCGACGCCTAGCGGTTTTAAACCCGCGGCACGGGATTCCTGAACCACGTGATCGGCGATCGAAACCACATGACGCGTCGACGTGCCGGTGCAGATGATCATGCAATCGGTGATGCTCGATTTGCCCTGAACATCAACAGCAATGATGTCCTGGCCTTTAATATCGTCAATCTTATCAATAACGAAATCTTGGAGTGCTTTACCTTGCAAAAGGTTCCCCTTAAAAACAGGTGATTACGAGAAGGCTGAATGCCCGGAAAACATAGCCTAAAATGAAGCGGCGCAGTATAGCACGCAACGATCAACCGCGATATAAGCCAGCGCGATCGATATAATCGATAACCGCATCGGGCAGCAGATCGGTACAGGATTGCCCCTGATGGCGACGCTGGCGTATTTCCGTGGCGGAGATGTCGAACAGCGGCGTATCAGCCAGCCAGATATGGCCTGCCGGTGCTTGATGCAACTGTTCTGCGTGCTGTGCACGATGCGCATCCAGCCACTGCTGCATCTCAGGCGTTTCCATCTGCGTTGCATAGCCCGGTCGCTGGCACACCAACAGATGGCACAGAGAGAGGAGATCCTGCCAGCGATGCCATTTGGCTAACGTTAGCAGAGAATCTTGTCCGATGATAAACCCGAGGGGCTGTTCTGCACCGCGTTCCGCACGGAGTGCTTCAAGGGTTGCCACCGTCCATGACGGCGTATCCCGCTCCAGTTCTCGCGTATCAATATCAAACAGGGGGCGGGTCGCAATCGCACAGCGCAGCATTTCCACGCGCTGCCGGGCACTGGCTTCAGGCTGTGGCCGATGCGGTGGCACGTTGTTGGGTAGTAGCGTGACCTTTTTCAGCCCTACCTGTTGCGCCAGCGCTTCCACCGGGCGCAGATGGCCAAAGTGGATAGGATCGAAGGTGCCGCCAAACAGCGCGTAAAGTTTAGACATCCGTAAAGCTTAGGGGAAAATCGCGGTGACACAGCAGCAGCGACAAGGTTTCAAGCTGCGGCCAAAGGTTTTGACCGTAATCCTGCTTCATGGTCAGCTCCAGTTCGGCGAGCAGATGGACGGCGCGTTGCAGACGACGTGCATCAAGGCGTTGCAGCGCATCGGTAAACAGTGCGCGACGGTTTTGCCAGATGCGCTGTTGATCCATTAGCGCACGCAAGCCCTGTTTACCCTGATTGCGCTGCAAATGCAGCAGCGTCAGTAAATCACGTTGCAGAGAACGCAGTAAAATCACCCCTTCAGCATCCTCTTTTTCCAGCTGATGCAGAATATGCAGGGCGCGCTTGCTTTTGCCCGCCAGCAGGGCATCCACCCAGTGGAAGGGCGTAAAGTGTGCAGCGTCATTTACCGCGTCTTCCACGCGGGGCAGAGTGAGTTTGCCATCTGGCCACAGCAGTGACAGACGTTCCAGCGCTTGCGCCAGCGCCAGCAGATTGCCTTCGTAGCAGTAGCACAGCAGTTGAATCGCCGCGTCATCAACACTCAACTTCATGGCTTTGGCACGGCTCGCGACCCAGCGCGGTAGCTGCGCTTGTTCGGGCGTCTGGCAGGGAACCAGCACGGCATGAGCGCTGAGCGCTTTAAACCAGGCGCTGTTTTCCTGCGCTTTGGTGAGTTTTGCCATGCGCAGCACCAGCAGGATATCGCTGTGCAGCAGGCTGGCGAGTTTAACCAGTTGCTCGGCCATCGCTGCATTGGCACCGTTTTCTGGCAGTTGCAGCGTTAAGGTCTGGCGTTGCGTGAACAGGCTGAGTGCCTGACAGCTGGCAAAGATCGCATCCCAGTCGGTTTGCGCATCAAGAGTGACACTGAAGTGTTCTTCAAAGCCTTGAGAAGATGAGGCCGCGCGAATGGCATCGGCACTTTCCTGAATCAGCAACGGTTCATTGCCGGTCAGAAAATAACAGGCGCGCAGCCCCTCACGAAGCTGCGCGCTCAGTTGTTCAGGATAAATCCTGATCATTGCAGACTGGTTGCTGACGAAGAGGGCACTTCTGGTGAATTCTCACCTGGTGCGATGATCTCCGGCTGTGGCAACGTGTCTTTATTGCTTTCCTGCGCGGCATGAACCGTTAACAGTTTACGCACCAGTTGCTCGGCGGCACGCTGGCGCATCTCCTGCACGATCATGTCTTGCTCGGCATCCTTCGCCAGTGCGGCATTCGGGTTGTCGAAGAAAGAACGGTACACGGTGGTGCTGATCGGGTAGATGCCTTTGCCCGGGATCAGAACCTGCGCGGTCACTGTCATCACCAGTGAATACTCAGCAGTGGTGCCGCTGATAAACACTGACGCGGTATCACGCCCCAGCACTTCTGCACCTAAGCGCAGTGTCGGGTATTTGGCACTGGCCTGTTTGCTGTCATTAACAATGGTGACATCATTGATACGCAGCTGTTGGCGCACGGTGCGCGCCATTGGGCCATACGGATCGCCACTCTGGACGATCAGCGTTTTCATCTCGTTAGGCACCATGGTGGTGCCACGCGGGTGAAAACCACAGCCTGCGGTGATCATCACCGCAAGCAGGACAAACAGCCTGATAATCAGTTGTCGCACAGTTCCTCCTGAACTTAACCTACGACCAGGTTAAGCAGTTTGCCAGGGACATAAATCACTTTACGAAGTGTGACGCCTTCCAGATATTTCGCCACAATATGCTCCTGCGCAGCACGCGCCTGAACCTGCTCCTGCGTAGCATCCGGCGCAACGGTAATCTTGCCGCGCACTTTGCCATTCACCTGTACAACGACCAGCAGTGAATCTTCCACCATCGCGGATTCATCCGCAACCGGCCAGCTGGCTTCATCGACACTACCTTCTCCGCCCAGCGCCTGCCACAGAACATAGCTGGCGTGCGGCGTGAACGGATAGAGCAGACGAACGACCGCCACCAGCGCTTCCTGCATCAGTGCGCGATCTTGATCGCTCTCCTGCGGGGCACGAGTCAGCTTGTTCATCAACTCCATGATGGCAGCGATAGCGGTGTTGAATGTCTGGCGACGACCCACGTCATCGGCCACCTTGGCGATGGTTTTGTGCAGATCGCGACGCAGCGCTTTCTGATCGTCGTTCAGTGCATTGAGGTCCAGCGCCACGGTGGCACCTTTCGCTACGTGTTCGTAGGCCAGTTTCCACACGCGCTTCAGGAAGCGGTTCGCACCTTCTACACCCGATTCCTGCCATTCCAGCGTCATTTCTGCTGGTGAAGCAAACATCATGAACAGACGCACGGTATCGGCACCGTAACGTTCAACCATCAGCTGTGGATCGATGCCGTTGTTTTTCGACTTGGACATCTTGCTCATGCCGGCATAAACCACTTCGCGGCCTGCGTTGTCGACAGCCTTAACAATACGACCTTTTTCATCGCGCTCAACGCTAACATCAACCGGAGAAACCCAGTTACGCTCGCCGTTCGCGCCGGTGTAATAGAACGCATCGGCCAGTACCATACCCTGACACAGCAGACGTTTGGCTGGCTCATCAGAGTTCACCAGGCCTGCGTCACGCAGCAGCTTGTGGTAGAAGCGGAAATACATCAGGTGCATGATGGCGTGTTCGATACCACCGACATACTGATCCACCGGCAGCCAGTAGTTCGCAGCGGCAGGATCCAGCATGCCTTCGTTGTAATTGGCACAGGTGTAACGCGCGTAATACCAGGATGATTCCATAAAGGTGTCAAAGGTATCGGTTTCGCGCAGCGCTGGCTGGCCGTTAACCGTGGTTTTCGCCCACTCAGGATCGGCTTTGATCGGGCTGGTGATACCGTCCATCACCACATCTTCTGGCAGAATCACTGGCAGCTGATCTTCTGGCGTTGGCATCACGGTGCCGTCTTCCAGTGTCACCATTGGAATTGGCGCGCCCCAATAACGCTGACGGGACACACCCCAGTCGCGCAGACGATAGTTGACTTTACGCACGCCGACGCCTTTCGCCGCCAATGCATCAGCAATGGCGTTGAAGCCTGCCTGATGATCCAGACCGTTGAACTCACCCGAGTTGAACAGCGCGCCTTTATCGGTCATCGCCGCTTCGCTCAGATCAGGCGTTGAACCATCCAGATTCAGGATCACTGGCTTGATGTTCAGGTTGTACTTAGTCGCGAACTCCCAGTCACGCTGGTCATGGCCTGGAACAGCCATCACTGCGCCGGTGCCGTATTCCATCAGGACAAAGTTAGCGACCCAGACTGGGATCTCTTCGCCCGTCAGCGGATGGATAGCAAACAGGCCGGTGGCCATGCCTTTCTTCTCCATCGTCGCCATATCGGCTTCAGCCACTTTGGTGGTGCTGCATTCTGCGATGAAGTCAGACAGCGCAGGGTTGCTGGCCGCAGCCTGGCGCGCCAGTGGGTGGCCAGCTGCCACAGCAACATAGGTGGCACCGAGGAAGGTGTCCGGACGTGTGGTGTAAACTGTTAATTTCTCTTCGCTGTACGCCACATCGAAGGTGATTTCCACACCTTCAGAACGGCCAATCCAGTTACGCTGCATGGTCTTGACCGTTTCAGGCCAGTCTTCCAGCTTATCCAGATCGTTGAGCAGTTCTTCCGCGTAAGCGGTGATTTTTACGAACCACTGAGGAATCTCTTTGCGCTCAACTTTGGTGTCACAGCGCCAGCAGCAGCCGTCGATAACCTGTTCGTTAGCCAGCACGGTTTGGTCATGTGGGCACCAGTTCACCGCTGAGGTCTTTTTATAGACCATGCCTTTTTCATACAGCTTGGTGAAGAACCACTGTTCCCAGCGATAGTACTCTGGCTGGCAGGTGGCCAATTCACGGCTCCAGTCATAGCCAAAGCCCAGCAGTTTGAGCTGGTTCTTCATGTATTCGATGTTGTCATAAGTCCATGGCGCGGGTGCGGTGTTATTTTTAACCGCAGCGCCTTCGGCTGGCAGTCCAAACGCATCCCAGCCAATCGGCTGCAGGACATTTTTACCCAGCATGCGCTGATAGCGCGCAATCACATCGCCGATGGTGTAGTTACGCACGTGGCCCATGTGTAGGCGGCCAGAAGGATAGGGCAGCATAGAAAGGCAGTAGTATTTCTCTTTGCCTTCCTGCTCGGTCACTTTAAAGGTTTCGTTTTCGTCCCAGTGCTGTTGGACGCGGGATTCTATCTCTTCCGGGCGGTATTGCTCTTGCATGGCTGCCTGTGGTCCTTTATGAAAATCGTTAACCCTGAATAGTTCACGTTACAGGCGGGCGGCAAAGGTGTGAATACGCTCGCGCTTAACGAAGTAAGCGACGGCGTGAACACGTGCAGCCAACGCACCTGCGACTTGAAGTATGACGGGTTCGCATACATTTAGATCCGCATAGCATACCCATAAGGCTCTTCCTCAACAACATTTCACGCCCCGGCTGAGTGGATTTCTACTCAATGCGCCGCCGCTTTCACCCTTTTGCGATTTACTCCGCTTTCGTCACGGCAAATATGACAGAACAGCTAAACTTACTATCAGCTATTCCCGCGGAAAGGAGAACAAAATGAATAACGTGGCGCAGGAGTATCGTGCAACGATAGCGGCATTAACCCAGCGGCTGGAGCAGGGCGAGCGTGATGTTGATGCCCTGGTCGCTGAGGCACGGCAGGAGTTATTAGCGAAAAAGACGCTGACCTCTTCTGAAGTGAATGAGGTGATGCGGGCGGTCAGGCGTGATTTACATGAGTTCGCGCTCAGTTATCAGGAATCTTCAGATGTGCTCGGTGACTCCGTATTTTTGCGCGTCATTCGCGAGAGCGTATGGAAAGAACTGGCGGATATCACGGACAAAAGCCAGTTAGAGTGGCGCGAGGTGTTTCAGGATCTACGACATCACGGTGTTTATCAAAGCGGTGAAGTGGTGGGGTTGGGTAATCTGGTGTGTGAGAAGTGCGGTTTTACCCGGGCGATCTATACACCGGAGAGCTTAACGCGCTGCCCGGAGTGTGGGCACGATCATTTCCAGCGTCAGCCTTTTGAACCTTAATGAGCAGAAAACGATAAGATGCATCGCGCCGCTGCGTGCGTGATGGGAAATCACAGCCATGCAGTGGCGCGATGGATGGCGCTAATTAATGCAGGATCTTCGCGAGGAAGTCTTTTGCGCGGTCGGACTGCGGGTTATTAAAGAAGTCATCTTTGTTAGTGTCTTCGACAATTTTCCCTTCATCCATAAAGATCACGCGATTGGCCACTTTGCGCGCAAAGCCCATCTCGTGCGTCACCACCATCATGGTCATGCCTTCGTTCGCCAACTCCACCATGACGTCCAGCACTTCATTGATCATCTCTGGGTCGAGCGCAGATGTCGGTTCGTCAAACAGCATCGCGATCGGGTCCATACACAGCGCGCGGGCAATCGCCACACGCTGTTGCTGGCCGCCCGAGAGCTGTCCAGGGAACTTCTCCGCATGCGCAGCCAGACCAACACGCGTCAGCAGCTTGAGACCTTTCTCACGCGCAGCGGCTTTATCTCGCTTTAACACCTTGACCTGCGCCAGCACCAGGTTATCGACAATGCTGAGGTGCGGGAACAGTTCGAAGTGCTGGAACACCATACCAACTTTGCTGCGCAGTTGTGCCAGGTTGGTTTTCTTGTTGTTCACTTCGGTACCGTTAACCTGAATGCTGCCTTCCTGCACCGGTTCCAGACCGTTCACCGTTTTAATCAAGGTTGACTTACCTGAGCCGGACGGTCCACAGACCACCACCACTTCACCTTTTTTCACTTCGGTGGAGCAGTCGGTCAGCACCTGAAAGTGACCATACCACTTAGAAACATTTTTCAGGCTAATCATTTAAACCGTCCTCTTTCTTTTCAGATAGCTAACCAACAGTGAAGCGCTCAGGCTGATCACAAAATAGACCAGACCGGCAAACAGAACCATTTCAACCTGGGTACCGTCACGCTCGCCAATCGTCGAGGCGGTACGGAAGAAGTCAGCCAGGCTTAACACATACACCAGCGAGGTATCCTGGAACAGCACAATGCCCTGCGTCAGCAGCAATGGCACCATGGCGCGGAACGCCTGCGGCAGGATGATCAATTTCATTGATTGCCAGTGCGTCATACCCAACGCGAGCGCAGCATTCGACTGTCCGCGTGAGATGCTCTGGATACCCGCTCGGATGATTTCCGAATAGTAGGCCGCTTCAAACAGTGCAAAAGCAATCATGGCGGAAATCAGGCGAATGTCAGTTTTGGGGGAAAGTCCCAATACCTGTTGCAGTAATGCAGGCACCACCAGATAGAACCACAGCAGCACCATCACCAGCGGGACGGAGCGGAACAGGTTGACGTACAGCTTAGCGAACCAGCGAATCGGCGCGAACGGCGACAGACGCATCACGGCCAGAATCGTGCCCCAGATAATGCCGAACACCACGGCGACGGCGGTAATCTTGAAGGTGATGATCAAGCCATTCCACAAATAGGGCAGGCTGGGAGGAATCGAACTCCAGTCAAACTCGTACATTATTTGCCTCCCAGATTGCCGGGCAGGCGAATTTTACGTTCTACCAAACTCATAATCAGCATGATCACCAGGTTAATACCCACGTAAGCCAGGGTAATGGCGGTGAAAGATTCATAGGCGTGCGCCGAGTAGTCGAGCAACTTACCGGCCTGCGCCGCCATATCCACCAGACCAATGGTCGAAGCGATGGCAGAGTTTTTCACCAGGTTCAGCATTTCCGAGGTCATCGGCGGCACAATCACGCGATAGGCATTCGGCAGCAGCACGTAGCGATAAGTTTGTGGCAGCGTCAGCCCCATCGCCAACCCTGCGTTTTTCTGACCGCGTGGCAATGATTGAATCGCGGCACGTACCTGTTCACAAACGCGCGCAGCAGTGAACAAGCCGAGGCAAATGGTTGAGGAAACGAAGAACTGAATATTGGGGTCCAGTTCTGCTTTAAACCACATCCCCAGTTTTTCGCCAACCAGTTCTGGCGCCACCAGATACCAGAAGAAGAACTGGACGATCAGCGGGATATTACGAAACAGTTCCACGTAGCAGGTACCAATGGTCGACAGCAGTCGATTGGGCACGGTACGCAGAATGCCGAAGAAGGAACCTACCAGGAAGGCGATAATCCAGGCGCAGCAGGAAACCGCAACGGTAACCTGAAATCCGGACCACAGCCAGCCGAGGTAAGTCGTATTGCCGAACGGGGCCTGTTGTAAAAAGATGCCCCAGTTCCAATCGATACCCATAACGAGCTCCGGTAAAAAAAGGGTAGCGAGGCTACCCATAAGATTGTTGAGCGGTGTCTTGCGTCCTGCTTCAGGGGAACGACCTGTTGCAGTCTGTCTGTCCGCACCGCGTGTTCAGCAATCGAGAGGGCAGCCTAACTGCCCTTGTTTTCATTGTTAATTCAGAGTGCTTTATCGTTTGGTGCTTTGAACAGCGCCTGCATGTCAGAAGACAGCTCGAAGTTCATGTTCAGATTCTTCGGTGGGATTGGCTGTTTGAACCAGGTATCGAACCACTTAGCGGCTTCACCCGAGGTCTGCGCTTTCGCGATGGTTTCATCCATCAGCTGTTTGAACTGCGGGTCTTCTTTACGCAGCATACAGCCGTAGGCTTCTTTCGACTGAGGTGTGCCAGTGATCTGCCAGTCGTCTGGTTTCTTCGCTTTAGCACGTTCACCCGCCAGCAGCGCGTCATCCATCATGAAGGCCACGGCACGACCGGTTTCCAGCGTACGGAAAGAATCGCCATGGTCTTTGGCGCTGATGATGCGCATATCCATTTTCTTCTCGTCGTTCAGCTTGTGCAGCAGAACTTCAGAAGTGGTACCAGAGGTCACGACAACGGTTTTGCCTTTCAGGTCTGCGAAATCTTTGATATCGCCACCCTTTTTCACCAGCAGACGCGTACCGATGATGAAGACGGTATCGGAGAAGGCGGCTTGCTGCTGACGTTCCAGGTTGTTGGTGGTAGAACCACATTCAAAATCGTAAGTGCCGTTTTGCAGCAGTGGAATACGGTTCTGAGAGGTGATCGGCAGCATTTTTACTTGCAGATCAGGCTTGTTCAGCTTGGCTTTGATCGCCGCTACGATGGCGTTTGAGTAGTCTTGTGAATAGCCTACCACTTTTTGCTGGTTGTCGTAGTAAGAAAAGGGAACTGATGACTCACGATGCCCAACGACGATCACGCCGCTATCATTAATTTTTTTCAGGGTGCCGGTGAGATCTTCCGCCTGGGCCGCTCCCGCTGCTGCTCCCAACAGCAGAAGAGATAATGCCACTTTGCGTGTCTGCATGTTCCTACTCCTTTGAATGGATGTCGCGCAGAACATAAACTGCGCAGATTGTGATGTTGTGTGTATTTCGTGCTGCTTTTTTAGTTATCCCTTAGCGCAACTGCGCGCAGGATAGTGATTAACATAGCGAATTGTTAACGCAATGAAACAAAAAAGTTTGTTTTTTGCGAGCCGCTCCGCACCATTAAGAGGCAATAAAAAGCCATTGCGCCGTTTCGGTGCGTGTCAGTGCCAAATAATAGTGCGTGAACATGGCATTACGCTGACAAAACGCTGATGTTGAGAAAATCACTGAAATAAATAGCAATGATCGTGCCAGCACGGTGAAATGCGTGAAAAAGCCAGCAGAGAATCTGGTAAAGCGTAGCCGATGGGAGCGGAAAACAGCGCAAAAAAAAGGCGAAGTGAGCACTTCGCCTGTCAGAATGTGATCGGAGTGTCAGTGGCGGCGACGAATAATCGCCAGAACGATGCCGATTAACGTCAGAATCCATACCGGCCAGATGCCTGCTTTGGCATAAGGGGTCTCACCAGTGGTGGGTGTTACCCTGGCTTCCAGCACGTCACGCGTGAACTGCGGGATCTCTTTTTCAACCTCGCCGTTGGCATTCACCACCGCCGTGACACCGTTATTGGTGGATCGCAACAGCGGACGGCCCAATTCCAGTGCACGCATACGCGCCATCTGGAAATGCTGCCAGGGGCCGATGGAGTGACCAAACCAGGCGTCGTTAGATACGGTCAGCAGGAAGTTGGTATTAGGACGGAAGTTGGCTCGTACCTGCTCGCCCAACACAATCTCGTAGCAGATGGCGCTGGTAAGATCATAACCCGCCACCTTCAACTGCGGCTGCACATAGGCACCACGGCTGAACGATGACATCGGCAGATCGAAGAACGGCGCCAGCGGACGCAGCAGATCTTCTAGCGGCACAAACTCCCCGAACGGCACCAGATGGTTTTTCTGATATCGGTTATGGCTTTGATAGCTGTAAGGCTGCTCGCCGCCCAGCACAATCACGGAGTTGTAATCGTGGTAGCGGTTATCCCCTTCAACGCGTGAATCGACAATCCCGGTAATTAGCGAGCTGCCGCGCTCGCGCAGTTCGGCATCCAGCGCTTTGAGGAACGGCTGCTGATTGCTTTCAAGGTCGGTAATCGCCGATTCCGGCCAGATAATGATGGGCGCTTTGCCCATATAAGGCTGGCTGTAAGAGGTGTACACACGCAACGTATTCAGCAACTGCTGTGGGTCCCACTTCATCGACTGGGGAATGTTGCCTTGCACCATCGCCACGTCCACGCTGCGTTCCGGCAACGGCTGATACCATTGCAACATGCGCAGTGGCCATGGCAGCAGCAGCAATACCGCGGCCGCCACCAGGCTCTTCACCGTACGATGATAAAGCGCATGCACCAGCAGACCGGCGATCACCATCAACAGGAAAGTGATGGTTTCAACGCCCGCCAGCGGCGCAAGGCCTTTGAGTGGACCGTCGATCTGGCTGTAGCCGAACTGCAGCCACGGGAATCCGGTCAGGATCCAGCCACGCAGAAATTCGCTGATTTGCCACAATGCCGGTGCCGCCAGCACCAGACGCCACAAGGTCGCACGTGGCCACAGGCGATTAAGCACCGCCGCAAACAGCATCGGATAAATCGCCAGGTAAGCGGCCAGCAATATCACCAGGAAGACGTTAACCGGGCCAGGCATACCACCAAAGGTGGCGATGCTGACGTAAACCCAGTTAATGCCACTGCCGAACAGCCCAAAGCCCCAGACGAAGCCAATCGCGGCGGCTTGAGGGCTGCGGCGATCCAGTAGCAACAGTTGCAGTCCCGCCAGGGAAACTAATGCGGCAGGCCAAAAATCATAGGGAGAAAAGGAAAGGGTGCCAACGGCACCCGCAATCAAAGCCAGCAGCAGGCGAACCCGCTGCTGCGAGTAGAGAGAGGCTAAAGCCATAAAATTATTCGTCTTCCAGTTGCGGTTGTGGAGAGTCTTCCGGAATTTTCACATGCACCTGGATGATACGGCGGCTGTCGGCCATCGCGACTTTGAATTGGTAACCATCAATGTCGATGCTCTCACCGCGCGCGGGAAGGTGGCCGAATCCCTGCATCACCAGACCGCCAATGGTATCCACTTCATCATCACTGAAGCTGGTACCAAATACCTCGTTAAAATCCTCGATAGGCGCAAGCGCACGTACGGTATAGGTATGGCGGTTTAACTGACGGATATCACGATCTTCTTCATCGTCATATTCATCTTCAATTTCACCGACAATCAATTCGAGGATATCTTCAATCGTGACCAGTCCGGAAACGCCACCGAATTCGTCAATGACAATCGCCATATGATAGCGCTGGGAACGGAACTCTTTCAGCATGCGGTCAACACGCTTACTTTCAGGCACGACAACGGCGGTGCGCAGCACTTTCTCAATGCTGAAAGGTTCAGACGCGCTGCTCATAAACGGCAGCAGGTCTTTGGCCATCAAAATGCCTTCGACGTGGTCTTTATCTTCGCTGATCACCGGGAAGCGTGAGTGGGCGGAATCAATAATGACCGCAAGGCACTCTTCAAGGCTTTGGTTGCGTTTAAGGGTGATCATCTGGGAGCGCGGGATCATGATGTCACGCACGCGCTGCTCGGCAATATCCAGCACCCCTTCGAGCATGTCGCGGGTGTCCTGGTCGATCAGCTCTTTTTGCTCAGAATCGCGGATCAGTCCCAGTAGCTCATCACGGTTTTTGGGTTCACCGTGAAAAAGTTGGTTAATTAACAGGGAGAAAAATCCCTTTTTACTACTGGGTGCGTCGCTGTTTTGAGAATGGTCGTCGCTCATGGCGTTTTTATTTCGTTCTCTCTGGTGAGGGAAAGGAACTGCTGGCATCCGCGCCAGCAGCGCAATAACCTGAACCTAAAGGGATCAGGCGTCTTCTTTCTCCGAAATGTACGGGTCAGGATAACCAAGAGCAAGCATTATCTCGGTCTCCAGCGCCTCCATTTCTTCGGCTTCTTCATCTTCAATATGGTCATAGCCTAGCAGGTGTAGCGTGCCGTGGACTACCATATGCGCCCAGTGGGCTTCAACGGTTTTGCCTTGCTCTTCCGCTTCTTGCTCAACAACCTGACGACAAATAATCAGGTCGCCCAGCAGTGGCAGCTCAATCCCGGGGGGCGCTTCAAACGGGAAAGAGAGCACGTTGGTCGGCTTATCCTTACCGCGATAAGTCAGATTAAGCTCATGACTCTCCGCTTCATCCACCAGACGGATGGTGACTTCACTTTCCGGCTGGAAAGGCGTCGCGGCGGCTTCGAGCCAGCGCTGGAAAGCGGGTTCGGCTGGCAGGCCATTTTCATCGGCACAGGCCAACTGTAAATCTAAAATCACCGCGCTCATGAAGGCTCCTGCGGGCTGGATGGGGCGGCAAGTTGAGACGCTAGTGTTTCACGCTTGCGCTCTTCTGCCAGTTTGTCACGGCGCTTCTGATCGGCTTCTTCCCACGCTTCATAAGCATTCACGATGCGTGCGACAACCGGATGACGCACCACGTCTTCGCTGTGGAAAAAGTTAAAACTGATTTCATCGACTTCCGCTAAAACCTCAATGGCATGACGCAGGCCGGATTTGGTGCTGCGCGGCAGGTCAATCTGTGTGACGTCACCGGTGATCACCGCTTTGGAGTTGAAACCGATACGTGTCAGAAACATCTTCATCTGCTCGATGGTGGTGTTCTGACTTTCATCGAGAATCACAAAGGCGTCATTGAGTGTGCGGCCGCGCATGTAAGCGAGCGGAGCCACTTCAATCACATTGCGCTCCATCAGCTTTTCCACGCGCTCAAAGCCGAGCATTTCAAACAAGGCATCGTAGAGCGGACGCAGGTAAGGATCGACTTTCTGGCTCAGGTCACCCGGCAGGAAGCCTAGTTTTTCGCCGGCCTCTACCGCAGGGCGCGTCAGCAAAATACGGCGGATTTCCTGACGTTCCAGGGCATCAACGGCAGCGGCCACCGCCAGATAGGTTTTACCGGTACCAGCTGGGCCCACACCGAAGGTGATGTCATGGTCGAGGATATTAGCCACATACTGCGCCTGATTGGGCGTACGGGGTTTAATCACACCGCGCTTGGTTTTGATGTGAATCGCCTTACCAAACTCCGGCACGCTTTCGGCGGTTTGCTCCAGTACACGGCTCTCTTTGATCGCCAGATGCACCTGGTCCGGTTCAATATCCGGGATTTGGCCACGCACTGGCGCAGTACTCACGTACAGGTCACGCAGAATGTTGATGGCTGCGTCAACGCTGAGCGATCGGCCCACCAGTTTGAAATGGTTGTCCCGGCGGTTGATTTCGACACCGAGGCGTTTTTCCAGCTGCTTCACATTGTCATCAAACGGACCGCACAGGCTCATCAGTCGGCGGTTATCAGCCGGTTCAAGGGCGATTTCACGAGTTTCGATATTCAAATGAATCCTTTGGGTCACTCAGGGCCAGTTGAAGAAGGTGTATCCAATGCTCCATCACAGATTGAGCATCTATACGGAATTATTTATGGGGCAAGGCCCGGCTGCAAGTTACAGAAGCGATATTTGGGCGTTGCAGGTGGAATGCAAGGGGCACGGGATGAAACAGGCGGCAGCACCTTGTGCACTGCCGCGCAAAGTTGGAGTATCAAGGCTGGTAAAGACCGACACCGATGTCATTTTCACGGCGCGTGCGGGCTATCACCGCATCGGGGCTGAGGCTGACACGCAATGCCATTTCATCTTCAGTGCGGATCAGTTTGCCACGCAGCGAGTTGGCATGGACATCGACAATTTCCACGTCAACAAACTTACCGATCATCTCAACAGGCGCTTCGAAGTTCACCACGCGGTTGTTGTCGGTGCGTCCGGTCAGTTCCATGACATTTTTACGTGAGATGCCTTCTACCAGCACACGCTGTGTGGTGCCGAGCATGCGGCGGCTCCACGCCATCGCCTGCTGATTGAGGCGATCCTGCAGAATATACAGGCGCTGCTTTTTCTCTTCTTCCGAAACATCGTCAGGCAAATCAGCGGCAGGCGTACCCGGACGGGCCGAGTAGATAAAGCTGAAGCTGACATCGAAATTCACGTCGCCCACCAGTTTCATGGTCTGCTCAAAATCCTGCTGCGTTTCGCCAGGGAAACCAATGATGAAGTCTGAACTCATCTGAATATCAGGACGTGCTTTCTGCAGCTTGCGGACGATGGCTTTATATTCCAGCGCGGTGTGCGCACGCTTCATCAGCGTCAGGATACGATCGGCACCGCTCTGAACGGGCAAGTGCAGGAAGCTCGCCAGCTCTGGCGTGTCACGGTAGACATCAATAATGTCATCAGTGAATTCAATCGGATGGCTGGTGGTAAAGCGGATGCGGTCGATGCCATCAATGGCCGCCACCAGACGCAACAGTTCCGCGAAGCTGCAGAGCTGGTCATCAAAGGTCGTGCCGCGATAGGCGTTGACGTTTTGGCCCAGTAAATTCACTTCTCGCACGCCCTGCGCAGCCAGTTGCGCGATTTCCAACAGAATATCGTCACATGGACGGCTCACTTCCTCGCCTCGGGTGTAAGGCACCACGCAGAAAGTACAGTATTTGTTACAGCCTTCCATAATGGAGACAAAGGCCGTCGGGCCTTCTGCACGCGGTTCTGGCAGACGGTCAAATTTCTCGATTTCCGGGAAGCTGATGTCAATCACCGGGCTTTTCGTCCCGCGCACCTGATTCAGCATCTCTGGCAAGCGATGCAGCGTCTGTGGACCAAATACAATATCCACGCAATTGGCGCGTTCACGCAGGCGTTCACCTTCCTGCGAAGCGACACAGCCGCCGACGCCAATAATCACGTCAGGATTTATCGCTTTCAATTTCTTCCAGCGTCCTAACAGCGCGAAAACCTTCTCCTGCGCCTTCTCACGGATCGAGCAGGTGTTGAGCAGCAGGACATCCGCCTCTTCAGCGTCCTCGGTCAGGGTGTAACCGTGCGTGCTGTTCAGCAGATCGGCCATCTTTGATGAATCGTACTCATTCATCTGACAGCCCCAGGTTTTAATATGCAGTTTTTTGGTCATCGAACTAGCCATTGATTCAGAGCAGGGAAGTGCAGGGCGCGTATTGTAATGCTTTGCTGCTGTTGTGACCAGCACAGCAGGGTCTGAGATTGTGCAGCAAATTTCCGGTACACTTTATCTATCAACGTGATGACGTGAGCTATCGCGACAAGCAGAAGGATTAGAGTCAATGCAGGATTCACATTTTGATGTGGTGGTGGTGGGCGGCGGTATGGTTGGTGCCGCGCTGGCTTGTGGACTGGCACAGCAGCAATTTCGTGTGGCGGTGATTGAACGTGCCGAACCCGCTGCGTTTGATGCAGAAAGTCCGCCCGATGTCCGCCTTTCCGCGATTGGAGCCTCGTCGGTAGCACTGCTGCGTCAGTTGAATGTGTGGGAACGCGTGCTGGCGATGCGCTGTGCGCCTTATCGCAAGCTCGAAACCTGGGAGTGGCAAAGTGCACATGTGACCTTTGATGCTGCCTCGCTGGGCTTGCCAGAGCTGGGATATATGGTGGAAAACAGCGTGCTGCAACGTGCGCTGTGGGAAAAAATGCAGGAAGAGGGGATCACGCTGATTTGTCCCGCCAGCCTGCAGCAGCTTCAATCGCATCGTGGCGGCTGGCAGGTCCAGCTGGATAATGGCACCACGCTGGATACGCGGCTGGTGGTTGGCGCGGATGGCGCCAACTCGCGCGTGCGCCAGCTGGCGGGAATTGGCGTCCGTGGCTGGCAATACGCGCAGTCCTGCATGCTGATTAGCGTCGAATGTGAGCATGATGCGGGGGATTCGACCTGGCAGCAATTTACGCCAGAGGGGCCACGTGCTTTTCTGCCGCTGTTTGATCGCCACGCTTCTCTGGTGTGGTATGACGCACCGGCGCGTATTCGCCAGCTACAGGCAATGCCATTGTCACAGCTTGAAAAAGAGATTCATGCCCACTTCCCGGCACGCGTCGGGCGTATTCAGGTGAAGAAGGCGGCCTCATTCCCGCTGGTTCGTCGCCACGCTACGCGCTATGTTTTGCCAGGATTAGCGCTGGTGGGTGATGCAGCACACACCATCAATCCCCTTGCCGGACAAGGCGTAAACCTCGGGTATCGCGATGTTGATGCGTTGATCAATACGTTGGTGGAGGCGCGCAGCCAGGCTCAGTTATGGTCATCGGATGCGGTGTTACAGCGTTATCATCGTCAACGCTATAAAGATAATTTGCTGATGCAGGGGGGAATGGATCTGTTCTATTTTGCCTTTAGCAACACGCTGGCCCCATTGCGTTTTGTGCGTAATCTGGGATTGATTGCAGCGGAGAATGCTGGAGCGCTGAAACGTAAGGCGCTGAAGTACGCGTTGGGCTTATAGATGGCAGAGCGTCGCAGGGCGCTCATGGCAGTTTCCCGGATGCAGAAAACAATAAAGCCCGCAAAAGCGGGCTTTATTGTGCAATTTGGCTGGGGTGCAGGGATTCGAACCCCGGAATGCTGGTATCAGAAACCAGAGCCTTACCGCTTGGCGACACCCCAA